>JBKGZI010000399.1:0-5461 GCA_046545675.1 Persicimonas sp.
GCAAATAGTAGCGCCCCGAGCCAATCACATGGCTCGGGGCGCTAAATACGTACCAATCGGGCCGCCTTTTTTGCGTGTTGGATTGTCGCTGAACTCGAGGCTCTATTGGCTGTAGGCTTCGGCGCGGCGCTGTCGGAAGACACGCTGCTCGATCTCGGCGATGAGCGGCTCGGCCGTCTCCAGGTCCAGAGCGGTGATCGGGATCGCCTCGAAGCGTCGGCACAGCGCGTCGGCGATGTCGTCGTCGACCAGGTCGATCTTATTGAAGACCAACAACTGCTCTTTATGGTCGAGGCCGATCTCGGCCAAGATTCGGTTGACCGCCTCCATGCGCTCCTCGAAATTCTCGTTGGAGATGTCGACCAGGTGCACGAGCAGGTCGGCCTCGTCGAGCTCCTCGAGGGTGGCCTTGAAGGCCGATACCAGCTCGTCGGGCAGCTCGTGGATGAACCCGACCGTGTCGGTCAGGATGATCTCGCGGCTTCCCGGATAGCGCAGCCGACGTGTGGTCGGCCGCAGGGTGGCGAAGAGTTGGTCTTCGCTGAGCACCTTCGACTTGGTCAGGCCGTTGAGCAGCGTGGACTTGCCGGCGTTGGTATAGCCGACGACGCTGACGATCGGGATATCGCTCTGCACGCGGCGCTTGCGGCGAATTTCGCGCTGCTGGCTGATCTTTTCGATCTCCTGCTCCAGCTCGCGGATCTTGTCGTGGGCGCGGCGTCGGTTGATCTCCAGCTTGGTCTCACCCGGGCCTCGCCCGCCGATGCCGCCGGCCAGCCGGCTCATGCCGGTGTTCTTGGAGTGCAGCCTGGGCAGGTTGTATTTGAGCTGGGCGAGCTCGACCTGGACCTTACCGTCGCGCGACTTGGCGCGCTGGGCGAAGATATCCAAGATCAGCTGGGTGCGGTCAATGACCTTGAGCTCGGTCTCGTCGGTGATCGCGCGCAATTGGCCGGGGCTCAAGTCCTGGGCGAAGATCACCAGATCACAATCGAGCTGCAGGGCGCGCAGCGTGATCTCCTCGATCTTGCCCCGACCGACCGCATATTTGGGGTGCAGGCGCGTTCGCCGCTGGACGATCGTGTCGACGATCTCCACCCCGGCGGTGCGCGACAGCTCGAGCAACTCGGCGAGTTCGGTCTCCTCGTCGCGGCCTTCCGGCGTGGCGACGTAGACCAGCAGCGCCGGGTCGTCGGTGGTCGTGATCAGGGCGTCGGCTTTGCGCTGGAACTCGCTCTCGAGCTCGCTGATGAATTGCTCGAAGTCGAAGAAGCAATCGTAGGGACGCTCCTCGGAGTGGATCTCCCAGATCTGATCGTCGGGGTTCTCCGGCAGCAGGTGTGCCCAGCGCGTCGCGCCGGCCTGGCCCTGCGGACCCACCGAGATGGTCATGACCATGTCGAGCTGCAGCTTAGAGAGGTCCGTCAGGTCGTCGCGGGTCAGCTCGACCTTATTGCCGTCGCCGTGCAGGCTGGTGCGGATCAGCCGGATGCCACGAAAACGGTCCTGGGCGGCACGCTGGCGGCCGATATCGGGCAGGTAGACACGCTCGGCGTCGCCGACCATCACCCATTCGACCTTACCGGAGCGGTCCACCAGCACGGCGACCACGCGGTTGAGCTCGTCGGAGATCTCGGTCAGCCGGTCGGCAAATTCCTGGGTGACGGGCGCCGCAGAGTTGACACGGCGTCGGTACAATTTCTCGAGCGCTCTCTTCTCGCTCGTCTTGAGGCCACTAAGGTCTCCGTGAACACTACGTCCGATTTTTGACTCCGTTTTTGTCGGTTATTGTGGCTTGTGTGCCAATTCGATAACGTCCGGTTAGGCGCCAGTATTTCGCCGGATCGGGCGTGTGCTTGGTTCTTGGTTCTTGGTTCTTGGTTCTTGGTAGTTGAGTGCCGTTGCCTGTCCCCAAACCCCAAGCCCGTCGTTCAAGCCCCAAGCCCCAAGCCCGCAGTACCCCAAGCCCCAAGCCTATTTCTTCGTCTCCGGCTTCAGGAAGGCGCGGCCGTCCTTGATGACCACCTTGAAGTCGACGTTGCGCGCGCCCTTCTTCTTCTGGATCTGAGTGCGCTGGCGGTCCATGGTTTTTTTGAAACTATTATAATTCAGCCCGCTCGTATCCTCGTTGCAGCGGCGTTTGGCTTCGACCAGGCTGTTGTAGATCTTGCGCGAATGCTCGTCGGAAAAGCCGCCCTTCTTGGACGAACCGGCATGCTGGGAAGAACCAGTGTCGCGGCGGATCACCCGGTTCGAGCCGCTGCCGCGCTTGCCTCGGTCGGTATTGGAGCCTCTGGCGGGCTTGTTGCGGTCACGGGACACCGTTCGGCCCTCTTTTTGTTCGCGCTCGATGCGCTCCTTGGCGCGGCGAAGCTGGCGCAGCTTGGAGATGTCGGCGCCTCGGCTGGGCGCTGAGGGGTTTTCGGGGCGAGCCTTCTGGGTGGGGCCTTCGGCGCTTCGCTCGAAGGGATTGTTGCCGCCGCCGGGGGCCGGCGGGCTCGCTGCGTCGCCGCCGGTTCCGCGGTTGGACAGCCCGAGCTTGGCCTGGAGTTCGGCCAGGCGTTTTTGTTTGACGTCTTCGTCGACCTTGGGACGCTCCCAGCCGCCGCTCTGCGCAGCGGGGCGCTCTTTGGCGGGCTGCTCGTTGGCGGGTTTTCGGGGTTCGGAATGGGCGTCCTCGGGAAATTCTCCGCGCTTCATCTTGGCGGTGCCCACGTATTTTTCGAACTCGCCTCGCTCCTCCATTTGCTGGAGCTCGTCTTCGAGACTCGCCAGATCCACCTTCTCGAGGTCGAGGTCGTCGATCTCGATGGCGCCGTCGTCCGCCCGGCCGCTGGCCTCCGGCTGTTGCTTCTCTTTGGCGTCCTGGCGCCTCTTACGTGCCTTGGCACGTGCGACATCGCGGTGGTAAGTCCCTTCCTCGATCTGGCGCTCGGTGCGGTCCCAATAGGATTTATAGCTATTGAATCGCTGGACCATGCTGCGAAAACGGAACTTCAGCGAGGTCTTGAGCTTCGGGAGCTGTTCTAACTCCCGATACAGACGAACCACCTGTCGGCGCTCGTTTCTCGGCGGACGTTGTTCCACGCCGATGAAATACTGCTCGTACATGCGGTACAAGCGGTCTAGCCTCTTTTCAAATTCGCTGATCTTGGAATCGATCTGCGAAGGCGATATTTCCTGCTTCGGAGTCATCTGGAGACCCTCTTGGCAAATGCACACGTCGGTGCAACGATCGAACCATCTGTCGCACTACGAATTAATTTACCAGCCCGATCCCGCTTTTCCAAACATCACCGAGCCGTGCAATATGAAATTTACGGTTTTTCGAGACTCTAACCATTCCAGTGGGCTGTTGATCGCGGTCCTGATGGCGCTGCTGGTCGCAATTGCGGGTATAGGGGGCTGCGATCGTGGGGGTGAAACTGCGAGTGAGGCCGCGCCCACCGATCGCGACAAGTCTACTGAGGCTCGGGGGGCCGACGCTTCAGCCCAGACGGGCGTCTCACCGACGCCGCGGCTGGTCGTCAGCGACGATCTCCCCGATCGCCCGGAGCGGATCGTGTCGCTCGCCCCCAATATCACCGAGATACTCTTTGCCCTGGGGGCCGGCGAGCGCGTGGTGGCGGTGACCCGCTTCTGCGATTATCCCTCCGAGGCGAGCGAGCTGCCCAAGGTCGGCGGCATGGTCGACACCGATTTGGAGGCGATCTTGTCGGAGCGGCCCGATCTGGTCGTCGGCGTGACCTCCGGCGGCGACGCCGAGGTCGCCGCCAAGCTCGCCAAAGCCGGCGTCGCCCACGCCTTCGTGCGCATGGACAACCTCGCAGAGACCTACGAGGGCATCCGGACGATCGGCGAGTTGGCCGACGAAGACGAGCGCGCCGACGCCGTCGTCGCCGAGATGAAAGAGCGTATCGACGCGTCGGCAGACGACGGCGCAGACGACGCCGATCGGCCCACCGTGCTGATGTTCTACGGCCGCGACCCGCTGATCGCCGCCGGCCCGGACACCTTCGGCCACGAGCTCATCGAGCTCGCCGGCGGCCAGAACCTCCTCGCCGACGCCGAAACCTCCTACCCCAATCTCGACGTCGAGAAGATCATCAGCCTCAACCCCCAGCGGATCATCGACGCCTCGGAGGCCGCGAAAGACGACCCGGTCGACTTCTGGGGCCAATACGAGACCATCGACGCGGTCGCCGCCGGCCACGTCTACCCGCTTCGCGACCCCGTCGTCCTGCGCCCCGCGCCCCGGCTGGCCGAGGGCCTCGCCAAGATTCGCACAGCCGTCGAGGGCAAAAAGCAGGGCTTGAGGCTCGAGGAGTGAGGCTTGAGGCAAACTTCAAAACCACTCAGCGCCACTCGCCTGGTCGCCACGATCGCCGTCTCGGCGATCGCCGCCGCCGGCTGCGCGGCGGTCGCGCTGGCCTACGGCAGCTCCGGGTGGGGCGGCTGGGATGTGGTGTGGGGCGTGATGAGCTGGTCACTCGACGCCACTCAGCAGGCGATCGTGGTGCAGGCGCGGCTGCCGCGGGTGATCTTCGCAGGCATCGTGGGCGCGGCGCTGGCCACCAGCGGCGCGGTCTTCCAGACGGTGCTCAGAAACCCGCTCGCCGACCCGTATATCCTGGGGATTTCCGGCGGCGCGGCGCTGGGCGGCACGATCCTGCTGACCGTGGGCAACTTCCTGGTCGGCTCGGTGGTCATCGGGGTGCCCATCGCCGCCTTCGTCGGGGCGGTGGGGGCGCTGGGGCTGATCTTCGCGGTCGAGCGCTGGACACCGCCGGGCCGCGGCGCCAATTACGTGCTGCTCTTGACCGGCGTGGTCTTCAACGCCTTCGCCAGCGCGATCATCATGTTCCTCAAGAGCATCGTGTCGGCCCAAAAGGCCCAGGAGCTGCTCTTCTACCTGATGGGCTCGCTGTCGGTCGAAGGCACCGACCCGGCGACCCTCGTGGCCAGCGCGGTGGTTGTATTTGCCTGTGTGCTGGGGCTGATCTGGTTCGCTCGCGACCTCAACGCGCTCAGCCTCGGCGACGACGAGGCCGCCGCTCTGGGCGTGCCGGTGGCCCAGGTGCGCCGCTGGACGGTGCTCATCTCGTCGGTGGCGGTCGCCATCGCCGTGGCCTTCAGCGGGCTGATCGGCTTTGTGGGGCTGGTCGTCCCCCACGGCATTCGGCTCGTGGTCGGCCCCGACCACCGCGTGCTCCTGCCGACCTGCGCCATCGGCGGCGCGGCGTTTCTGATCGTCTCCGATCTGGCCGCCCGCAGCGCCTTTGGCGTGTTCTCGACCACGCTGCCGGTCGGCGTGATTACGGCAGCGATCGGCGCGCCGCTATTCGTCTTCTTTTTGTGGAGATCGATGAAGGTGCGGTAGGCTTAGATGCCCGTGAGGCGAGACCTCCCTCCCCGAGCGTTTTTCAGCTTGGGGAGGATCAAGGTGGGGGCCTCTCCTAGA
>JBKGZI010000400.1:0-5445 GCA_046545675.1 Persicimonas sp.
GGTCCAGGGGGCCAGGGGGTGCTAAGCACTGCTTTTTGAGGTCCCCCCTCCGCCTCGCGCTGTACGACGCGCGAGGCACCTCCCCCGGGGGTGAGGGATGCTGCTGCGGAAAGCAGTTGGCAGCTTATTGGCGGAAACAACTCTCCCCCCGGGGGGAGATGCCGGAGCAAAGCGGAGGCAGTGGGGGGCCCACGGACACCAAAAACGTACAACAGGAATCAACACATGACCTACACAATCCACAAATTCGGCGGCTCCTCACTGGCCTCGGCCGAGCTCTACGGGCGGGTCGGCGAGATTCTGGAGAGCCGCGACGAAGCGAAAAAGGCCGTGGTGGTGTCGGCGATGGGTGGGGTGACCGACCGGCTGATCGAGACCGTCGAGCTCGCCCGTGAGCGCGACGCGGCGTATCGGCGCCGGCTCGACGAGCTCAAAGAGCTGCAATTCGAGACCATCGACGAATTGCTGCCGGCGGCGGCGGCCGAGGGGTTGAAGAGTCGGCTCAAAGATGATTTTCGAGATATCGAGGACGTGCTGCGGGCGCTGTGGCTGCTGGGGACCTCGCCGCAGACGGCCGTGGAGCTGATCTCGGGCTACGGGGAGTTGTGGTCGGCGCAGCTTCTGGCGGCCTATCTGGCGGCCCGCGGGGAGTCGGTCGACTGGCTCGATGCCCGCGAGGTGCTGTCGGTCAAGCCCGGCGAGTTGGGGCCGGTGGTCGACTGGGAGGCGACCCGCCCGGCGCTGCAAGGTTGGCTGGCCTCGCGCGAGGTCGATTATCTGATCATCACCGGCTTTATCGCCACCGACGCCCGGGGCGTGCCGACCACGCTGGGCCGAAACGGCAGCGACTTTTCGGCCTCGATCTTCGGGGCGCTGCTCGAGGCCGACGCCATCCACATCTGGACCGACGTCGACGGAGTGATGAGCGCCAATCCGCGCCAGGTGCCCGACGCCGAGGTGCTCGACGCGCTCTCCTACCAGGAGGCCATGGAGCTGGCTTATTTTGGGGCCAAGGTCATCCACCCGAGCACGATGGCCCCGGCGGTCGAGCTCGAGATCCCCATCTATATCCGCAACACCTTCAACCCGGAGTTTGGCGGCACGCGCATCCACCTGGCGACGGCCGCCGAGTCGGGCGATACGACCGTCAAGGGCTTTGCGACCGTCGACGATATGGCGCTGGTCAACGTCGAGGGCACCGGCATGATCGGCGTGCCGGGCATCGCCCACAGGCTGTTCGGGGCGCTTCGCGAGGCGGGCGTGTCGGTGACGATGATCTCGCAGGCCAGCTCCGAGCACTCGATCTGCTTTGCGGTGCCACAATCGCAGTCGCGCATCGTCAAGGACGCGGTCCAGCGCGGCTTCTTTGCCGAGTTGCACCACGGTCAGATCCAGACCGTCGAGGTCACCGAGAATTGCAGCATCCTGGCGATGGTCGGCGATAAGATGGCGGGCATCCCCGGCCTGGCGGCCAAATTCTTCGGCGCGCTGGGCAAGGCCGGCGTCAATATCCGGGCGATCGCCCAGGGCTCCTCGGAGCGCAATATCTCGGTGGTCGTCGACCAAGCGCAGGCCACCCGCGCGCTCCGGGCGGCGCACGCCGGCTTTTATCTGTCCAACCAGACGCTGTCGGTGGGCATCATCGGCCCCGGCAACGTCGGCGCCACGCTGCTCGACCAGCTCGCCGAGCAGGTCGAGCGGCTGCGTGACGACTATATGATCGACATCCGGGTGCGCGGCATCACCGGCGCCTCCGAGATGGTGCTCGCCGAGCAAAGCCTGGAGCTCGACCAGTGGCGCGAGGCGCTCGAGGACGCCTCGATCGAGGCCGATCTGGAGACGTTTGTCGACCACGTCCAGACCGATTATCACCCGCACGCGGTCCTGATCGACTGTACCGCCAGCGGGGCCATCGCCGGGCGTTACGCCGACTGGCTCGAGCGCGGCATCCACGTGGTCACGCCCAATAAAAAGGCCAATACCGGCGCGCACGCCTATTATCAGCGGCTCAAATCAGCCAGCCGCTCACTACGCCTGCATTATCTGTACGAGACGACCGTCGGCGCCGGGCTGCCGATCATCCAGACGCTGCGCGATCTAATCGAGACCGGCGACCAGATTCTGGAGATCGAGGGCATCTTCTCGGGCACGCTGTCGTATCTCTTCAACTCCTTTGGCGGCGAGCGGCCGTTCTCCGAGATTCTGCGCGAGGCCAAAGACCTGGGCTACACCGAGCCCGACCCGCGCGAAGACCTGTCCGGGATGGACGTCGCGCGTAAGGTGGTGATCTTGGCAAGAGAGATGGGCATGGACCTGGAACTCGACGACGTCGGCGTCGAGAGCCTGGTGCCCGCCGGGCTCGACGAGGGCTCGGTCGACGCATTTATGGATGCGCTCGCCGACCACGACGACGACATGGCCTCCCTGCTCGAGCAGGCCCGGCAGGAGGGTCAGGTGCTGCGCTTTGTCGGCCGCGTCGACCGCGACGGCAACGCCGCAGTGGGGCTTCGGAGGTATGACGAAGCCCATCCTTTTGCTAGAATCAAGCTGACCGACAACATCGTTCAGTTTCGCACACGCCGCTACGACGACAACCCGCTGATCGTCCAGGGCCCCGGAGCCGGCCCAGAGGTGACGGCGGGCGGCATTTTTGCAGATCTATTGCGTTTGGCGGCGTACGTGGGAGCCACATTATAAACCTGTGGCGCTTGAAGTGTTCTTGGTTCTTGGTTCTTGGTAAAACCGAAGCGCCGTACAGACCAAGAACCAAGAACCGCCGCTTCGCAGAAACCTATAACTAATGAACAAGCACGAGAAGCTCCTATGAGTGCGAACCCGCAAGAACGCGCAGCGGCTTTTGCCCCCGCCACGGTAGGAAACGTCGCGGTGGGCTTCGATATCTTGGGCTTTGCGACCGAATCGGTCGGCGACACGGTGACCGTCGAGCGCATCGACGCGCCCACCGTTGAAGTCGGCGAGATCTCGGGGGTGGTGACCGACCTGCCGCATCAGGCCGACGAGAACACCGCCACCGTCGGGCTGGTCCAGCTCATCGCCGATCTGGAGCTCGACTTCGGGTTTCGCGTCGACATCGAAAAGGGCATCCCGCTGGGCTCGGGGATGGGCGGCTCGGCGGCCTCGGCGGTCGCCGCGGTCGTGGCCGCCGACGCCCTGGTCGACGCCGAGCTGACGCGCCACGAGATCTTGAGCTACGCGCTGCTCGGTGAGTCGGTGGCCAGCGGCGAGGTCCACGGCGACAACGTCACGCCTTGTCTGTACGGCGGGCTGACGCTGACCCGCTCGCTGGAGCCGATCGATATCATCGAGATCCCGGTGCCCGACGATATTTTTTGCGTGCTGGTCAATCCGAAACAACGCATCGACACCTTTCGGGCCCGGCAGGTCCTCCCCAAGGAGCTGCCGCTCAAGACCTTCGTACACCAATCGGCGAACCTGGCCGGCTTTATCTCGGGGTGCTACCGCGGCGACGTCGAGCTGATCCGCCGCTCACTGCGCGATATGCTCATCGAGCCGCACCGCGCACCGCTGATTCCCGGCTTCAGCAAGGTGCGACACGCGGCGTTGAATTGCGGCGCGTTGGGCTGCTCGATCTCGGGCTCCGGGCCGAGCGTCTTCGCCTGGTCTGCCGACAAACAGACCGGCGAGCGCATCCGAGACGCGATGGTCGAGGCTTTCTCCCACGAAGGCGTCGACGCGATGGCGTGGATGTCTTCGGTTAATTGTGATGGAGCTCGTTTGATCCACGAATAGATCTCGAGCGTTGTTCTCTTCTGCTTGGAGCGGTGAGAGAAAGTAAGAGAGTCAGACAGTGAGAGAGTTAGATACTGCAACGGCTCTCGATGGGCTCGCAGTGTTCGAAGGGACATTCTAACTTTCTTACTTTCTCACTCTCTCACTCTCTGCCTTTTTATTATGAACTTCCTGAGCACCCGAAATCCAGATCATCGCGTGTCGCTGTCGCAGGCGTTGCTCGACGGGCTCGCCCCCGACGGTGGGCTGTATGTGCCCGAGAGGCTGCCGTCGATCGACGACGCCAGCTTCTTGGGGCTTAGCCATATCCGGTTTATCGCCACCGAGTTGCTCGAGCCGTTTTTTCAGGCCGACGAGCTCAGCCTCTCGCTCGAGGGTATCTGCAAAGAGACGTTTCGCTTCGACATCCCGCTGCGCGATCTAGAGCGCGACACCGCGTTGCTCGAGCTTTTCCACGGCCCGACGGCGGCGTTCAAGGACGTCGGCGCCGGGTTTTTGGCGTCGTGCCTGTCGCGGCTCGACGAGCCCGGCCGGCCGCCGCTGACGGTCCTGGTGGCCACCTCGGGCGACACCGGCAGCGCGGTCGCGGCGGCCTTCCACGAAAAACCCAACGTCAACGTCGTCATCTTATATCCGAAGGGCAAGGTCTCGCCGCGCCAAGAAAAGCAGTTGACCGGCTGGGACCAAAACGTGCGCACCTTCGGGGTGCGCGGGGTCTTCGACGACTGCCAGCGCATCGTCAAAGAGGCGTTTGCCGACGAAGAGTTCCGTGAGCAGGTCAATCTGACCTCGGCCAACTCCATCAATATCGGCCGGCTCCTGCCGCAGATGACCTATTATGCGGCCGCCTCGGTCTGGTACCGGAAACGACACCACGTGGCCCCGAACTTCGTGATCCCCTCGGGCAATCTCGGAAACGCCCTGGCCTGTCTGTACGCCCGCGAATGCGGCCTGCCCATCGGCGAGGTCGTACTCGCCGTCAACGAGAACAAACCGGTCGCGCACTTTTTGGAGACCGGCGAGTACCGGGGCTTCGACACGGTGAGCACGCTTGCCAACGCCATGGACGTGGGCGACCCGTCCAATATGGAGCGGCTGCGCCATCTGTGGCCGGACTTCGACACGCTGCGCCAGAAGATAAGCGTCGAGCAGATCACAGACGACCAGATCGAGCAGACCATCGAGGCCGGCCTCGACCGCTGGGGCCAGGTCTGGGACCCCCACACCGCCTGCGCGGTCGCCGCCCGCGAGCGCCTCGACAGCCCGAACTGGGTGATCGTCGCCACCGCCCACCCCGCCAAATTCGACACGGTCGTCGAGCCACTGCTAGGCCGCGAGATCAGCGTGCCCCCGAACCTCGACGCGCTGTTGCACCGGCCGGATTATTCGGTGGAGATCGACGCGTCGTTGGAGGCGTTGAAAGAGGCTGTGGTTGGAGGCGTTGAAGGAAGCTCTTAAGAGAGTAAGAAAGTGAGAAAGTTAGAGAGTTAGATACTGCAACTGCTCTCGACCGGACCGTAACGTACGATTCGAAAATCTTACTTTCTTACTCTCTCACTCTCTTACTTTCTGCCGTTCAAACGATCTTGTCGATTCTAGACAGATCGCGCGTCATATTCTTCTGGTGGGCCTCGATCGTGCCGCCGCCGATCTCGAGCAATTTGGCGTCGCGCC
>JBKGZI010000401.1:0-5444 GCA_046545675.1 Persicimonas sp.
CATTCAACCCGCGTCACATTCAACCCGCGGCTAATACAACCCTGGGAGCACTGGTAGATGTTGACAATGACGCCCGACGAACTCGAGCTGATTCTTGCCGCCGAGCGCCTTTTCGCCGGGCGGGGTATCCGGGCTGTCACGATCGACGAAATTCTCGAGGAGGCGCGAGGCGAAGCGTCCGGGGCGGCGGAGTTGTCGAAAAATGAACTCGTCGAGGCCATCTCGGCCCGTCATCTGGAGCGACTCGCCTCGCAGTGGCAGGCTGAATTGGACGAGCTCGCGACGGAGGACTGTCAGCCCACGGAGATATTGGCCGCGTGGTTGAGGCCGTTGGTCGCTTCGGTCGATGACGACGCGGGCAGTCGTTGGATCCGTATCGCAGCCTCCATGTCCACCCATCCCACATACCAGCTGGGCGATCGACCGATCATGTCTTCTCCAGCCATGGCGCGTGTCCTCGGATTGCTCGTGCAGACGATAACGCGGCCGCCCGGCAGGCTCATCGACGCGCGCCTTCACCGCGCCGGCGCCACGATTTATCAGTCGCTCGCCTTCCGTATACGTGCCGAGCGACAGGGAGTGGCGCGCTTGCCGCGCGAGCTCTTTGTCGCCGATTTGCTCGACACCGTCCTCGCGATTTTGGCTGCGCCGGTATCCGAGTCGACCCAAGCGCTGCTCGACCAGTGCGGAACCGAGAGGGATGCCGCGGACGGTGGCAGGTAGTTTCAATCTGTCCTTCCCGTGGCTGTATGCGGCTCGGCCGTGCTTGCGCCCTCAATCGTCGTAGTCCTCGTCTTCGTCGTCGTGCTCGTCGTGCTCGTCGTGTTCCTCGCCCTCACCGACGGTGATGGACTGGCCGGTCAGTGGCACGTTGAGCTGGCCGGCGTCGTAATTGGCGTATAGTCCCCAACCCCATAGCCCGGTCAGCACCAAGAAGACGACGCCGAGCGCCGCTCGGCTCGACCGAATCGCTTGCGACGGCTCGCCTTCCTTCCGGCCGTGGACCATGCTCGCCGCGATATTCTCCTTGTGGCGGATCGTGTGCCAGATGATCCCCGCGACGTGCGCGCCGACCATCACGATCATGGCCCAGGCGAGGACCTCGTGGATCTCCTCGTAGATCTCGGCGCGGGACATGAAGACCCCGGTGAAGGCCAGGCCGAGAACGAGGACGAACATTGCGAGGTGGGCGAGCGCTGCGCCGGGGTTGTGGCCGGTGTATTTGTCGCCGCCGCCGGTCACCGCGTCCTTGAAATATCCGAGGATGGCGCCGGGGCTGAAGGTGAACGAGCTGAACCGAGCGTATTTGGAGCCCACCACGCCCCAGACCAGCCGCAAGAGCACCATAAATGCGATGACGCCGCCCAAAAACATATGAACGGTAAATAGCGAGCTGTCATCGTCGACCAGATTTGCGATGGCGAATGCCGTCAGAAACGAGCCGGCGAATAGCCAGTGAAAGATGCGAATTGGGATATCCCAGACGAGTATGCGCTTCAAAATGACCTCCGTTAGGTCGAGTACCGCTGAACTTCGAACTCGAGTCTACGCGCGCTTTCTGAACCTCGTCTGCGAAGAGCATTAGAACTTCATTAGAACGAACTTCGAGACGGTCGACGGTCTGGCAAGTGCCTGTCGTCGAGCTGTCGTGTGATGAGGCGGTGTGATGAGGAGTTGTGGGGAGGAGCGGTCTCAGATTCTCACCGTCAGTCGGGCGCGAAGGCCGCCGATGGGCGAGCTGTGCAGCGTGCAATCTCCGCCGTGCCGGCGGGCGACCTCGCGGGCGATGGGCAATCCCAAGCCGAGGCCGGCGCGGTCGCGCCGGCGGGCTTGGCCGCTGCGGGTGAAGCGGTCGAAGAGCTCCTCGCGTTGCTCTTCGGGCACGCCGGGGCCGGAGTCGTCGATGGTGAAGACCGCCTGACCGTCCTCGCGACCGACGCGCAGCATGACCTCGGAGCCGGGGGCGTGGCGGGCGGCGTTTCGGAGCAGGTTGCCCACCGCCATCTCGAGCAGCGGGCGGTGGACCTCGAGCTCGGGGTCATCGTCGATCTCGACGCGCACGTCACAGCCGGCCTCTTCGAGCCCACCAGCCTCGGCGGCCAGCGCGTTGTCGGCGACCTCGGCGGCGCGCACGAGTTCGCGGCCGCGGTCGACCTGCCCGGCGTCGATACGAGCCATGGCCGTCAGGCCCTCGACGAGCCGGCCCAGCCGCTGGACCTCCTCGCGCACCGAGGCGAGCGCCTGGCGATACTCGTTGTCGGAGCGCTCGCCGCGAAGTGTCACGTCGAGCTCGCCGAGCATCGCGGTCACCGGAGTGCGCAGCTCGTGGGCGGCCTCGGCGGTGAAGCGGCTCTGCGCGCGATAGGCGTTCTCGAGGCGGTCGAGCAGTGCGTTCATGCCCTCGAGTAATGAGCGAATCTCGACGGGGCCAGCTTCGGTCAGCCGCTTGCCCTCGCCGAGGCCGACGACCTCGTCGGCTTCCTCGCGAGCGCGGTCCAAGGGCCGGAAGGCGCGGCGGACGACCTGAGCCTGAACGATTGTGGCGACCACGGCGGCGATGGCGGCGAGCAGGGAGTAGACGAGGGCGAATTGGCCGACGCTGCGTGCCAGGGTGACACGCGGCGCTGCCGCTGCCGCGAGACGATAATGCTCGCCGCGGCGGTCATAAATCTCGAAGGGGAGTAGTGCCAGGCGCTCGTCGCCGTGGTCGACAAATACGGGCCGCTCGGTCTCCAGTGCTCGCTGGGCGGGCTCGTCGGGGACGCGCCGATTGTCCGGGCTCACTAGCCAAGCATCGACCGGTGAGCGGCTGTGCTCGACCTCGATCTCGAGATCTGCGGCCACGTCGGGGTGGGCGCGTCCGTGGGCGGCAGTCAAGAGGGACTCGTCGAGGGCGTCGACGCGTTGGGTGTGCATCACTGCGGCGGTGCCCACGCCGACCATCACCAGCGTCGCCACCAGGATGACGGCGCCTGCAGTCGCGACACGGCGAGCGACGGAGTAGCTCATCGCGGGCGCTCCTCGAGGACGTAGCCCACCCCGCGAACCGTGTGGATGAGCGGGCGCTCGAAGGGCTTGTCGATCTTGGAGCGCAGGTAGCTGATATAGACGTCGACCACGTTGGTGCGCGGGTCGTGGGTCATATCCCAGACTGCTTCGAGGATGCGCGTTCGCGACAGCACGCGGCCGGCGTTCTCGGCCAGGTAGCGCAGAAGATCGAATTCCTGAGCGGTCAGTTGGATTTCTTCGTCGCCGCGGTAGATCCGGCGGGCGGGAGTGTCGATGACCAGATCGCCGACCTCGAGTCTCTCATTGCCGGCCGACCTCCGGGTGACCGCTGCGATGCGAGCCAGCAGCTCGTCGAATTCGAAGGGCTTGACCAGATAGTCGTCAGCCCCGCCGTAGAGGCCCTCGACCTTCTCGTCGACGCGGTCCTTGGCGGTCAGGCAGATAGCCGGGGTCGGATCTCCTCGGCGACGCATCTCGCGGACCACCGACAGACCGTCGCCGTCGGGCAGCATTCGGTCGACGAGCAGCAGGTCGTAATCCTGGACCTTGACCATCGAGCGTGCGTCGTCGAGCTGTTCGACGACGTCGACGCGGTGGCCTTCTTCGCTCAATCCCCGCTCGAGGAAGCCTGCGATCTTGCGTTCGTCCTCAATGACCAAAATTCTCATCGCTCGCACCCCTCGAGGGCTCCTCTAGATTGCCCGAGCCCGCAGAGGGCGGGAGTTCGGCGCACGCCGCCAAACAATAGGCGCAGGGAGAGGGGTGCACAAGAAGAGGGGTCGGGAACCGGCGACCGGAATCCGGCCGCCGGCAACCGAATGAGTATTTACTCAGACGGCGCATTGCCGAGCAGATCCACGCGCGAGGCGCGGTACATCGTGTACCCGTACTGGCCGGTATCATCACGGACCATCAACTCGAAGACCTTCTGTGGATCGGCGTCGTCGGTGACCTCGACGATGCGGAAGAATAGCAGGTTATTGGGGTCGTCGGCCGAAAGCGTCTGATCGAGCTGGCGAGCACCGTCGGCGATGAGGACGTTGCCGTTGTCGAGCTTATCGACGCCCGAGACGAATTCGGAGAAGAAAGATTGGTTCTCTACAAACTCCCAGACCTGCGTGGCGGTTCCCTTGGAGTCACTCGTGGGATCGGCGCCGGTCGGGTCGATGGAGTACTCGACCGCGCGGCTATAATACTCGCCCCAATCGTAGCCGGGGCGCAGGTTGCCGTTGTCGTACAGCAGGATATTGCCGCCATCGACCAGGATCGGATTGTGCTGGTGGTAGAACCACTCTCCATCGGTCAGCTCGAAGTCGCCCTCGGGGCCGAGGCGCCAGATCAACTCGCCGGTCTGACGGTCGATCTTGAGGACCCAGTCCTGGTGGCGAAGCGACACGAGAAATGTGTCGTCACTGGGGTCGTGGAAGACGGCGTTTCCGTGGGTCCAGTCCTTGGTGCCCTCGGGTGCCTCGTCGGCGTAGCGGTCGTTCCAATAGCCGCCGTCGAAGCCGCCCACCCCGTAGCGGTGCTCGTCGAGGATATCGAACATCGAGTGCTCGTGGACGATTTGGCCGTTGCGGTCGAACTCGACGACGACGTCGCCGACCAGCGGCTCGGTCAGGTCACCGTCGGGTCCGAAGCCTTCGATATATTGCAGCTCCGAGGCCAAGGTCGCCAGGTTGCCGTTGGGCAGCTCGTGGACCTCGTGGTGGAAGTAGTCGACGCCCACCTCGTCGGCGCTCCACCGGTTGACGATCTCGCCGGCCAAGTTGATCTCGATGATCTCCGATTGGCTGGTGTTGAAGGCGATATTGCCGTTTTGGAGCATGATGGTGTCCTGAGCGCGGTTGGGCGGCTCATAATACCAGACCACCTCGCCGCTCTCGTCGATGCCGACGATATAGGCCCACGAGTTGTCGATGACCGGCGTCCAGCGGGTCATATTGAACAGCGTGATGCCCGAGCCCATCTGGGTGGGGTTGCTGACGGTGACGTCGAGCGGGGCGAAGTCGTCGGGTAGCGGGCCGGAGGTGAAGCTGAGCTGCTCGCTGGGCCCGGCGCCGTCGTCGGTCACGGCGCTCACCTCGAGCTCGTAGGTGCGGTCGGGGCGAAATCCGACGAGCGTGAGGGTGTGGTCGGTGCGAGCCTGGTCGTCGAAGTTTAGCTCGAATTGGTGATCGCCGGATTCCGCCCTCACGGTCACGTAGGCCGGCTGGGCAGTCTGCACGTCGAGAAATGTGCTCAGCTCGCTATTCGGGTTTTCCTCCAGCGATGCGGACTCGACGGTTACGTCGCCGGTGACGTCATCGTCGTCATCGTCATCGTCATCGTCATCGTCGTCGCCGGGCAGGTCATCGTCATCGTCATCGTCGTCATCGTCGTCGCCGGGCAGGTCGTCGTCATCATCGTCATCGTCGTCGCCGGGCAGGTCATCG
>JBKGZI010000402.1:0-5435 GCA_046545675.1 Persicimonas sp.
CGTCGGCGACAACCCCGGCAGCAAGCTCGACGAGGCCCGTGAGCTGGGCGTCGAGATCATCGACGAGGCGCGATTTCTGGAGATGGTGCGGGATGGCTGAGTGCAACGATACCTTGAGGCGTGGGCTATGGAGCCATGGAGGCGTGGAGGCGTGGAGGCGTGGAAGCACCGAACCATTGGATCCATGGTGCCATGGTAGAGCCCATGGAGCGCCTTTGAATCGTTGAAACGACATGTCGGCGATTGCTGATCGGGTGCGGGCGAGCAGATTAGACACAACCGACAAATTCAATGGTTTCCAAGCTGCTCCATGGGCTCTACCAGGCCTCCGTGAAAGCAATGATTCCAAGGTTCCAGGCCTCCTGCTTCCAGGGCTCCGTGCATCCAAGGCTCCGTGCATCCAAGGCTCCGTGCCTCCTATGAACGCCCTACAGGTCAGCAGCGCCGACGGCTCTTGGTACGAAGTGCAAGCAATGCAAACACCGCTTCAGGAGGTGGCCGATGAGTAACATTGTCAATACGATTGATGAGTATGAGGCGTTGATAGAAGAATGCAGCACTCATCTCTTTACGGTGCAGATTCCTGAAAGTCTTGCGATGGAGATCGTCGCAGACTATCCCGAACATCGTGAAGCCCTTGCGAGAAACAAGACGATCTCAGAGCCGGTGATTCGGAAGTTAGCTCTCGACGAAGACCCTGAGGTGCGTTGGAGAATCTCCCACAAACGAGCAACACCACCGGACGTACAAATTGAACTCGCCAGCGACCCGTCAGAGGATGTCCGTAGCGGGATTTGCCGCAATCCCAAAGTGCCTCGCGAAGCACTGGAAATACTTGCCGAGGATTCTGTCGACTGGATTCGCGAGGATGCGCGGGAGCGTTTGAATAGTCGTGACTAGCGAGTTTCTTCTGAGCTCTCTTCGGGATTTAGATACGCTCTTGCACGGACAAGAAATCCTCAGTTGGATCTTGCTTCGCATTGCGGGCGACTGAAGGCACGCTCGTAGTTCACAACGAGGCAAACATTGCGCCGCCGCCCTATTTGCCGTCCATATGGGAGCATGATGCCCAGCACAAAGAGCTTTCAGTTTGTCGTGAATCTTCTCATTGCGGCGTTCCTGCTGGGATGTGGTAGCGAAACTTATGAGGAACAGACTTCCCCTGAGAGGCGTGAATGTTCTCAACCGGCAGATAGCTGTGTGGGCGAGCCGTGTGAATGCGTCCGCCGCGACTACCAATGTAGTGTCGTGGACCCTTGCGACGACGGCTACGAGTGTGTGCGTGAGGAAGGAGATGGTTACGGCCAATGTGTCTGCAGCGATCCTGCGATTTGCGGTCGGGCTTGCTCGTCGCATGGGGAGTGTTTTGGCTCTGAGGTATGTCAACTTGAATCGTCCACCTGCGTTCCAGCACCGGCATGCCTCGCATCGAGTGAGCGCCCGGATGGTGCGTCGTGTACCGATGGTGCGGCGGCGAAGACAAGGTGTCAGGCTACCCACAACACGACGGTGGCGCTCCTGGACCCGGTGGAGGTCGGCGGCGTCACAGTCAGCCGCGCCACGCTCCATAATATCGAGGAGGTTCGCGCCAAAGACGTGCGCCCCGGTGATACGGTGCGCATCCAGCGGGCCGGCGACGTCATCCCCGAGGTGGTCGAGCGCGTCGAGATCGGCGAATCTGGCGAGCGCGGCGAGGCCTTCGAGATGCCCGCGCGGTGCCCGAGCTGCGACGCCGAGGTCGTGCGCGAGGGGCCCAACCACTTCTGCCCCAACGGCATGAGCTGCCCGGCCCAGCTAAAAGGGCGCGTCGAGCATTTCGCCGCCAGGAACGCCATGGATATCGATGGGCTGGGCGAAGAGACCGTCGAGCAACTGGTCGAGCGCGGGCTGGTCGAGTCGATCCCGGACATCTTCGAGCTCGACGTCGACCGGCTTGTCTCGTTGGAGCGTTTCGCCGAAAAATCAGCGACCAAGCTGTATGACAATATTCAGAGCGCGAAGCAGGTGCGCCTCGACCGGTTTTTGCACGCGCTGGGCATCCCGCTGGTCGGCCGGCACACGGCGCGGCTTTTGGCCAGGGAGTTCGGCTCGATCGAAGCGCTCAGCCAGGCCGAGCGCGACGAGCTCGAGGCCGTCTCGGGCGTGGGCCCGGAGATCGCGGCGAGCATCGTCGACTTCTTCGAGGAGCCCGAGAACCGGCGCGCCCTCGGGCGTCTCGTAGAGCTCGGCCTCGACATCGAGCCGATGCCCGGCGCCGAAGGTGGCGAGGCAGGAGAGCTGCCGCTGCAGGACAAGAAGTTCGTACTCACCGGCGCGCTCGACGAGCTCACCCGCGCCGAGGCCAAAGAGCGCATCGAGGCGCTGGGTGGCCGGGCGACCTCGAGTGTGAGCTCGCAGACCGACTTTTTGGTCGTCGGCGACAACCCCGGCAGCAAGCTCGACGAGGCCCGTGAGCTGGGCGTCGAGGTCATCGATGAGAGTCGGTTTTTGGAGATGGTGCGGGATGGCTGAGTGCAAGGACGCCGCGTTAAGGAGCCTTTGGAGGCATGGATGCGCCGCATCGTTGTCGGTGCCATGCGTTCTTGCTATTCTGCGCACCCGATCTTCACTAGCGAATTAGTTTGGACCGCGCAGAACGACCATCGCCCAGTCGACGCGCCTGTTGAGTTTGGCATATGACCGGAGACTACTTTCCCAAACCCGGCGTTCTCTTCGAAGAGCGATATCGCATGGAGGCGGTCATCGGCAGCGGGGGGTTTGCCCGCGTTTATCTGGCGCGCGACCAGGAGCTCGATCGCCAGGTCGCCCTCAAAATTTTGCGGCCCGTACCTCTCGGCCCTGGCACTGATCATGACGAGAAGACGCGGCAATTTGTCGGGCGGTTTCGCCGCGAAGCCCGCCTGGTCGCCAAGCTGCGAGACCCGCACACCATCACGATGTTCGATCACGGCCAGGCCGAGCGCGGCTCGCTTTATATGGTCACCGAATATATCGACGGCCGCGATCTCAAGGAGGTCGTCAACGAGGAGGCACCGCTGGCCGCCGAGCGCGTCGCTCAGATCCTCGAGCATGTCTTGTCGAGCCTCCAGGAGGCGCACGCCCTCGGCATACTGCACCGAGATATCAAGCCGGCCAATATCATGCTGTATGAGCACGTCGGCCGCACCGACCAGGTCAAGGTCCTCGACTTCGGGATCGCCAAGTCGGTGATGGCTGACGCCACCCAAACCGGACACGATCTCACCGCCGCCGGCACGATCATCGGCACGCCCAGGTATATGGCCCCCGAGCAGTTGCGCGGCGACGAGATGGGCCCGATGACCGATCTTTATAGTCTCGGCCTGGTCGCCTACGAGCTGCTGTGCGCCCACAAAGCCAACGACGCCGACAGCACGGTCAACGTCATCACTCGCCAGGTCACCAGCCCGTCGTTTCGACTCCCGCTCGACGCCCACGTACCCGAGGGACTTCGCTCCATCGTCGACGGTCTGCTCATCAAAGATCCCGCAAAACGCTTCCAGACCACGGACGACGTCCTGAAGGCACTCGCCGACTGGCAAGACCAGCGGCGTCTGGATCCCGGCCAGGTCCGCCAAGGCGTGTCCTCCGAGATCGATGTCTCCGAGAACAAGACGGTCGCCCTGGACGACTCTGATATCTCACGGGGACAGCCGTCGCCGCCCACCAGCTCGCAGAACGAACCGAGCAGTGTCGAACTCGACGTGGGACGTGATACCAAAAAGCTCGGGCTGGTCGCCGGCGCGTTGGTGCTGGCCGCACTGCTGGCCGTGGGAGCCTGGATGGCCGCCCAACCAGGCGCCGCCGACGAGCCCGAAGGCAGCGACGAGGTCGCAGCGTCAGCGACCCGGACTGAGTTTGCCTCCGACGAACTCCAGCGCCAACTCGACGCCCCGGACGCCGATGAACCGCAGGCCTCCGACGAACCTCAGGACCAACTCGACGCTCCGGGCGCCGATGAACCGCAGCCCCCCGCCGCGACGGACGACGAGGAAGCGGCAGGCGCCGCTGCCGAGGACGACACCGAAGAGGCCCCCGCCGATAGATCGTCTCGTAAGGTACGCTCGCCACAAAAGACGGCGCCGCAGCCCGAGCCGGCCGATCGATCCGGCGACCGCAGCGAGCCCAAACCCGAGCCGGCGGCCGGCGAGGACTTGCGCCCGAAGACCGCACGGACCGAGACGAGCCGCCGAGACAGGCCCGCCAACTCACAGCCCGAGGCCGACGACGAGCCGGAGACTGCCCCACAACCGACCTCGACTCAGCCCAACGATAAGCCGCCCAAAGGCGAAGCGGATGACCAGAAGCAGAAACGGCCCAAATTCTTTGACGTCACAGGTGGCGCCCTATGAGTAGACTTCGCGTGATCGCCCGAGTTGGGCTCGTGGCGTGCCTGCTATGCTTGGCCTGGATGAGGCCGTCGACCGGCTTTGCTCAGGACGACACCAGCGACGAAGCGATGGCCGAAAAGCACTTCGAGGCCGGCGCCGAGCTCTTTTACGAAGCGGAATACTCGCGCGCTATCGTCGAGTTCCGCAAGGCGTATCGGTATCAGCCCGATCCGATGATTTTATTCAACGTCGCGGCGGCACACTTGCGGCTGGAAAACTACGAGGACGCCCGCCGGTTTGCGCAGCGAGCTGACGAAGACGGCGGCCTGCCAGACAAGATCATCTGGCGCAATCGTGCGGTCATCGCCGCCCTCACGGTGCGGTTGCGCGCCGAGTCCGTCGCCGGAGATGTCCACGACGAGCGCCGCGCGCTCGCCGGCGTCGGCGATCCCGGCCCTGAGCCCCGCAGCACCGATGGCAGCGAACTCGGCACCCTCGGCTGGACCGGCGTCGGATTGCTGGGGGTCGGTGTCGGCCTGACCGCCTATGCGACCTATGTCGAGGTCTCGTTGCGTGATGACATCGACGCCTACAAGCGGGCCGCCGAACAAGACCCCGATGAACACGCACGGCTTCGCGAAGATATTGACGCCAGGCAGAGCCGAGGGCGCATCGCGTTATACTCCGGGATCGGCCTCGGCGGACTGGGCGTGGGGCTTTGGCTGACCGATCTTCTCGGCACCAACGAACAGGATTCGCCCACTGTCGCCGTTACACCGGGCCTGGGCTCGGGGCGTGTCGACGTCGTTGTGCCGTTTTAATAAGTGAACTCAGAGCTTTAAAGCCCACCGGGATCGCGACTGTGAATCACCCAACGAGATGGATAATCTGCATCGCAGCGACCATGGCGGCCGTGTTGTGGGGCTCGGCGTGCAACCTGCACTTCGACCTCGACTCCGTCGAGCCGACTGTCAGCGCCGATCAAGACGTGGACGCCCAGCAGCACGACGACGCATCCGACGCCCCCGATGCCCCCGACGCCCCCGACGCCCCCGACGCCCCCGACGCCCCCGACGCCCCCGACGC
>JBKGZI010000403.1:0-5424 GCA_046545675.1 Persicimonas sp.
GGTTCTCAAACACCCCGATGGGGTTCGTTTTTTGTGGGGCCCTGCTCGTGTGACCACTGTTGCCTGTCGAGGCGTGTAACGCAGAGCGAATGGGGCGCAAAGCCTCGCGAAGCGTGGACCGTTGATCGAGCAGGGACCGCGGACGGAAACCCCATCGGGGTGAAACAGAACCTGTAGCTTCGGGTGAGCGCCGAGACGGAGTCGAGGCGCGTAGCCCGGAGCGGTGGTCGTATAGCCCGGAGCGCCCCAATTGCATCCAAGATTGCACTAAATCGATACAGCGTTTGCTCCACGCAACGAGTACTATTGTAATGAAGTTGAATGCGCGAGAGTGTACGCGGTCGTTCTGCGCCGGACACTCGCATAAGGAAGTGAGCTCGATGGATAGTGCCGTTTGGAAAATACGGGCCGCGAGTGTGCTCGCCGCGGTGGTGCTGACGCTGGTGGGGGCGAGCGAGCTCGCCGCTCAGATGCCGGCCTCGGAGACCTTCGAGCCGCAGGCGGTCGGGGCGAGCTCGATCTGGTCGGTCGCCACCAGCGACGTCGCGGGCCACCTGGTTCCCAGCGTCGAATTGGTGGCGCACTACGCCGACGATCCCGTCGAGCTCAAGCGCCGCGGTGATGCGTCGACGGTCACGCGACTGGTCGACGAGCAATATAAGCTCGACGTCGGCCTGGGCGTGGGCCTCTACGAGCGCCTCGAGGTTGGCCTGGTATTGCCGGTGGTGGTCTATCAAACCGGCGAGCCGACGGATGTGCGGCCCTCACCGAATAGCATCGACCTGGCGGAGGCGCGCGCCCAGCTTCGCCTGAAGCTTCTAGAGGAGAAGGGCTTTGGCCTGGGCGCCCAGGTCACCGGGTATCTGCCCACCTCGAGCGACGCGCCGTACCAGTCGAGTGACTCTTTCAGCGCGCTGGGCGCGCTCGTCGCCGACTACCGCGGCGCCGGCGCCTATCCGTGGCGTGTGGCGGCCAACGTCGGCTGGTCGCTCCAGCCAGAGGTCGCCGATGCGATGTTTGCGACCGACGACCGGCTCGACGTGCGCCTGGGCGCCGAGGTCGGCGTGGTGCCCGATACGCTGACGGTGATGGTGAGCGGCTTTGGGCGCTGGGAGGCGCTCGCCGAGGTGACACGCTCGGTCAGCGCGGGCTATCTGGGCGGGGCGCGCGTGCGCTGGGGTGAGACCGGTCTGACGAGCACGCTGGGCGCCGGCGGGGCGCTCGCCGGCGGCTACGGCACCCCGGATGTGCGCGTGGTCGCCTCGCTGGGCTACGCCCCGTCGGCCGGCGGGGCAGCCGGCCTGAGCGCCTCGACCTCCGACGACTCTTGCCCACCCGAAGATCTCGACGGCTTTCAGGACGACGACGGCTGCGCCGCTCCCGACAGTGACGGCGACGGTATCCCTGACGCCGACGACCAGTGTCCGAACCGCCCCGAAGACGTCGACGGCTTCGAGGACGACGACGGCTGCCCCGACCCGGACAACGACGGCGATGGCGTCGCCGATTTTGACGACGCCTGTCCGAATACGCCCGGGACCGCCGAGACCGCCGGCTGCCCGTTCGACGACGAAGACGGCGACGGCATCGACGCCTCGGTCGACCAATGTCCCGACGAGGCCGAGGACTTCGATGGCATCGAGGACGGCGACGGCTGCCCGGACCCCGACAACGACCGCGACGGTATCCCCGACGTCGATGACGACTGCCCGGACGTCGCCGAGTCGATCAACGGCGTCGACGACGACGACGGCTGCCCCGACGAGGGCGACAGCGCCGTTCGCTTGCACGACGACCGCATCGAGATATTGGAGCGGGTCCACTTCGACACCAACCGGGCGAGCATCAAGCGGCGCAGCCACTCGGTGCTCGAGCAGGTCGCCGCGCTGCTCGAGGCGAACCCCGACATCCGGTTGATGCGCATCCAGGGCCACACCGACGCGCGCGGCGCCGAGCGGTCCAACCTCGAGTTGAGCCAGCAGCGCGCCGTCTCGGTCAAGGAGTTTTTCATCGAGCGCGGCGTCGAGGCGCGCCGGCTCTCCGCGCGCGGCTACGGTGAGAGTCATCCCATCGCCGACAACGAGACCAGCGAAGGCCGCGCGCAGAATCGCCGCGTCGAATTCCACATCATCGAGCGGGACGAGCAGTGAGCGAACGCGAAGACATCGGCTTCTCGCTGCGGGCCAAGCTGCTGCTATTCGGCGGCTTGCTCGCCATCGTGCCGGTGTTGGCGGTGGGCCTGGGGCTCATGGAGGTCAACGCGTCCACCCTGGAGACCCAGAATCGCGAGATGCGCCTGGCCGTCGCCGAGGATATCGCCGAGACCATCGAGGCGGCCCTCGACGACGCGCACAATAGCCTGTTGAGCATCCAGCAAGTGCTCACCAACCCCGCCGTCGCCGAGTCGAATCGCATCGACGTGGCCACCGCGCTGGTCGAATCCGATCCACTTCTCGAGACGGTCGCAATTTATGACCAGAAGGGCGGCTATATCGCCCAGATCGACCAGAGCGGAGAGGGCTTCGACAGCGAGTCTTTGGATGAGAGTATAGCCCAACGGGCTAGCAGCGAGACGCTGGTCGTCGGCGATGTGCAGGTCGGCGAGGCAGATGGTGCCAATAAGACCAGCGTCGAGATGACCATCGCCATTCGTCCCACGCACGGCGAGGTGACCGGGTTTTTGCGTACGGTCGTGCCCCTGGAGGTCGCCCAGCGGCGTGCGGTCCGTGTGGGCGCAACCCAACTGTCGGCCCGCTCGCGCATCGACGTGGTCGACCTCGATCGGCGAGTGATCTTGTCGACCGAGGAGGACGAGGTCGGCGATCGCTTGCCCGCCGAGGGGTTGATGGCCTCGCTTCAGACCGTGGTCGAGCAGGGCGTCGCTCACACCGGCGACCATCCCGTGCGCCCGATCCTGGTGTCGGCGCTGCCGTTGCAGTCGGTGCCGTGGGTGACCCGAGTGGAGGTGCCCATCGACGAGGCCTACGCCTCGCTGATCCGGATGCGGTGGATCGTGGGAGGCGGCACCGCCGGCGCTGCGGCGGTCGCTTTCTTGCTGGCGTTCTTATTTGCCGGTCGGCTTACGCGACCGCTGGACGCGCTGGTCGCCTTCACCAAGCGCCTGGGCGAGCGCGCCTTCGATGAGCGCGTCGACATCGACACGCGTGACGAGATCGCGGTGGTCGCCCGCACGCTCAACGACGCGGCTTTCGAGCTGAAGTCGAGCGAAGAGCAGATCGCCCGCGAGATCGCCATCCGCGCCGACCTCGGCCGCTACCTGCCCGAGGATCTGGTCGACAACGTCGTCCGCCGCGAGCAGGTGATGACCCTCGGCGGAGAGCGCCGGCGCATCACGGTCCTCTTTGCCGACGTCGTGCGCTTTACGCCGATGTGTGAGCATCACGCTCCGGAGGTCGTCGTCACCATCCTCAACGAGCTTTTTACCCTGGTGACGACGATCATTTTCCAGAGCGGCGGCACCGTCGACAAATTCCTCGGCGATTGTGTGATGGCTTTTTGGGGCGCGCCCCGCGAGGACGACGATCAGGTGCTCCACGCCCTCGACGCCGCCGAGCAGATCGCCCGGGTGATCGAGTTCGCCAACCGACGCTGGATGAAGGAGTTCGGCGTCGAGATCAAGCTGGCCATGGGCCTGCACACAGGCGAGGCCGTGGTCGGCAACGTCGGCTCGGAGACGCGCATGGAGTACACCGCCATCGGCAAGGCCGTGAACCAGGCGGCCCGACTCGAGGCGCTCGCCCACGAGAATCAGATCCTGGTCAGCGAGCAGATCCAGCAGGCCGCCGCCGACAACTTCATCTTCCGTCGCGCCTCGACCGAGCTGCTGACCGTCGGCGCCGAGGAGGCCAGCGTCTACGAGGTGGTGTTTTGAGTGAATTGGCTATCAGACCGGGGGTGGTCATCGGCGACAAATATGAAGTCGTCGCCAAATTGGGCGCCGGCGGCATGGGCGTGGTCTTCGAGGCGCGACACCGCTGGCTCGATCGGCGCGTGGCCGTCAAGGTGCTTCGCACCGAGTCGATGCACGGCGACCCCGAATTTCGCGCCCGCTTTACCCGGGAGGCGCGCGTGATGTCTCGGCTCGATCACCCCAACGCGGTGACCGTCTATGATTACGGCGAGCATGACGGGGCGCTATTCATCGCCATGGAGTATCTGGACGGCCACGCCTTGGAGGACGAGGTCGGCGACGGGCCCATCGACAAGTGGCGTGCCATCGAGATCTGCCTGCAGATGTGCGACGTGCTCACCGTGACCCACGAGATCGGCCTGGTCCACCGCGACATCAAGCCCGAGAATATCTTCATCACCGAGACCGACGCCGGCCCGCACGCCACGATGGTCGACTTCGGCCTGGCCTTTATCGCCAGCGACGAGGACCTGAGCAGGATGACCAAGGAGGGCATGGTGGCGGGTACCCCGCAGTTTCTGTCGCCCGAGCAGGCTCGTGGCAGCAGCGATCTCGGCGCGGCCAGCGACATCTACTCGCTGGGCTGTGTGCTCTACGAGTTGCTATGCGGCGAGCCTGTGGTCGAGGGGGCGACGTTGATGGAGATGCTCAACGCCCACGTCTACGTTCCGGCCACGAGCATGCGCGTGCAGGTCCCCGATCTGGAGCTCCCGGCGGCGCTCGACAACTTCGTCTTGTCGATGCTCGCCAAGTCCCCCGAGGGGCGGCCCAGCGCCTTCGAGGCGAGCACGTTTTTCCGCAAGTTGCTTGCCAGCGAGGAGATGCGCGGCCGGGGACGTCCGGCCAGGCTCCTCCAGCCTCGCAGTCGGCGGGCGGTCACCGCCACGGGCGTCGCCGGTGCCTCGGCGACGGTCGCCGCCGCAAGTGGCCCCGGCGCGGCTGCCGCGGGCACGCTCGGGGTGGTCGGCGAAGTTCCGTCTGAGTTGTTGGTCGCCGCTCATGCCACCGGGTGGAAGGTCAGCCCGTGGGTGGACGGTGGCAGCTTCGACGTCGTCGTGGCGATGTCCCCCGATGCAGTCACTCCACAGCTTGCCGCCGCTTATCCCACCGTCGCGGTGGTCGGCTCGGCGTCGATCTCGGAGGCCGTGGCCCTGCTCGAGCTCGGCGTCCAGGACGTGCTGGTCGACGCCGAACCCGGCGAGATCTTGCGCAAAGCCAAGCGGCTACACGAGTCACGACAGAGACGAGGACGCGAGTCTGACTCTCGAGTTTAGATGCCTTCTCGCAACTCCAGCAGCTCCAGTAGGTCGCAGACGTAATGTCGATGTTTTTGGGTCTTGGTTCTTGGTTCTTGAACCTCGCTATAAGTGCAGTCACGGAAATCTTGTGGTTTACGAATCGTGCCAGGCCTTTCGTATCGTCTCGAGTAAACGCACCTTGAGGTTGCTTCGGTTTTACAGACACATCGAAGAGTATGATTTCAGAAACTCAAC
>JBKGZI010000404.1:0-5409 GCA_046545675.1 Persicimonas sp.
CCAATGGCCGGCTCAGCGTCGCCGGCGGCAGCGCACCTCTGTCGCTGCCGGTGGGCACCGAGCTCATCGAAGTCGACGTCACCGATATCGTCATCGAGGCCGACGTGGTCCCCGGGGCGGACTTCGAGGCCGGCGGGCGCGTCGAGTTGACCAACGGTGAACTCGCCGGCTTGGTCACCCTCGACGACCTCTTCGGCGCGCTCAACGACGTGGCCCAAAATTGCTCGTGCATCGCGACCGACCCGGTGTTCACTGAAACGAGCACCCCCGACACCTGGGAGTGCAACTCCACTGCGGAGGACGAGGAGTCCTGCAACAACGACCCCAACGCCACCCAGATGTGCCAGACGCTCGCCGATGGCTCGACCTTCCAGGGCTGCTCGACCATCGCCAGCGTTCTCTCCAGCTCGCCTGACCTCGACCGAGACGGCGACGGCTCCGATGAGACGCTCAGCCTCGGCGCCACTATCGAGGCGGTCGGCGCCAAGATCACCGGCGTGGCGCCCTGATCGCACCCGCTGGAGCGCAACGCTGGAAGTTGCTGCTCAATTGTGGCACTCTTTGCTCATAAAGCATTGGAGATGCGGCTCTTTCCCCAAAAAAAGAGCCGATCTCCAATGCTGCTGTTTTCGGACCTCCCGGAAGTGCTTAGGTTGTACCTGAAGCGTCAAAAACTCAGGGGTTCGACGGGGATGTTCGTGATCCTCATTTTTTAATCGCCAGTGCGAGGGATCTATGTGTGGAATCGTGGGGTATGTTGGGGATCGTGAGTGCAGTGATATTCTCTTATCCGGGCTGCAGCGCCTGGAGTATCGCGGCTATGATTCGGCCGGCATCGCCATCGCGACGGCCAACGGGGACGTCCGGATGCGCCGGGCCGAGGGGAAGCTGTCTGCGCTATTTCGCGCCTTTCATGAAGAGCCGTTCGACGGCCATATCGGCCTGGGCCACACCCGCTGGGCCACCCACGGCCGGCCCAGCGAGCAGAACGCCCACCCGCATCGCGCCGGGCGCGTCATCGTGGCGCATAACGGGATCATCGAAAATTACGGCACGCTCAAGCGCAAGCTCGTCGAGGAGGGCCGTGAGTTCCAAAGCGAGACCGACACCGAGGTCATCGCCCACCTCATCGACGTGCACCTGGACAACGGCTCGCCGACCCTTCACCAGGCCGTGTGCGACGCGCTCGAGCAGGTCGAGGGCTCCTACGCGCTGGTGGTCATGAACGCCGACCAGCCCGACGAGCTGGTCGTCGCTCGACACGCCTCACCGATGGTCGTCGGCCGGCAAGACGGCGAGGTCTTCGCCGCCTCGGACGTGCCCGCGGTGCTTCCCTATACCCGTGACTTCATCTTTTTGGAGGACGGCGATACCGCGATCTTGAGCGACGACGGCATCGAGGTCTTCGACCGCGAGCGCAGCCCGGTCGAGCGCGACTTCAAGCATCTCCAATGGGATCCGGTCTCCGCCGAGAAGCAGGGCTATAAGCACTTTATGCTCAAGGAGATCCACGAGCAGCCCGCCCGCATCGTCGACGCGCTCAGGGGTCGGGTCAGCCTCGACCGCGGCGACGTCGACTTCGGGCCGGTCGGCCTCGAAGACGAGTGGATCGAGAAGCTCGACAAGATCGTCTTCGTCGCCTGCGGCACCAGCTATTATGCCGCCCAGGTCGCCAAATACCTCATCGAAGAATTCGCTCGTGTGCCCGTCGAGATCGACCTGGCCAGCGAGTTCCGCTACCGCAACCCGCTCATCACCGACCACACCCTTTGCATTCCGGTCAGCCAGTCCGGCGAGACCGCCGACACGCTCGCGGCGATGCGTCAGGCTAAGGAGCTCGGCGCGCGCAGCCTGGCGATCTGCAACGTCATCGAGTCGACCATCGCCCGTGAATCCGACGCGGTCGTCTATACGCAGGCCGGCCCGGAGATCGGCGTCGCCTCGACCAAGGCGTTCACCACTCAGCTCGCCGTGGCCGGCATGCTCGGCGTCTGGCTGGGCCGGCGCCGCGGCACGCTCGACCGCGACCAGGGCCGCGAGATCTTACAGGCGCTTCGTGAGGTCCCCCATCATATGGAGGACATGCTCAAGGAGACCGACGTCTACGACCGCATCGCTCACAACTACTCGAGCGCCAACTCCTGCCTGTATCTGGGCCGGGGCAATCTCTATCCGATCGCCTGCGAGGGCGCGCTCAAGCTCAAGGAGATCAGCTATATCCACGCCGAGGGCTACGCCGCCGGCGAGATGAAGCACGGGCCCATCGCGCTGATCGACGAGAACCTGCCGGTGGTCATCCTGGTGCCCAAAAACCACGTCTACGACAAGGTCTTCAGCAACCTCGAAGAGGTCAAAGCGCGCCAGGGCCAGCTCATCGTGCTGGCCACCGAGGCCGACGAGCAGGTCGGCCAATTCGCCGACCAGGTCATCGAGATGCCCGACGTCCCCGTGTACATCCAGCCGCTGCTGGCGGTCGTCGCCATGCAACTTTTGGCCTATCACGTCGCCGACTTCAAAGGCACCGACATCGACCAGCCTCGTAACTTGGCTAAGAGCGTTACCGTCGAATAAAGCGACAGCCGGAGTGACGGCGTCCCTACCATCGACGCGATAGAGCTTCAAAAACCAAAAAGGGCGGCCCCTAAAGGCCGCCCTTTTCGTATGCTGAGCCGAATTACAAACCTCAGTTGATCTGATCCTTGAGCGACGGGGACGGCTTGAAGCCGACCGTGTTGGACGCCTTAATTTGAATCGGCGCTCCGGTCTGGGGATTGCGTCCCTCGCGCGCCTTACGATGCTTGACGTTGAAGGTGCCGAAATTCGGGTATGAGAAGCGTTTTTCGTCCTCGATCGAACCGGCGACCGTTTCGAACACGATGTCCACCAGCGCTTTGGTATCCTTTTTGGTTAGCTCGATGTCCTGGTCGGCGGCCTTCTTGTTCACAGCGTCGATCAATTCCGCTTTTGTCATGGTCGTTCCCTCGATACAGATGGGTTACGTGATGAAATCCGTTACGCCACATCAAATCGTTTCTCGCACCATGATGGGCACGAAAACACGAATTACACCAACCCCCGGGCGCTTCGGAGGCCGATTTGCTGCTTTTTGTGAGAACTCCGCGAAGTCTAGTGAGCAGCAGATCTCGTGTCAAGTCTCAAAAACCCGCCAAAATCGCCGCAAAACGGCGTGGTATCTAGCCGAGACCGGATCCGTAACTCGAACATGGACATGCTCGCGCGTCCTTCAATCCCGGCCGGCGGCTTTTGCCGAAATAGTGCCCGCGGCCCGCGGGGTTAGGTAGCCAGTGCGCCGGTCATCGAGTATCGTCGGCTGGCGTTGTCGTCGTTTCGTCGTTCGCCGCCCCGAGTCGTCCGAATCATGTCTGAAGATCAGCCCAGCCCCGAAGCACCCAAACGACCACAAGACGACACTGCCGAGCCGAAGAGCGCGGCGAGCTTTGTCGCCGTGGGCATCTTGGCCAGCCGGATCTTCGGGCTGGTCCGCGAGCGAGCCATCGCATACTTCTTCGGGGTCAGCGCGCACGCCGACGTGTGGCAATTCGTCTCCAAAGCGCCCAATATCCTGCAGAATCTGCTCGGGGAGGGGACCATCTCGGCCTCGTTCATCCCCGTGTATTCGCGAATGATCGACGACGGCCGCCATGAGGACGCCGGTCGGCTCGCCGGGGCGATCTTCGGGCTCTTGCTGGCCGTGGCCGCCGTCTTGACGCTGCTGGGCATCGTCTTCGCCGGACCCATCGTCACCGTGCTGGCTCCCGGCTTCGCCGGCGACGCTGCGCTGGTGGCCGCCGGCGAGGCCAGCTTTGACCGCTTCGAGCTCGCCGTGCGAGCCGTGCGCATCATGTTCCCGATGGCCGGCGTGCTCGTCCTCGCCGCCTGGGCGTTGGCGATCCTCAACAGCCACCGCCGCTTCCTGCTGCCCTACCTGGCGCCGGTGCTGTGGAATCTGTCGCTGATCGGCGGCCTGATCACCGCCGCGGTATTCTATCTGGACTCGCCATTCGACATCCCCGCCGCCGGCCTCGACCTCGCTACCCTCGACCGGCTGCTCTTCGCGGCCTGCTGGGGCGCCTTTGTGGGCGGTGCGCTGCAATTTTTGGTGCAATTGCCGGTGGTCATGCGCACGATGTCGCACTTCAAATTTTCGTTTTCGACCAAGGTCGACGGTGTCAAAGAGACCATCCGGACGTTCTTTCCGGCCGTCGCCGGCCGCGGCGTCGCGCAGATCTCGTCGTATATCGACCTGATCTTCGCCTCATTCATCGCCGTCGGCGCACTCAGCGCGCTGCGCTACGGCGTGATGCTCTATATGCTACCGGTCAGCCTCTTCGGCATGTCGGTCGCCGCCTCCGAGCTGCCCGAGCTGTCCCGGCTCGCCGACTCCAGGGTGGGCCGGTTCCTCGAGCGCACCCGCAGATCGCTGCGGCAGATCGCGTTTTTGACCGTCCCCACCGCCGTGGGCTACCTGGCGTTCGGCTTCCTCATCGTCGGCGCGGTCTTGCGCACCGGCCAATTCGAGATCAACGGCAACTGGCTGGCCTATTTCGTGCTGGCCGGCTACACCCTGGGACTGGTCGCGACGACCATGTCGCGGCTTTTGCAAAACGCCTTCTTCGCCCTCAAGGACACCAAGACCCCGGCCAAGATCGCCGCCATGCGCGTGGGAATCTCCGCGCTGGTCGGCGTCCCGCTGATGTTCTGGCTCGACAGCTTCGCGCTCACCGAGATCGTCGATATCCCGGCCGCCGAGCAGCCGCTTTTTCTGGGCGCGGTCGGCCTCGCCGTCGGCGCCTCGGCCGGCGCCTGGGCCGAGCTCGCCATGCTCCGCATCACCCTGGGCCGCAAGACCGACGACTTCGCCCTGCCGATGATGGCAACCGCCAAGATGGTCGGCCTCGCCCTGATCGCCACTGTTCCGGCGCTCGTGCTGTGGCGCGTGCTCCCCGACTGGCATATCGCCCTGCAGGCGATCCCGGTCGTCGGGCTCTACGCGACGGTCTATCTAGGCATTGCCTATGCGCTCGGCTTCGACGAGATCGACGCGTGGGTAGGCCGCTTCGCGCGGAGGTTTAAGAAGTAGATCGGGCTCCCGGGGCCAAACCGTAGCTGGGGGTAAGTCCAGCCGAGTCGCCACCCGGCGACTCGGCGAGACGCACCCCCAGAGAGGGTCGCCGCTCACACATCTCCACACGAGAAACCGCACCGCCCGAATGATCACTCGGCCAAGAAACCAAACCGTAGCTGGGGGTAAGTCCAGCCGAGTCGCCACCCGGCGACTCGGCGAGACGCACCCCCAGAGAGGGTCGCCGCTCACACATCTCCACACGAGAAACCGCACCGCCCGAATGATCACTCGGCCAAGAAACCAAACCGTAGCTGGGGGTAAGT
>JBKGZI010000405.1:0-5405 GCA_046545675.1 Persicimonas sp.
CCTCACATAATAATCGGCCTCTCCCCCGGCGCGTCCCGATTCACATGTTCAAAAGCCGCCCGCCCCGTCGACCTCAAGGTGCGGTCCAGCCCGCGCGCCGGATCCTGAATCCGAATCTCCAAATCACTCAATTTGCTATTATAGCACCACAGGTGCGAACCGTCCGTGTCCGTATATTCGACCAGGGCGACGTTGTCCGGTGAGCGGGCCTCGCCGGTGAGGACGACGTCGCCCTTTCGGGCGGTGAAGTTCCATTGGTCTTGGGCGTATTCGCTGTCGTTGAGCAGCATGCCGACCGGGTTGCGGAACGCGTAGCGGCGGCCCTCGACCCACACCACGAACGCGCTGAGGGTGGGCGTGACGCGGCTTCCCAAAAGCGCGCGCACCGACAAGCCTTCGAAGGCGGCGTCTTCGTCGTCGTCGAAGCAATTGCAGTGGCTCCACCCCCAACTGTGGCCCATGATGCGCTTTCCCTGGATGTGGCCGACCATGGCCGGGGCGCCGTCGACCTCGACTTCGGTGTCGCCGCAGCGAATGGTGCCGGTGGCGCGCAAGTCCAGCAGGCAGTCGTCGTAGGTGCTCTTGGCCAGGCCGATCTTCTCGAGCAGGTGCGGCATATAGCTGAACCGACGGCCGCTATCCTCCCAATTCAAATCCCAACTGATATCGCCGGCCCGTCCGATGGCGTTTCGCTCGTCGAGGTGGATGTCGTCGGAGAGGTGGAAGGCCTGGCGCATGGCCGCGAAGCGCTCGGGCGCGCCGCCGGTGGGCACGATCACCGTATTGGGCGCGGCGAGCTCGTCGAGCGCGTAGTTGTCCTTGGCGCCCTGGCAATCCTCCCCGTCGAAGAAGATCGCCCAGGTGGACGCCTCTTGCAGGTCTCCGGCAGGCGTCTGGGCGTCGAGCGTGGTGTAGCGAAACCACAGCGCCCGGCCCTCGGCGATGTCGACCTTACCGTAATAGACTTCGTAGTGGGGCGAGTTTCCGTCGTAGCGTCGTGCGAAGCCGTCTATCATAAGTAGGTAATCTCGACTGGAAATCTAGATAGATTCATGTTTTATATTTAGGCACTAGTAAGTGAACACTAACATATTTCAGCTCGGTGGAATAGATGACTGAACGACTCAATCTGGTAACGGGCGCGGCAGGTTTTACCGGCTCGTACGTCGTGCGCGACCTGGTCGCCCGCGGACAGAAGGTCATCGCGACCGATCTGCCCGGGGCCTTCGAGGACGCCGAGCACCTCGAGGCGCTGGCCAGCTACGGTGTCGACTTCGACCATCCGAATATCGAGGTGATCCCGGCCAACCTGCTCGACAAGCCCAGCCTGGAGCCGCTCTTCGAGCGCCCGATCACCCATATCTTCCACGTCGCCTCGCTCTACGATTATAGCGCGTCGCTGGAGATCTTGCGCCGGGTCAACGTCGACGGCACCCGCAACTTCCTGGACTTCGTGCTCGAGATGAACACCCTGGAGCGCTTCATCCATTGGAGCACCTGCGGGGTCTTCGGCAAGCCCTATACCGCCGCCGACGGCCACAAGGTCAACGTGCCCTTCGACGAGCAATCGCCCTCGCCCAAGACGATGCCCTACGGCGCCAAAGAGCCCACCGACACCTACCTGGTCAACGATTATTCGGTGTCCAAGTGGGAGCAGGAGCAGATGGTCTGGAAGGAGCATCGCGACAACGGCCTGCCCCTGACGGTGGTCCGGCCGGCGCCGATCTACGGGCCGGGCAGCGACTACGGCCACGGCGGCATCATCCTGGCGATCGCCCAAGGCTGGGTGCCGGGGATCCCCAGCGACGCCAAAAACTACATCACCACCTCGGTCCACGTCGAAGACATCGCAGGCTTCGCGGTCTGGGCCGCCGAGGACGATTCGACCCTCGGCGAGGACTATAATGTGGTCGATAATAGCATCATCAGCTATCACGAATTCCTGCATTATATCGCGCTGTTGACCGGCCGGAACCTCAAGGATATCCCGCTGCTAAAGCTCGAGACGCTCAACCCCATCCTGGAGAATGTCGCCCACGCCTGGACCTGGCTGGAGCGCACCTTCGGCGTACCGCGCGTGCGTGTCTTCGAGATCCAGTCAGCCAGCTATATCAGCTCGAGCTATTGGCTGAGCAACCGCAAGAGCCTGAACACCGACTACGAATACAAATACCCGGACGTCCACGAGGGCCTCAAAGACACGGTCGCCTGGTTCCGCGAGCGCGGCTGGCTGACCGACCCCAAGCGCACGCTGATCGTCAGCTCGGGCGGTAGCAAGGTCGACAAGATCACTGCGTAAGTACAAGCACGCAAGTCTTGTGCTTTACGAACAGTTCGAGACACTCGAACCTTTACCTTGATTCGCCACGGTTCTTGGTTCTTGGTTCTTGGTTCTTGGTAAGGCCGTCGCATTCTGAGGCAAGAACCAAGAACCAACCACCAAGAACAGGTGCGCCTTCTCGAGGCGGTACGGAAAGCCCGGCACGATTCGTAAATCACACAACTTGCGTGTCTGTATCTAATGCCGGCCTTTGAAGCTCTTCATCAGGCCGGTCACGCCCATCTTCTCCATCATCACGTCGACGACCTTGGTGGGCAGAATCGAGCGCATCAATGGGGTGAGTTTGACCATGAACGGCTCGCGTACGTAAAGCTCGTTGTCTCGGACGGCCTCGACGACGCGCTGGGCGACGAAGTCGGGCTCGAGGATCGGGGCGAGCATCGGCGGCTGGGCGCCGTCGAACATGCCGGTGTCGACCAGGCTCGGGCAGATGATGCTGATATTGACGTGTTTGATGCCCTGGTCGCGAAACTCCTGTCTGAGCGCCTCGGCCAGCCCGATCACGAACCACTTGCTCGCGCAATACACCGCCTGGTCGGGCACCCCGACCATCCCCGCGGCGCTGGCCATCTGGACGATATGGCAGTCGCGGCCGGCCTTCAGATCGGGCAAGAATTCTTTGGTCATCCAGTGAACAGCGTCGACGTTGACCCGCAGCATCGCGTCGTCGAGCTTGGGATCGATATCCTCGTAATGCCCGCCGGCGACTAAAGCCGCGTTATTGACCAGCACGTCGATCCGACCGAATCGCTCGGCGACCTCCTCGTGCAGCCGCACGATATTGTCGCGCTCGCTCAGGTCGCAGACGAACGCCTCGACGGTGTGGCCCTGGGAGCGAAGCTCCTCGACGGCCTCCTCGAGCGCCTCTTCCTGGATATCGACCAGCGCCACACGGGCGCCTTGGGCGACGAATTTGTCGACCATCAGCCGCCCCATTCCCATGGCGGCGCCGGTGATCAGAACGTTGCGGTTGCGAATATCGGTCATGGTTGGGCGCTCCCGTATTTGAGATTTGTTGACGCCCGTAAGTTAGTACACACTAACATAAATGGCTAGTGGGATGTGGATTGTTGGCAGAGTGTTGCGACAAGAGGCCTTTCGATGAGCACTCTTTGCTAACAGCAACGGGGAGCAACTTTCGACGCCCCGACACGCCCCAAAGAGCCGACCATTCGCCCCCCGTTGCTTCGTTTATGCGGGTTGACCGTGCAATGGGGGGCATACGGTCAACCCGCATAAAGCCGCACCGGCGGCGGGGGGCCTCCCTCAACAACCCCATCCGCCCAACACAACCAGCCGCTCAAACCTCCACCACCACCAACTGATCGCCGTGTCGCGGCTCGATCTTCACATCGCGCTCGGGATTGAGATGCACGCCGGTCGAAAACGGGCCGCGGGGGGCGGCGAAGCTGTAGCCGATGGCGATGCGGCCGCCTTGGAGACAGGCCTGCTGGCAGCGATTGAAGTCAAGCAGCGGGTGTTGGGCGAGGTCGACGATATCCTCGAAGGGGCGGAAATCGATCTCGACACCGCCGTGGGTAAATAACTCCTCGTAGACCCACGCCAGCGAGCGGCGCACGGCGATCTGGGAGAGCAGGTGGCTGACGATCTCGGCGGTGATCAGCACGTCGGCGGGCCGGTTGAGGCGCAGCAGCGGCTGGTTGTCCTCGTCGTTGAGCTCGGCCAAAAAGGCGATCTCTCGCTGGGGCGCCGTCTGTCGCAGGTAGCGGTCGAGTAGCACGAAGGCCATGACCGTCTCGGCGTCGGCCAACAGCGGGTCCTCGAAGATCTCCGGGCTCACCAGCGCGATATTGTCGAAGCGCTCGGCGCGGATCTCGCGGACCTCATCGACGGTATTGAGCGCCGATCGCACCACCGAGAGTTCCAAGTTGCCGTGGCGCTCATCGAGCGAGTTGAGCTTGCCGGTGACCTCGTTGACGGGTTTTTCGGTGACGATGGTCACCTCGAAGCTCTCCCGCTCGTAGGTGGCGAATTCGTCGAGCAGGGGCCGCACGAATGGGCTCCAGCCGACCAACAGGATGCGCCGCGGGTTGGGCCCCACGGGCCGGTCGGTGTCGAGGGCGTGCTCGCCGGGGGGCAACGCTCCGAGCTGTCGGGTCAGCCGCGCGGGCCGCTCGGCGTCGAAGCTCTCTTCGATGGCGCGCAGCGACGGCGCCACACATACCAGCTCATCGCCGGCCTCCACGGGCTCGTCGAAGGCGAGCAGGCGCAGCCGCTCCTCTTTAGTGAACGGGCTGTCCAGGCTCTTGAGGAATCCAATGGGGATGGCCCGCTCGAAGGCGTGGACGACCTCGCCGAGCGTCTGCCCCTCGATGCCCAGCTCGTCGGCGGATACCAGGAACGCCGAGTCGCCGAACGTGTCGGTCAATAGGTGCAAGTACACGCTCGACAGACCCGGGTGGCGGATCGATTGGCAGAGCAGCCGGCTCATGAACTCGGCGCTGGCGATCGCCTCGGTGCGGTGCCAGCCGACCGACTCCGCCAACAGCTTATTGGCGGATACGGCGATATCGAGCACTACATTGGGCAGGTCCTCCGGGGGAACCTCGCCGGCGCCGGCGCGAAGCATCATCAGGGTCTTGACCAGCGTCATATCCGAAAAGTGGCGCGGGGTGCCGGCGCCGACCTGCGAGGTCAAGATGATCGCCGAGGCGCGGGTGAAGTCGACCCGCTCGAGACTCTCGGCCTCCAGCGGATTGCCCGAGCGCACCAATATCCGGGCCTCGCCGCGGATATCCTCGGGCAGCTTCTGGCGCAAATTCACGAGCAATTCGGGCCGGTATTCGTTGGTCAGGATCACGATCGCCGGCAGCCCGGAGCGCCCCAGCCGCGAGATGACCCGCTCCTCGGAGCGAATCAACTCCTCGACGATGGAGTGCATGCGCCCATGCCAGCCGATGATCAGCAGGTGATCCTTCTCGAAGATCTGACTGCGGCCCGAGGCCAGGTAATTCATGAACCGGCTCAAGCCGTTGGTCATGATGGCGACCGGGCGCAGCACTGCAAAGAGGGTGACTCATGCGGCCATCCGGCCTTCTTGAGG
>JBKGZI010000406.1:0-5401 GCA_046545675.1 Persicimonas sp.
CCCAAATCTTTGCGCGTTACAAGGCACCGTGGCTGGTGACACCCATCTCGAACTAGTCTCTCTTTCTCTTTCGGCGCATGAGGCGGCGCATGCGAGGATCGGACAAATCTCTGCGTGCTCTTTCAAAGTGGACCAAGGGCAGTGGATTGTCGTCCCCCACACCTAATGGAAGATGGCGCTTGTCCTTCGGGATCGCTTCGATGTCGAGCAGACCCAGAATCAGGTAATGGTCACCTACATGTGGTGTCGGTTTGACCATCCCAACCGCTCTAGAAAAGATCGCTTTCGACCACAGGAAGAAAGTCGTCACATCGACGTTTGTCGCCAACTGAGATTTGACAACCCGCGCGACAGCGACGCCTCACGCGTCGGCCCACTCAGCTAAACGCATCGAAGTCCGAGGCGTCGTGGCGCTCGGGCATCTGCTCGGCCTCGTCGCCCCAGGTGCGGTTGACGCGCCGGCCGCGCCTGACCGCAGGGCGCTGGTCGATGGTGTCGGCCCAGCGTCGGACGTGCTCGTATTCGTGTACGGCCAGGAATCGATCGGCGTCGTCGTAGAGCTCGCCGAGGGCGAGCCGGCCGTACCACGGCCAGTTGGCGATGTCGGCGATCGAGTAGGCGTCGCCGGCCAGGTAGGCGTGGTCGGCCAGCCGCCGGTCGAGCACGTCGAGCTGGCGCTTTGCCTCCATGGCGAATCGGTCGATGGGGTACTCCAGCTTGACCGGCGCGTATTGGTAGAAGTGGCCGAAGCCGCCGCCCAGATACGGCGCGCTGCCCATCTGCCAGAACAGCCAATTGAGCGTCTCGGTGCGCCGGGCGTGGTCTTCGGGGAGAAACGCCCCGAACTTCTCGGCCAGGTACAGCAAGATCGAGCCCGACTCGAAGACACGCTGGGGCGGCGCGTGGTCGTGGTCGAGCAGCGCCGGGATCTTCGAGTTGGGGTTGACCTCGACAAATCCGCTCGAGAATTGGTCGCCTTCGAGGATATCGATCGGCCAGGCGTCGTATTCGGCCCCCGAGTGACCTGCCTCGAGCAGCTCCTCGAGCAGGATCGTGACCTTCTGGCCGTTGGGCGTCGCCAGAGAGTATAGCTGCAAGGAGTGCTCACCGACGGGGAGTTCCTCCTCGTGACGTGGCCCAGCGGTCGGCCGGTTGATCGAGGCGAACTCGCCGCCGCTTTCGGTGTTCGGGTTCCAGACTTCGGGCGGTGTGTACTCGGAATCACTCATCGCAGTAGCTCCTCGTTGAACAGAAAATGTTTCGATACTCCAAGCCACCCCCACGGCTCGGGGCAATTTTGCACGTCTGCGCCAAACTTCAAGGCGTCACCATCCCATCGCCATCGGTATCTCTTGACGTGATGGGCGCCGCCTCACTACCGTCACGTGTTCCCGACGACAAGATCTACAACCGTGGAGACAAGATGCGCACAGCGTTCCTTCGAGTATGTATTGGCACCGTCGCCCTCAGCCTGATGCTGGCCGTTGGCTGCAGCGACGACAGCAGCGGTGGCGGCGCGCAGACCGGCGACCAGGATGCCCGGTCCTATGATGCATCCGGCGACGCCACCGATTCAAATGAAGCGACCACGCCCGACGCGACCACGCCCGACGCGGCGACGGCCGATGCCAGCGAGGCCGGCGGCTCGAGCACTCGAACGGGCCTCGAGGGATTCTGCGATCACTATGTTGACTGCGGCGGCACCTACTACGAAGACGCCGACGCCTGCATCGACGCCTCCATCGACCATTGGGGCGAGTGTCGGCGCGCCGAGCTCGACGCCTTCGGTGACTGCATGATGCAGGTCGACTGCGACGACTGGAACCCCGACACCTACAACCCCGCCAACACCGAATGCTCCGAGGAGTGGAGCGCGGTGAGCGAGGCGAGCTGCGATTGATACTACAAACCCCGCAAGTGGCCATGAAACGGGGCTCGTCGGGGAATGTAGTTCCGTTACGTCGGGTTCCCCTCCTTGATCCTCCCCTTCTCTCCGCTTCGCTCCGAGTGGGGAGGGAGCCCCGGGCCAACCGACGGACGCCGATCACACCCGCCCAACAGTCTCCAATTGAGCCGGCCTCACCCACGTGGTAATCTCGGGGCTCGAACCGACATTTTGTGTATCGGTGCCTCCTCGGGTTGGCGCCGGTGGGGTGTATCTCGGGTATGTGACGCTGACCCTGTCTTTTGGAGACGAGGCTCGAGATGCGCCGAAGGTGTGCGGAACTGAAGGAGCTCGCTTGTCAGGCTGGATGGGACCAGGTCGATGTGGGTCGGCTGGCCGAGGCGATGGACGGGCTGGAGGCGGCCGACGCCCAGGCCGTGGTCGCCGCGCTGGTCGAGGAGGCCCGCTTCGAGCAGGCCGGCGCGGTGGTGATCGCGGCGAAGATGGCCGGCTGTCCGGTCCCGGCGTCGGTGCTCGATCCCCTGGCGTATAGCATGGAGAGGCCCGGCTGGGTGATGCTTCTGGCCCGGGCGGTCGCCGACGATCCGGTCGAGACGCTGGTGCGCGTGTGGAAGAGCGGGCGCATGAGCAATCAGACCGAGGCGTTGGTCGCTTATCTCCTCGGTCAATTATGTGAGTCGCCCCCACCGCAGGCCGTGTCGAGTCTGCGCCTCTTATGTCGTATACGGCTCAACCCCGGCGCGACCGTCGCGGTGGGCGAGGCGGTGCGAGCATTCGACGACCCGGAGCTCAGCAAGGTGGGCGCGCGCCACCTAGAGGCGGCGAGGGTACTTCCGAATACCGGTTGGTTGGAGCGCCAGGTCACCCGGCCGATCTTCGAGCTTTTGCCCGAGCGCGCCGCTCGCAACAAGGTCATCGGGCGCACCGTCCAGCGAAGCGGTGAGGAGGTCGGCCGAAACGACCCGTGTCCGTGCGATAGCGGGCGCAAATACAAAAAATGCTGCCTGCGAAAGGCGCGCGAAAAGGGCAGGGCCGGCGCCGAGGTCCAGCCGTCGCTGACCGACCGGCAATTTCTCGCGCTGATGCCTCACGAGCTCGTCGCGCTCGACTACGAGCAATTCGACGAGCCGCGCCTGGTCATGACCTTCGAGAAATTCGTCAACTACAGCTACTTCGATCGCGCCGCAGACCTGCTCGAGCATATGGAGCGGCGCGGCGTCGAGGAGATCGAGGAGCACCGAGCTTTTCTGATCGAGCGCGCCCTCTTCTCGGGCGAGCTCGATGTGGTGCGCCGCCAGGTCGACCATATGGACGAGGAGGCCCTAAGGCAGGTCGAGCTCGACCTACTTCTGGGCGAGGAAGAGGTCACCGTGGCCGCCCTCGAGGAGCGCGTCCTCGCGCTGCTCGGACGCGCCGAGGATTCCGACGAGCCCGACGAGGTCGACCTCGCCATGGCGCTACTGCGCCAGAGGCCGGCGCTGGGCATCTTCGTCGCCCGCGGGGCGATGTCCGCCGAGCGTCCCCTCGACGCGGAGATGCTCGCTCAGCTCGTCGAAGAGGTGCGCGATACGCTCATGTTGCCCCCGGGCGATCGCGCCGCCGAGATTCGCGATATGTGGGCCGAGCAGCGCATGGAGACGGAGTTTCGGCACTTGGCCGAGCGCATCTCCACCGAGCGCGAGCGCGAGGCGGCGGCCGAGGCCGACGAGCTTCGCAAAAAATATTCGAAGGTGCGTCGCGAGCGTCAGCAGCTCCAATCTCAGCTCGCCCAGCTCCAGCGTGGACTCGCCAACTTCGAGCAACCGGCCGAGCACAAACAACCCGAGCAGTCGCAGTCGAGCCAACTTAGCCAAATTGAAGTCGACCGGCTCGACGTCGACCGGCTTCGCCAGAAGATCGAGCGGCTCAAGGCGATCATCGACGACAAGAACACCGAGCGAAGCCAACTTCGCGAGCAGGTCTCCGAGCTGCACGACAAGCTCGAAGACGCCACCGACGACGATCCGACGGCCGAAGACGCCGGGGCCGCGACCGCCTTCGAGGCGCTCGAGAGCGTCGACACCCGCGCCAGCGGCGGCGACTGCCTGCTGCCGCGCTTCGACGATGCGTTTTGTGACGCCGTCGCCCACCTTCCGGCTCACGTGGTCCGCCGCGCGGTGTCCAGCGCCGCCGAGCTGGCCACCTCGAGCACGGCCGGATGGACCGACGTCAAGCGCCTGCAGACCGTCGACGTCTTCACCCGCCGGCTCGGCCGCGACTGGCGCATGTTCTTCCGGCTCGCCCCCGACCGCCAGCGCCTCGACGTCCTTGAGGTCGTCTCCCGCCAGGACTTCGAGCGCGCGCTGGTGAGATATCGCGGCTGAGGCCGTCCGTTTGCAGTGGCAGGGATGGGCTAAATAACCCTTCGAGTGAATCAAGGGGTTGAAGGAAAAGGCCAGATTCTTAGTATGGCCCCCAGTCGACCATTCGGCGTGCTGTTGGTAGCAGGAAGTTCCCGGGTCGATGACCTTTCGTTAGCATCAAATCACCGCTGGAGGCCTATGTCGGACGCGACTTGTCGGATTTGTGGAGGTAGCTACACCGAGCGGGGGATCACTCGCCATCTTCAGAGCTGCCTGGAGAAGCACGCCCACGGAGCGAAGACTGGCACGCTTCTGAAAGTGAGCGCGAGCTATGATTCGTCCTATTGGCTGAGGCTGGTCGCCTCGCCCGAGGCCACGTTGGACAGTCTCGACCAGTTTCTGCGCAATATCTGGTTGGAATGCTGCGGCCACATGAGCGAGTTCGAGATCGGCGGTGTGCGCTACGAGCCAGGCGGTGGAGGTGAAGGTTGGAGTTTTAGCCCCCCGTCTCGATCGACGGACGGGCCGATCAGGCGAGCGTTGCCCGACGGCGCGGAGTTCTCCTACGTCTATGACTTCGGGTCCTCGACCCACCTGGAGGGACGCTCGTACGGCTCGGTGCCGTGGCCGGCCGAGCTCGCCGTCGACTCGCCGGAGTCCACCTCCAAGATCGTGGTCTTGTCGCGAAACGAGGCGCCGGTCTTCGAATGCGCCGTGTGCGGCGAGCCCGCGCAGTGGCTATGCACAGAGTGTCAGTGGGACGACGAGGGGTTTTTATGTGCCGAGCACGCCCGCACCCACGACTGCGACTCGTATATGCTGCGGCCGGTGGTCAACTCGCCGCGCATGGGCGTGTGCGCCTATGACGGAGCTGCTGACGAGCGCGCCGACTATTCGGCCCTGCGCGAAGATGCCTCGGAGGGGTCGAGCCGATCGGGCCGTGAGGTCGTCGACGATCTCTTCGAGATGCCCCCTGTCGATGCCGACGAGTTGGCTCACCGCGTCGATCAGGCCGACGCCGACGACCTGCTCGCCGCGCTGGTCGATCGCGCCGAGCGTGGTGCCATCGACCATGACGACTTGGGGTGGGTCATGGCGATCTTCGAGAATCTGGGCCTCGGCGACGAGCTCGAGCGCCTGCAGAGTATTGTGG
>JBKGZI010000407.1:0-5376 GCA_046545675.1 Persicimonas sp.
CGTATAGGCGGTGTCGAGCTCGCCGAGGGCGGCGTGCGTGCGGCCCAGATCCAGGCGGATCGAGTCGGCCAGGTCCATGCGCTGCTCGCCGGCCAGCTCGAGCGCCCGCTCGAGGTAGGCGCGCGAGGCGGCGAAGTCGGTGGCCGCGAACGCCGCGCTTCCCAGCTCGTCGAGGGTGGCGGCGGACTCGCGCGGCGAGTCGATCTTGTCGAAGGCGGCCAGGGACTTCTCGAGGTGGCCGACTGCCGCCTCGAAGCGGCCCTGGCGCACCAGGACCTGGCCCATAAACCGGCCCAGGCGGGCGCTGAGCACCTCGTTTTTGAGCCGGCCGGCGCGCTCGATGGCCACGTCGAGCAACTCCTCGGCCTCGCGAGGCCGGCCCTGCCTGAGCGCGCAGTGGCCCATGGCGCCCATCGCGGCGACGAACGCGCCGCGGTGGCCGGCCTCTCGAAAGCTGTCCCGGGCGTGGCGGTAGTGGGTCTTGGCCTGCTCGAAGCGCTCCTGAGAGACGGCCAAATCGCCCAAGATCTTGAAGGCCCGCCCGCGAAGCTCGGCGCTGGCGTCGGCCTCGGGGTCGAGCGCCTTGCCCACGGCGTCTTCAGCCGCGCCGTGCTCCCCGAGCGCGCCGTGGATCTCGCCGAGGCGCACCCAGATCTGGGCCCGCGTGAAGTCGGCCTTTTTCTCGGCGTCCGGGCCGGCGATGACTCGCCCGCTGTCGATATCCTCGAGGAGCTGGCGCACCTGCAGATAATATTCGCGCGCCGAGTCCAGATCGACCGATTTGAAAGCATCCTCGCCGGCGCGAATCAACAAGCCGATCGCCTCATAGGGCGCCTTGGCTCCGCGCAGGTGGCGCACCACCGTGCGCAGTTGCTCGCGAGTGGGTGTCTCGAAGTAGTCGAGGATCAGCGAGGCCAGCTTTAGGTGGGTCTGCTCCTGATCGATGACCTGGTCGAAGCTGCGGCGAAGCTCCTCGGCGAAGCCGGGCTGGGTGAAGACGAGGTGCAGGTCGCGGCGCTGCACGATGCCGAAGCGCTCGGCCTGCTCGACGATGAAGTCGGCCACCCCCATGAAACGGCCGGGCAAGACTCGGGCGCGGGCGAGCTTCCACAGATCTTCGGGGACGGCGTCGCCGAGCTCGGCCAGAAATCCGAGCACCGAGTCGAAGGCGATATCCGCCTCACTTCGAGGCTCGTCTTCTTCGTGCTCGGCGTCGAGCTCCTCGAAGTGCGAGCTCGACTCGTCGGCGAGCTGGACGTAGTCCCCGGAGGGCAGCGTGGGCACCGAATCGCCCATATACGAGCCGCCGACCGGCGGTTGGGTGGCCATCTCGTCGGGCGGAGTGACCTCGCCGCTGCCGGGGTCGTCGGCCTTGCGCTCGCCGGGAGGCACCAGCGAAAGCTGGCGGGCCACCGGTTTGGTCGCCTGCATCAATCCCTGGGTGTAGCGCAGCAGCCCCGGCCGGCGCATCAAATCGTCGGCGTAGACGGTGGCCACGATCAGCACGGGGGCGGGGCGGCGCTTCAGGTCGTTGAAGAAGTGGTCCAGGAAGGCCAGCGTCAGCGTGTCGATCTTCTCGAGGTTCTCCAGGCCCCAGATCAGCGCGCCCTGCTCGGCGGCCTGGCGAAACGGCTCCAAGATCCGCGACAAGAAAGTATCGCGCTGGGCGCCCAGCGCACTGATCGGCGCCGAGTCGTGGTCGATGGGCTCGCGGGGAGGCAGCGAGGGCTGCTGGTCGCTCTCGTGGCGGTGGAGCATACGCTTGAGTTCGTCGACCCCCTGGCCCTCGAGGCCGTGATCGAGGACGCAGGCGAGGTCGGCCTCCAGGCCCGCGCGTTGGGCGTCGGCCTCGGTGTGGCTCTGGCGGTGGGCGATGACCAGTCCGTCCTCGCCGCGGTGTTCGTTCAAAAACGCGCGCAACACGTTGCTGCGTCCGCTCCCGGGCGTGCCGCGCACCAGCACCAGGCGCATCTCGCCGTCGTCGCACACCTCGTCGAGGACTTCCTCGAGGGTGTCGAGCTCCCAGCGGTAGATCTCCTGGAGCTCTTCGGGAGACTCCGGCGGGGCGGTGCGGTCGGTGTCCGCCTCTGCGGCGGCGCCCACCCGCGACAAGGTCTGCGCCCGTCGGGGCCGCTCCCGCTTACCCATATATGGCTTGAAGGCGTCGTGGAGCAGGTGCTCGATGAGCTTCGAGGCGTCCTGGATGCGTTTTTCGGGTTCTTTGGCCGTGCAGCGCAGGATCAGCTCCGAGAATGGCGTGGTCGCCCACGGGTCGGGCAGCGTCAGCGGCGGGTCGTTGATCTGCTTGAGCATCACGTCCATCGCGCTGGCGCAGTCGATATAGGCTGCCTGCCCCGAGATCATCTCGTAGGCGATATGGCCGAGCGCGTAGACGTCGACCGACGGGGTGATCGACTCGGCCATGGCCTGCTCGGGCGCCATATAGAGCGGCGTGCCGAAGACCGTGCCCTCCTGGGTCAGCGGCGCCATCGTGCGCGGCCCGGCGTTGGCGAAATTGCTCACCGCCTTGGACACGCCGAAGTCGAGCACCTTGACGAACTCGCCGTCGTCGCGCTGGACCAAGAAGATATTCTCGGGCTTGAGATCCCGGTGGACCAGGCCGAGCTTATGGGCCTCAGCGAGGCTGCGGCAGCATTGGATCAGGATATTCCAGACCCGCTCGAGCGCCATCGGCTCGCCGGTCTGGACCACCTCGGCCAGATCGGTGCCCACCAGATACTCCATGGCGATATAGCACAGCCCGTCGTCGGTGTGGCCGTAGTCGAATAGCGTGATCGTATTGGGGTGGGAAAGATGGCTGGCGAACAGCGCTTCTCGGCGAAAACGCTCGACGAGCTTCTCGTCGCTGGAGGCGGTCGGCTTGAGCACCTTCAGCGCCACGAAGCGGTTCATCGCCTCCTGGTGGGCCCGGTAGACCACCGAAAAACCGCCCGAGCCGATCTCCTCGACGATCCGAAAGCGGCCCGCGACGACGTCGCCAGCCTTGAGTTGGGGAACATTCTGCTTCGAGCTCATAGCCACCGGGGGCTCCGGATGCGGCGAGCGCAAGAGAGTAGAGGCTTCTAATCATCGCATTTATAGGTGAGACTCGCCCCTCTGACAACTAAGCGATGCAGAGATGGAAGAAGGTGCCCCTCCTTGATCCCCCCCACTTTTGGACGGCAAAAGCGGGGAGGGCCCACCACCAACCTACCGAAGACCACGACCCCGATCACGTCGTTGCCTTGCCTGGACCCCCGGACCCCCGACCCCCTGAACCCCTGCCTTTAAAAATTGAACAATTTTTCGGGCTATGCTAACACTATTTCACACACGTTCTGCCCAGAGTTGAGCATTCGCACGCCGAATTATCGACTTCGGAGGTTGCGCGGCCACGTATGAACGGTATCCTGAGAGCCGGGGCATAAATCGGGCATGACGCTCGGTGATAGTCTCCGGTAGGTCGCGACCTGCTTTGAGGGATCTTGCATGTATAAGCTGGTCATTGCGGATGATGAGGGCAGCAAGAGTACAGTGCCCGTCATCCGGGACGAAATCACGATTGGCCGTAAGGAAGGCAACACCATTCGGTTGACCGAGCGGAATGTCTCGCGTCAGCACGCTAAGGTGGTGCGTGACAACGGCCGCATATATATCGAAGAGATCGCTGCGCGCTACGGGATCAAGAAAAACGGCGTCAAGATCGATCAGCGCGCCGAATTCGCCCCGGGCGATGTCGTCTCCATCGGCGATTATAAGCTGACCCTCAAGACCAAGAAGCCCGACAAGGCTCCCGAGCCCCCGGCGCGCCCCGAGAGAAAGACCCAGCCGCTCAAAAAAGACAAACGCGACGAGGGGACCCAGGTTCTGCCGGCGATGCCCGCCAAATTGGTGGTCATCTCCAGCAATTTCGCCGGCCAGGAGTTTCCGCTCAACCGCAAAGAGATGATCATCGGCCGCGCCGAAGATTGCGATATCATCATCGATCACCGGGCGGTCTCCCAGAAGCACGCCAAGGTCATCCGAGAGGCGGGCAACGAATATCAGATCGTCGATCTGAATAGCAGAAACGGCGTGACCATCGGCGGAGAGAAATACCGGGCGGTGCATATCAAGCGCGGTGACGTCATCGAGTTGGGCCACGTCAAATTCCGCTTCGTCGAGCCCGGCGAGAACTACGTCTTCACCCCGCAACCCGAGCTCGACGACGTCGAGATCTCCTCGGGCAACTCCAATAACGTCATGATGATCGGCGCGGTCGTCGTCGTCGCGCTGCTGGCCGCCGCCGGCATCTTCGTGGTGATGAGCGGCGACGGCACCGACACCAACGACGGCGAGCAAACGCAGGCCGAGGCTTCACAGCCTCCCGACGACGAAGCCACCGGCGGCGCAGTGGCCGGCGAGGGTGCCCCCGACGACCAGCCCGACCACAGCCGCGTCTCCGAGGCGATCGACGAAGCGCGCGACAACGTCAGCGCCGGCGAGCTCGACAAGGCGATCGGCGCGCTCGAGTCGGCGAGCAAATACCTCGACCCCACCCCCGAGCAAAACGACACCATCGCCGAGCTGATGGGCAGCGCCAAGACCGAAAAGCCGTTCAAACGCGACTACGAATCGGCCAAAGACGATATCGAAAGAGGCGACTTCAAAGACGCGCTCGAGCGTCTCAGCGAGATCCCCAAGCACTCGGTCTTCTACGGCATTTATCAGGAAGAAGGTCTGCGCGACGAAGCGATCGACGGGCTGGTCGTGCGAGCCGAGGACGCGCTGGCCAAGGACGACGGCGACGAGGCGCGCGAGCTGGCCGAAGACGCCCTTGGCTACGACAGCCAGCACGACGGCGCCAACTCGCTGCTCGAGCGCCTCGAGGACGACGACGTCAAGATGGCCATGAAGGCCGACGAGAAGCGCTCGGGCTCGTCGGGCTCGTCGGGCTCGTCGCACGGCAGCTCGACCGGCTCGGGCTCGTCGGGCTCCTCCAAGCCGCAGAAGCCCGCCAAGCCGTCGCTGTCTCGTGAGGAGGCCAAGGCCTTGTACGCGAGCGCGCAAAAGAAGATCTTCGGCAACGATCCCAGCGGCGCGATCGCCGACTGCAAAAAGGCGCTCACCGCCGGCCAATCGGCTTGCTATCGCATCTTGGCCATCGCCTATAAGCAGACGGGCAAGACCGATCAGGCCTGCGCGAACTTCAAGCGCTATCTGGGCACCGGGCCCAGTAACGTCGCCGCCGTCGAGCGCGAGATGGAGAAGCTCGGCTGCGACTGATCTTCGAGACAATAAGAGAGTAAGAAAGTTAGATAGAAGCAAAAAAGGCGGCCCTCAAGTACGTATTTAGCGCCCCGAGTTGATTAAGCAGATCAGCTCGGGGCGTTTTTG
>JBKGZI010000408.1:0-5360 GCA_046545675.1 Persicimonas sp.
CACAAAAACGCCCCGAGCTGATCTGCTTTATCAACTCGGGGCGCTAAATACGTACCGCGCGGGCGCGCGCCCGACCGCGGGGGCTTTCGGGGGCGCTTACATGGGGAGGATGACGCCGAGGTTGAGGGCGAATTGGCTGAATGAGCCGTCGACGGTGACGTCGGAGGTGAAGGCGCCGGTGGTCTGGCCCTCCCAGTCGACGTTTTGGAGCATCCAGCCGGCTTCGACGAAGGCGCCGATGTCGTCGGTGAATAGATAGTCGGCGCCGAGGAGCACCGAGAGGTTCCAACTGACGCCGGTGTCGAATTCGACGCCGCCCTCGTCTTCCCAGTCTTCGCCGGCCGTCTGCAGCGACAGGCCGACCGGTGTGGTCACATAGACCTCCAGCGGCATCTGCGCGAGGCCGTAGCGGAGCCTGGGAGCGACGTCGAAGTTGAAAAACCAGTTGCGCGCCCAGTCCTCGTCGGCGCGCGCGTCGTCGATGAACGAGGCGAACATAAACCGGCCGCCGAACGCCAGGTACTTGTGTACGGGGGTGTCGTAGTTGATGAGGCCGCCGACGGTATTTCGCATATCCTCGCCGGCGATATCATCTCCGAAGCTGACGCCGCCCAGGTCGACCTCGGCATCGCCGTCAAACTCCCCGCCGAGCCCCAGCAGAGGACCGATCTTGAGCTTGGAGGCGTCGCTTTGAGCGAATGCTCCGGATGCCATGAGGGTGATTGCGGCAAAGAATATCAGAGAAATGATGTTGCGCTTCATTAGATCGCACCTCCAAAAAACAATAGATAGAGTGTGGGGCGGTGTATTATTGAATGGTGAAGTAGGCGTCTTCGACGTCGCCCTCGATGTCGCCGGTGACCGAGCGGCGAAATTCGCGGGTACGCTCGCTGTTGATGTCCAACTCGGGGCCGCCCTCATCGACGTCGAAGGAGGGCTCGAAGATACCGTCGACGAAGAAGGCCTGGCGGGCCCGGTCGCTGATCTTCCACCGCGCGATGGCCTCTTCGGCGTCGGGCTCGGCGGCGACCGGCTCGAGCCAGGGGATCTCGGGGTCGAGGGTGCGCCCTTCGGAGAAGAGCCGGGACAGGTCCATGGTGGTCTCCGGGGTGCTGCCCGGCAGCAGCTCGGGGCCGTATAACGATTGGCGGACCGCCTCGATAAATTCGATGAGCTCGCGGGCGTAGCTCGTCTCGGCGCGGTGCCAGCTCAGGGTGGTCTCCGCGTCGTAGTTGATGCCGGCTCGAATGGCCGCAGCGGAGTGCTCGAGGCCTTCATCGAAGGCACTTCGGGCCTCTCGAAGGTGGGCGGGCTCGCGGAGCTCGCGCGCCATATGCGTGCTGAAGTAGTCGGCGGCGTAGTCGACCCTCGTCCAGCCCTCGCGCGGCTCGTCGCCGGCCTGCGGCTGTGAGCCGAGCGCCTCGTCGAGGGTCCAGGGGTGCTCGTAGGCGGCCGAGAAGTAGATCGAGCCCCGGCTCATCGCCAGGGTCGAGGCGATGAGGTCGAGCTCGGAGCGCCCCAAAATCAGGTCGAGCTTGTCGTAGTGAAAGGTGCGCCCGGGGATATAGATCCACTCGAACTCGGGGTCATCGAGGGCGAGTTGGAGCTGCGATTCGATCTGTGCCAGGGCCGTGGCGATCGGGAGCATGTCGTCGACGATGTCGTTGCCGGGGGTGCTCAGGTCGGTGAAGAAACTCCCCAGCGAGGCGAGCCGCTCGGCCTCCCAGGGCAGTTGGTCGGACATGATGCTTCGGATGCCCGCATAGTCGCCCTCGTCGGTCCAGGGCACCCCGCGCGCCAGCCAATAGAGGTAGCCCTCGTCAGCGTAGATGATCTGATCTGCGTCGCCCGTGTCCACCGGCGAAGTAGCGCCCAAATGCTCGACGATCATGTCGGAGAAGGCGCTCGAGCCGGGCAGCAAGAGGAGGTCACATACCGCCTTTCCGGCGTGGGCGGCGCCCGGCGGCTGGTCGTTTTCGGCGATGATGCCCGCGTAGGTGCTTTGGGCGCGCTCGACATCGTGGCGGGCGAGGTGGGCCTGGGCCTCGAGCAACATTTCATCGACGGCCTCGTCGCCGCTGGGGGGCGTCTCGAAGCCGGCCGCGCCCATATCGGCGCACGCCGACAGGACAACGGCGGCCAAACATAGCGCCAGCCATCTCCCCACCGTGCGTATGTCGAATCGCTCGTGTCTCATCTGGGCCCGGTCTCGTCGTCGACCGACTCGTACTCTCAAGTAACTGCACATACAGCTTGCGGCAAACCGTCGGCAATGCTGCTCCGGGCTTGAGGCTTGGGGAAAGGCAACCTCGAGCCCCACGCCACAAGCCCATTGGCAACCATTGTCCGCTTGGTCGCAAACGACACGAATCGCAAAAGTCTTTCGTGTCCTTACTCAATCCTTACTATTGAAGAGTAACGAGTCATTCCCCATCTATCCAATGCAACTTCCCTGCCGAAAATTCTCGACGCCACGGCGGCGGTGAGGCCGGATGTGGTCAAAGATTTAGCCAAATCGGGCCTCGGTGGAGCAAGCACACTCCAGACATCGATCACTCTGTGTGCAATCATCGGGCAAGATCCGTATACTGGCCGCGGTCATGCCCACCGCAGAAATTCGACGGTAGTAGATGACATCGCATCTCCCATATATCAGCCCGAAGGCGCTGGTCGCGCTGGCGCTGGGCGTGGTGACTTTTGCCACCGGATGTCCGAGCTACGAGGATACCCATTCGGGCAGCTATAGGGAGGTCATCGACACCTCCGGGCGCAATAGCGACGCGGTCCAGGTGGACTTCTTTCGGTTCGGAGACAACGCCGCGGCGATCGTGCGCTTCTTCAATCGCGATCCGATCACCGACGACCCCTTCGGCGAGCAGTCCTATTGTGTGTGGACGAGCGCGGAGCCCTTCGACGAGGAGCAGGATAAATTCCGCCTATATATCACCCGTGATTCCTCACAATTGCCGCGCAGCCAATTATTCGGCACGCTGACCGCCGGTGATCAGATGAGCATCACGCTGGTCGACCAGCTCACCTCGGAGCCCTACGATAGCATCGAGGAGCTCGACATGGAGCTGGCCGGCGACGAGCCCCAGCGCGACTGCGAGCTCATCGAGGACTTCATCCTGCCGATCGATTTTCCGGTCGATCGCGACGGCAACGGCCAGGCGATGCCCGACGTCTCCGGCTACGAGATCGACAACCCGGTCTTCGCGGTCACCTGGGTGGGCGTACAGGCCGTCGGCGACGGCGTGTTCGCCCCGGTCAACCGGCACGTGCCGGCGGTCTCGCTCTACGATATGTACGTCTTCGACCGGCAGCGCCACGCCCTGCGGTATGCGCTGGATCCCGCCCCTGCGATCCCGCCGCCGCCGGATATCGTGCGCATGGCCAGCGGGGATACCGAGTGGGCGCTGGGCCACTTCGTGGTGGTCGACGACAGCCCCGAAGACCGCGCCGGACTCGAGGGCGACGACTGGCAATTCAGTTGGAGCACCGACTCCGAGAAGATGGTCGCCAGCTCCCTGCAGCGCGCCACCCGCGAAGGGTGCCCGGCGGGGACCAACCGCTTCGGACGCGCGCTGCTCTTCGTGGAGGGGCACCTGACCGATCTATCCCGCGAGATGCAACGGCGCATCGACGGCATCGATCGCTGCGAGGCCGACGGCGCCTGCAGACAGCATTTTTCTGTGGTCGACGTCTGTGCACGCGACGACCACATCACCAAGATCTTGCTGGGATCGACCCACGACGCAGACGTCTCGATGCTGGTGACCGACGAGTACCTCGACGCCGACTCCATTCCGCTTCCGCGCTTGAATCTGTATCGGCCATGATGAGGCAACTCGCCCCCCTCAAATCACTGCTGTGCGCGCTGGTCGGCGCCGTCGCGCTGGTCGCGATGGCGGCGCCGGCGCGGGCACAAGCCGCCGGCGACGAGGACCCACCCAGCGTGGCGTTCTCGCCGCATATTCAGGTCTTCGCCGATATGAACGGCGAGACATCGGCGGCGGAGGCCTCGCGCGCCTTTCACCGCGGGGCGAGTGAATTTGCCGCCAATCACCCGGATCTGATGTACCTGGTCAGCGGCTCCGACCTGGTCCGGGCGGTCAAGAGCGCGCGGGCCTTCGAAGAGCAGCTCAAGATCGCCGAGCTGTCCACCGAGCTGGGCATCGACAAATATAAGCGGCTCGAGCTATCCGGCGCCGAGGAACACCTCGAGGACGCCCTCGAGATCTACGAGAAGCTCGACTACGCGATGGCCAACCCGCAGCGGGTCGCCGAGGTGGCCCTCTATCTGGCGTTGAGCTATATCGAGCAGGGAGACAAGCCGCTTCGGCTCTTCCATATGCTCCAGCAGATCACCCTGCTCGACCCGAAACGCGAGATCCGCGAGGGCTTTTACCCGGCCGACGTCGTCCAGAGCTATCAGGACGCGCGCACCTCGTTGATCCGGACGCTTCGCGACGAAGGGCCCGAGAAGCGCACCGCCCACCGGCTGGCGAACTTCGCGGACACTGATTTTTCGATCTTCGGCTACGGCTGGCCCACCGACACGGGCACCTGGAAGGTCGCGCTGCATATTTATTCGCGCGAGGAGCAGGGCTTCCTGCAGTCGGAGGCGCTCGAGGTCAACTCGCTGGAGCCGGAGGTGCTGCGTGAGGCCGGCAACCGGCTGATGAGCCGATTCGGCCCCTGTTTCGTCGAGCCCGAGGTCGAGCAGGTCCAGACGGTGGTCACCAGCGACGGCAAGAGCCCGTTCTCGCTGGAGTTCGGCTTTGCCTATGCGTCGTTTTTTCAGTACCCCCACGTGCTGCGAGAGCGCACCGAGCCGTGGGGCAACTACGGGCTGAACGTCAACGCCCGACTGATGCTCACCGGCGATTTCGGGGTGACCGCCGGTATCCACCTGCTAAACTCCACGCGCGACTACGCGGGATTTTTGGCCGATGACTTCAGTACGCTGCGCGGGTTTGTGGGCGGCGATCTGGGCGGCGATCTGGGCGACTTTAACTTCGGCGCCGGGCTCAACCTGGAGATGACCAAATTCGGAGAGGTGCGAGCCTACGCCGACGCCCGCTGCGCGGCCGCCCGGGAGCGCTGCGGCATCGAAACGCTGGGCGACCTGGGCTTTTCGATGGGCGTGAACGTGCGGCCGCGGGTGATGTGGAGGGTCTCCCACCAATTTAGCCTGCTCGGAAGCGTGAGCACGTCGTTTTATTTTATCCCGCTGTCGGATCGGGAGTTCAACTTTCCGGTGACGGGGCAGTTGGGGGTGAGTTATCGATTCTGAACGGCAGGGGTTCGGGGGTCCGGGGGTCCGGGGGTCCAGGGGGCGAGGGGGTGCTAAGCACTGC
>JBKGZI010000409.1:0-5239 GCA_046545675.1 Persicimonas sp.
ACAAAAACGCCCCGAGCTGATCTGCTTAATCAACTCGGGGCGCTAAATACGTACGGCGGGGCCGCCTTCTTTGCTTTTACCCAAGCCCCAACCCCCAAGCCCGCCGTTGATCTGTTCCTGGACCCCTGGACCCCTGGACCCCTGAACCCCTGAACCCCTGCCTTACCGCACATCATCAGAAGTGTCGGGTTCGCCGTCGGGGCCGGCGCTGAACAGCTCGTAGTCGGATTCCGACTGGACGCGATAGATATAGGCATTGCCCCAGGGGTCGTTGGGGATGCTCTCGGCGATCGGGTCGTCGCCGCGGGTGAGCTCGTCGAGGGAGTCGGGGAGGCTGCGGGGGCTGGACTGTAGGTAGTAGGCGTCGACCATGCTCTCGAGGTCCCGGATCTCGCGTTTGGCCTGCTCGGTGGCCGCCTGCGCCAGCGCCGACTCCAGGGAATAAACTTCGACCTCGCCGGCGTCGTCGACCTCGGCGCCCAGCTCGATCTGCCGGCGGTCGGCGCCGACGATCACCGTGACCAGATAGCTCTCGGTGTCCGCGCTGCCGAACCGGTCGGTCGGTCGCAGGACCACGCGCTCACATCGTTCGGGCGGCGGCTCCGGATCATTTCGCTCCAGATAGTCGAGCGTCGCCCGGCACAGCTTCTCCTCCAACTCGGCGAGCTCGTCTTCGGGTATCTCGGCGGCGCGCTTCTCGGTGGTCGTCTGCGTCGGTTGCTCGGCGGGCTGGTCGTCGGTTTCGGAGGGTCCGGACGCGCAGGCCGTGGTGAGCAGCGCGATCAGCAATATGGGGAGGTATGTCTTCATGATGAACCACGTTGGTGTCCGAAAGCCTTCTATAGGAGCAATTACCTAGCATCACGAAAGATTCCTGGAGTGGTTGCGGATCATCTTTAAGAGAGTAAGAGAGTGAGAAAGTAAGAAAGTTAGATACAGCTACCGTTTCGAGGCGATATTGGCCGCCTGTAGCAGTTCTTACTCTCTCACTTTCTCAATTTCTCAATCTCTCGAGCGGAGGCTTCCATCGAAAGCTGATGAGGTCGAAAGCCGAGGGACCTTCGTGATCGCACTTATATCTTCGATTATCCAAAATCCTCATCCAGTACGCGCGCGGCCGTTTTGCCCGACTGGACGCATAGCGGCACGCCCCCGCCGGGGTGGACGCCGCCGCAGGCCAGGTAGAGGCCGCCGACCTTGGCGACACGATTGGAGGGGCGTCGAAACGCGGCAAATTTCGAATTCGACGCCGCGCCGTAGATGCTGCCACGGCTCCCCGGAAATTGCGAGGCGAGCTCCGAAGGGGTGCGCTGCCAGACGACGGCGTCGTCGGTGTCGATGAGCCCGGCGCCGCGCAGTCGCTCGAGAACGGTGTCTCGGAGCGTCTCGTATGCATCGTTGGAGCACGCCTCGTTGGGCCGCTGGCTGTCGGCGGGCTCGGCCGGCGCGTTCGCCATGACGAAGAGCGGCTCGTGGTCGGCCCAGCCGGCCCGCCGGTGCGCCTTCTCCTGGGCACAGACGTAGACGGTCGGCTCTGCGGGGGGCCGGCCGCGCTCGAAGATGTCGCCGAACTCCTCGTCGTAGCGCTCGGGGAAGAGCACCGTATGCGGCGCGCGGCTCTGCTCGGTGCGCCGGCGCGCGCGAACCAGCCCCGTCCAGCCGGACATCGACGGCGTCTCGGGCGGCGCGAGGCCGCTGTCCGTATCGGCGGGGAGCAACTCCTCGACGAGGTGAGCGACCTCGGCGTTGACGACGACCGCGTCGCATCCGTATCGGCCGGGACGGCGGCCTGCGTCGGTATGCACCGCGACGACGCGCCCGGCGGCGACCTCCACGCGGCTGACCGGCTCGCCCAGGCGAAACTCGACGTCGAGCCCGCGGGCGACCCGCTCCATGGCGCGGGCGAGCTCGACGAGGCCGCCTTTGACCCCATAGCCGCCCAGGCCCAGCTCGACCCACGCGATGCAGTTGAGCGTGGCCGGCGCCTCGAAGGGGTTGGAGCCGTTATAGGTGGCGTAGCGCAGCAGCACGTCGCGAAGCTGGGGCGTGCGGACGCGTTTGTCGACGGCCTCGGCCATCGTGCGCATCGGGTCGATGGCCATGACCTCTCCGAGCGCGCCGAGGCCCAGCCGCATGATCGAGCCCACCGACGGCGCCTCGCCGAGCACGAAGTTGGGCGCGGCCGCCTCCCAGATGCGCCTGGCGTAGTGCAAAAAGTCATCGAATTCGTCGGCCGCCCGCGCTCCGAGAGCACTCCGCACGCTCTCCACGGTCGCCTCGGGCGAAAAGTACACGTCCAGCGCGCTTCCATCGGGCCACATGTATTCGAAGGCGCGCTCGTGGCGCACCAGCTCTATCTCGTCGGCGAGGCTGGTGCCGGCGAGCTGGAACAGCTCGTCGATGAGCCCCGGGAGGGTCAGCAGGCTCGGGCCGGTGTCGAATTCGACGGCGTCGACCGTCGCGATGCCGACCTTGCCGCCGACGCGCTCGGCGGCCTCGAACACACATACCTCGTGGCCGCGGCTCGCCAGCGCGATGGCCGCCGAGAGGCCGCCCATGCCGGCGCCGATGATGTGGACTCGTTTGGTTTGCATGGGTGGTTGTGTTTGGTGAAAGGGGAAATGGCCTACATTAGCTCGAGAGCGCTCATCGAAAAAGCTCTCTAACGCCTCGACTTGCGCGAATACGTCCGCCCCGCCCATTCGATCGTATCGCCCACATGCCAACGAAACGAATTCACCGCGATCGCCAACAACGCCAACACGCCGACCGGGTGCAACAACACGCCCTCCCACGGCTGGCGGAAACGCCAGGCGAGCGCGATCCGCAAGAGCAGGTTGGCGCCCACGCCGATCAGCGCCGGCACGAGCAGCCACGCCGCGCCGGGAATCGCCAGCGCCGCGCCCAAGCCGACGTACGGCGCGATGAACGCGCCCGAGTAGATCGCGACGATCGCAGCCAGCGCCAGCGGGTGCGCTCCGATGCCCTCATAGAGATTCTTCGAGAAGCCCTGCCATAGCTGGCCGGCGGAGCCGTACATGCGGCAGGTGGCCATGTCGAAGCCGTCGGCGAAGACCACCCGCCGGCCGGCTTCTTTGGCGCGTCGGCAAAGCGCCATATCGTCGACGACGTCGCTTCGCACCGACTCGAAGCCGCCGATGGCCTCGAGCGCCTCGCGGCGCAGGCCTAAGCACTGGCCGTTGGCGGCCAAAAAGCGCGGGTCCTGCGAGCGCCACACCAGCAGCAGCGGAAACCAGCTCGTATAGGTCAGGTGCAACAGCGGCAGGACCAGCCGCTCGGCGAAGCCGACGCTCTTTTGGCGGGGCACGGCGGTGACCAGGTCGGCTTCTTTGTCCTCGAAGAGCGAGGCGATGCGGCTCAGGCCGTCGTCGCTGAGCAGCGTGTCGGCGTCGACGAAGACCAATAGATCGCCTGTGGCCGCCTCGGCCAGCCTGTGGCAGGCGTGCGGCTTGCCGACCCAGCCGGTCGGCAGCGGCCGGGCCTCGACCACGCGCAGCTCGTCGTACTCGTCGCAAAGGCGCGCCAATATCTGGGGCGTGGCGTCGGTCGATTGGTCGTCGTAGACCAGCAGCTCGTCGACCGGATGCGCGCCGTCGAGGATCGCCCGCACGCACGCCTCGATGGTCTCGGCCTCGTCTCTGGCGGGGACGAGCACCGAGACGCGCCCGTCGAAGGCGCCGTCGTTGCGCCCGCGTGGCCACGTCGCCAGGTTCAACAGCGTCATCGCCAGGGCGAAGAGTGGCAGCGCGGCCAGGCCGCCCCAGATCAGGCCGCCCCAGATCAGGCTGTCCCAGATCAGGCTGTCCCAGATAAGCGCCGTCTCGGTCACCTCGGCCCTCCCGCCAGCCAAGACTCGAATAACCGGCGGACGCGGCCTTCTTTGGGGCCGGAGAATAGCGGCAGCCACATCGAGTTGCGGCCGTCGAGGTCGTGGACACGCATGCGAACGAGCGGTCTGTGACGGTCGAGGTCGATGCGGTCGGGTTGGCACAGCTCGCCGACGCCTCGGGCTGTGTGGCCGGCGAGGCGCGCCTCGGTCAGATAGCGCATATAAAACGGCCCGCTGTCGACCACGTCCGAGTGGCGCACGCTCAGCCAGGGCCTGCCCGCGCGCGTCAACTCCAGCGAGCGCCACCACACCAGCCCGCCGAGGTTTCGGCGTCGCTCGCCCAGCTCGACCTCCAAGTCGTCGACCAGCTCGGTCCGGCCGTGCTCGTCGATGGTCATGCCCAGCGCGACGGGAGTGTCGCGGCCTTCTTCCCACAGCAGATAGTAGATGAGCTCGCGGCCCGGAAGCGGCGCGCGGCCCCACACCCAGTGGTCGATGCCCAGATCGTGCAGCGGAAGCGCGCCGCCGTTGCGGTCGTGATAGCCGCGCCCCTCGAGCCGCCAGACGTGCTCGCCGTGGCGAAGATCGGCGGTGGCCTTGGCGGGGCCGGTGCGCGGGGTCCAATCGTGGTCGGGCAATTGACCGCCCGAATCGCCGCTCACCCGCACAGAATGCGCCTCGTCGGGGAACCCCCTTCCCTTACGAGATTTTTTTCTGGGGGGCTGAAAACCAACGTGTTGGCGGGGCACACCGTCGAGCTCGAAGCGGCCGACGAGGCGCTCGTCGCAGCCGCCCACCGCGCAGTCCAAGTCTGCGGTGAGCTCGACGCGCCCACCCTCATCTTTGGTTTGCAGGTGGCTCTGCCCGAACCGCCACAGGTTGCCGCAGGCCGACCAATCGACCTGCTCGGGGGCGAACTCCTGGAGCAAGTAGAAGTCGAGGCGTCCGTCTCGGTAGATCGACAGGTTCAGGCTGGGCCGCTCGCGCGGCTTCTGGGGCCGGCCGCGCTTCTCGGTCCGCGCGTAGCCGGGCAAAAAGGGCAACCCATACGACCAGATGAGCACCAGGCCGTCGCCGTGCTCGTCGATCATATCCGCGTACCACCACAAAAACCCGCCCTCGGCGTCCAATAACTGGCGCTCGAGGCGGCGATCCGGCGGTGAGATGCAGATCAAGGAGTTCTTCATGGTGGTTCTTGGTTTTTGGTTCTTGGTTCTTGGTTCTTGGTTCTTGGTCGAGCGTTGCGGATTTGGGCTGTCTGTATGTGGGCTGCCTGACGAGAGAATGAGGCGACCCCGGGCCAGTTGTGCATCAAACTTCGACAGCCAACATCGAGAACCAGTTACAGCTATAGACAAAAAAGGACACCTCCGGTTTGATGGCCTAGAA
>JBKGZI010000410.1:0-5225 GCA_046545675.1 Persicimonas sp.
CCCCAGCGCACAACCATCAATCGGAACTTGACGGTCTATAACAAGAACCAAGAACAGCCGCGCACCAGCGCTCACGTCCGCAGGAGCGTGTTCCTCGCAACAATCAAGAAACGCCCATGGTTCAGCATCACGGCGACGCCGGTGCGTAGCCGACGACCTTGAGTTCTACCAACAAATTCGGGTGGGGGAGCTCCCTGACGCCCACAGCCGTGCGGGTGGGTCCGCCGCCCGCCGGGAAATAGGTATTATATACCTCGTTGAAGGCCGCGTAATCGTCCATATCCACCAGGAAGACCGTCACGTCGACCAGATGGTCGAGGCTGGCGTCGGCCTCCTTCAAGATCGCCTCGATATTTTCGAAGACCGCCTCGGCCTGCACCTTGATATCCTTCTCGACGGTGCCGTCCTCGTGGATGGTCACCCCCTTATGCGAGTTGTCCGGCTGGCGGCAGGACACCCCCGACACGAAAATCAGGTTCCCCACACGACGGGCGTGAGGGTAGTGGGCGAGCGGCTGGGCGAGGTCGTCGACTGAATACGATCGCATTGTTCTTGGTCCTGTGGTGGTATCCGTGAAGCGAAACTCTCGCGAACTATGATGCTCGAGATAGTAAGAGAGTCAGAAAGTGAGAGAGTTAGATACTGCAAAAACTCGCTACCGAACGGATACGCTCGATAGTAGATCGCCTCTATCTAACTCTCTCACTCTCTTACTTTCTCACTTTCTGCAGTTCCTTACTTTCTCACTCTCTGCTGTTTAGAGCTTTGTGCAGACGGTCTTCAATTCACTGTAGAATTCGAGCGAATGCAGCCCGCCTTCGCGGCCGACGCCGCTGAGTTTGACGCCGCCGAAGGGGGTGCGCAGATCGCGCAAAAACCAGGTGTTCAGCCACACCATGCCGGTCTCGAGGCCGGCGGCGATGTTGTGGGCGCGGTCGAGATTCGTGGTCCACACCGCCGACGCCAGCCCGTAAGCGCTGTCATTGGCCAGCCTGAGCGCCTCTTCGTCGGTGTCGAAGGGCCGCACGTGGCAGGCCGGCCCGAAGATCTCCTCGTTCATGCAGCGCGCGTCATCGTCCAGCCCCGTCCAGATGGTCGGCTCGACGAAGAATCCGCCGTCGTAGGGCGCGTCGAGCTCGGGGACGCCGCCGCCGGTGACCACCGTGGCGCCTTCCTCGCGGGCCAATTCATAATACGACAGGACCTTCTCGCGGTGATCGGCCGAGATCAACGGCCCGACCGAGGTCTTGTCATCATAGGGATCGCCGAAGCGAAGCCCCTCGGCGCGCTCTTTGAGCCGGCCGACGAACTCCTCGAAGATCGGCCGCTCCACGTAGACACGCTCGGTACATAGGCAGACCTGCCCGCAATTCGAAAATACCGAGCGCACCGTGCCGTCGACGGCCTTGTCGAGGTCGGCGTCGGCGAAGACCAGCGACGGGTTCTTGCCGCCGAGCTCGAAGCTGAGCTTCTTGAGGCTGTCCGCGCTCGTCCTCTGGATGGCGCTGCCGGTGCGGCTCTCCCCGGTGAACGTGATCGCCGAGATGCCAGGATGGCGCGTGATCGCCTCGCCGGCCGAGTCCGGCCCGAAGCCGTGGACGACGTTATAGACCCCGGGAGGCACGCCCACCTCGTTGAAGACCTCACCGAGCAGCGTCGCCGTGCCCGGGGTCTCCTCGGAGGGCTTGACCACCACCGTGTTACCCATTGCCAGGGCCGGGCCGAGCTTCCAGGTCAGCAACAACAGCGGCAGATTCCACGGCGAGATCACCCCGACCACGCCCACCGGCTCGCGGAGCACGTAGCTCTGGGCCCGGCCGCCGTCGGAGGTGTCCATCGTATAGGACTGCGACTCGAGGTTTCGGGCCAGGTTGGCGAAGAATTTCAGGTTCGCCGCCCCGCGCGGAATATCGACCTTGGACGCCCAGCTATTCGGCTTGCCGGTGTCGGCAATCTCGGCGGCCAAGAACTCGTCGAAGCGAGCCTCGATACCCTCGCCGACCTTCTCCAGCAAATCGAGGCGCTCGAGCCGAGGCATCTGGCCCCACGCGCCGTCCATGGCGCCTCTGGCGGCGGCGACCGCACGATCGACCTCGGCCTCACCGCCCTCGGCGACCGTCCCGATCAGCTCGCCGGTGGCCGGATTGATATTCTCGAAGCTTCGCCCGTCGACGGACGGGCAGAATTCGCCATTGATAAAATGTTGGAATTGCATGGTTTCTCGGGTGGGTTCTCGGAGATGGGCGGAGATGGGCAATCAACCGTCCAACAAACTCATCTGCTGATCGTCGTCCGGGTCGTTCTTTTTCGGCTTTTTACCCTTCGACTCGCTCTCCGCCGAGGAAGCCTTCGCGGACTCGTCTTCGCCCGGCTTGTCTTCGGCAGCCGGCTTGTGGCGCCCCCGATGCTTGCTCCAGCCGCCGACCGGGCGCAGCTCGGCGATGCGGCTGAGCCGGAAGACGCGCTCGTCGCGGCGCAGGTGGCAATAAGCGTGGCAATAGGTCTCGGCGTCCAGGCTAATCGGGGTGATGCGCCGGTGGGTCAGCTCGCCGCGGCCGCGGCTATAATAATCCATCTCCAAGTCGTGATTGCCGCCGATCGCCCAGCGGATCAAGTCGTCGTCGCTGGAGTTCTCGTCGACGTGGTCGATCTCGCTGGTGGCGTCCTTCGACCACTCCGGATCGATGGCGTTGCCCAGCCACAACAAAAGCTCGTAGGCCTCGACCTCGATGTCCATGACCTCTTTGGGCCCAAACGTGGCCAGCGTGCGCCGCAGGACCGTCTCCAGCGGGCGCCTCGGGGCGCGAGTGCCGCCGCGCTCACGCAGATTCTCGAGGATCAAGCAGGCCAACGCCACGACCCCTCGCTCGTCAGCCGAGCGCAGCGAGATCTCGCCGGGGGTGGCGGGAAACTCCATCTCCTCCTCGCCCTCTTCAACGCGCGGCGAAGCCTTGGCGATCTTCTCGGCGATCCGCCCTCTGATGGTCGGAATATTAAACGGGCCGTCTTTTGCCACCGGCTAAACTCCTCGAGACGTGTGTTTTTGGGCTATCGTCGCGGGAATCATGGCAAAATCGGCGCCACTTGCCAATAGCCCCCTCCCCGCTCGCAGCGCAGCGAAGAGATGGGGAGGATCAAGGAGGGGCCCCTCCTTGATCCTCCCCGCTTTCAAACTGCGAAAGCGGGGAGGGTGTCTTCTGCCAATTCCGCAGAGCTCACTGCTCATCCTCCAACTCGTCTTTGAACTCCTCGAGCGCCTGCTCGGCGTGCATCTCGTCGAATTCGCGCTCGAGCACCGCCTCGTCGGGGTCGACCAGGCCGCTCTCCTTCCAGCGGCGCAAGATCTCCTCGGCGCGGGCGACCTCCTGGCCGTCGGGCCGGCGGCTCTCCTTTCGGAGCATGCCCTTCTCGGTGGCGATCATCTCGAGATCGACCTCGAGCCCGCGCCGCTCGGCGATGAGCTTACGAGTGCGCCCGCGCGCCTCATCGGCCAGGTCGGGCATGCCCTTCTCCTCGGCCAGGCGCACCCGCTTTTTCCATAATTCAATCTCCTCCTCCAGCCCGTCGGCGCGCTGGCGCGCCTTCTTTTCCTGTTGGACGAGGTAGGTCATGTGGGCGTGGATAACTGGATCGATGGGCATGGATGCCTCAGGGGTTCAGGAGTCCAGGGGTTCAGGAGTCCAGGGGTCCAGGGGTCCAGGGGTCCGGGGGTCCAGGGAACTACACCGTGCCGTGGTCGTGGTCGTGGTCGTGGTCGTGGTCGTAAACCTAAACTTAAACTTAAACTTAAACCTAAACCGCTGTCCCACACTACCCACATACCTACCACACCGCCAACAGTCTTCACATCCGACAGGAATTCCATTAGTTAGACGCATGTTCACGCACTGTTCCGTTCGAATCCCCAGACGTCCACGAGAAGTAAAGCCATGAGTGTTTCCGCCGGTGTCGTTGGTCTTCCCAACGTCGGAAAATCAACCATCTTCAACGCGCTGACTGAGGCTGGCGCCGATTCGGCCAACTATCCGTTCTGCACGATCGACCCCAACGTGGGGATCGTGCCGGTGCCCGACAAGCGCTTGGATATCATCAACTCGCATATCAGCACCGAAGAGGTCATCCCGACGGTCGTCGAGATCGTCGACATCGCCGGGCTGGTCAAAGGTGCGTCCGAGGGCGAGGGGCTGGGCAATAAATTCCTGGCCAACATCCGCGAGGTCGACGCCATCTTGCACGTGGTTCGCTGCTTCGATGACTCCGACGTGGTTCACGTCGAGGGCAGCGTCAGCCCCACCCGCGACGTCGACATCATCAACACCGAGCTGCTGCTCGCCGACCTGCAGACGGTCGACAAGCGCTACGAAAAGGCGCGCCGCGCCGCCAAGAGCCAGGACAAAGAGGAGGTCGCCCGAGCGGCGGTCCTCGAAAAGGTCCAGGCGGCGCTGAACGAGGGCATCCCCGCCCGCGCGCTCGACCTCGACGAGAACGAGCGCAAGCTGGTCCACGACTGCCACCTGCTGACCATGAAGCCGGTCTTGTACGTGGCCAACGTCGACGAGGGCGACCTCGACGGCGACTCCCCCTACGTCCAGGAGCTTCGCGAACTCGCCGAGGGCGAGCAGAGCGACGTGGTCGTGGTCTGCGGCTCGATCGAATCGGAGCTCGCCGAGCTCGACGACGACGAAAAAGGCGAGATGCTCGAGGGACTCGGCATCGACGAGCCGGCGCTCAACGTGCTGGTGCGCGCCGCCTACAAGCTACTCGGGCTGCAGAGCTTCTTCACCGCCGGCGAAAAAGAGGTCCGCGCCTGGACCATCCCGGTCGGCGCGACCGCCCCACAGGCCGCCGGCGCCATCCACACCGACTTCGAGCGACTCTTCATCCGCGCCGAGGTCTACACCGTCGAGGCCCTCCAGCAATACGGCGACGAAGCCGCCATCCGCCAAGCCGGCGAGCTTCGCCTCGAAGGCAAGGATTATATCGTCCAGGACGGCGACGTCATGCATATCCGGCATAACGCTTGATTCGGTGCCAGACCATCTTGGTCTGGGCGGGTTGTTGGGTGCCTGATGCTTCTTCTCGCCAGGTTGACCCTCTCCCCGGGCGCAAGGCGAAGCAAGATGCGTCGCGGCGAGCCGGAGACCCGCGGCCCATGCTGGTCAGGTCGGCTCGAGCACCTTGCAGTTGAAAAACGGGTCACGGTCAGAGTCATGTGCACGGTCACG
>JBKGZI010000411.1:0-5219 GCA_046545675.1 Persicimonas sp.
GCGCAAATGATGGCGGCGACGAGTATGATGGCAGGTCGATGAGTCATGGGCCGATGGTGCGCCAGGAACGATAGACGGTGCGCCGCGCGGCGAGATACCGTGCGGGGGGCCTCAGTAGAAGATGTGCAGTTGGGCGGTGTATTGGCCCATGGCGTAATCGTCGGTGGTCAAGTAGCGATACTCCGGGCGTAGCTTGACGTACGGCATGGGCACGAATTGGACGCCGACGACGGCGGCGTCGGTGGTGAAATCGCCGTCATCGTTGCTCGCCCATCCTCGCTCCAGACGGCCTTCGACGACCAGCCATTTGCGAGCCTCGATCGATAGGATCGACGCGACGTTGATCCCCTCGGCCGCCGAGCCCCGGGCGAAGTGAGCGCCCTCGACAATCAGCGAGGCGAAGTCGAGCATGCCGATGCCCGCGAAGAGATTCTGCATGTGGAAGTCTCCGGCCCCATACGCCGACCCACCGATCATCGCCGATAGATCCCAATCCTCGCCAAATTCGACGCGCGGCAAAAAGCTGACGCGTCCGAGGTAAGCGACGTCGTTCGTGGAGACCACCTCCGGCTGACCGATCGCCTCGGCGAGGTTTGCGGCTCGGAAGGCGCCGGCCTCCATGCGCAGCCAGTACAGTGGCTGATAGCTCGCCTCGGCGCCCAGCTCCGCGTAGTTGGCCGGAATCAGCGCGCGGCGTGGGCGGCTGGCATCCTGGCGGATGAGCATGGTGTGATCGTCGTGACGAATGCCCATGCTGGGCTGAAACATGCCTGCGCGAACCGCCGGCCAAGGGGCGTCGGGCTCGAAGATCGCTTCGGCCACGTAGCAACTCTGGCCTGCGAAGGGCGTATCGCACAGCTCGCCGTCGAAGGTGTTGGGGCCGGCGGCGTAGCTGCCGTGCAGCCTGACGTAATCGGTTAGATCGACCAGCGCATGGGGCTGGATCTGCATGGGAATGATGCGGCGGTCGGGCTCGATGATGTTGATCTGGCCGTCCTCGCCGAACTCGCCGACCGGACGCCCCAGCCGGGCCATCTGAAAGCGCATGTCCAGGCCGACAGATGCCCACCCCTCGACGACTTCGTTGGAGTACATCTCGGAAAACCAGTCGACGCCCATCTGCTCGTAGTTGACCATGCCGACATCGGCCATCGACGACCAACCGATCATCGAGCGCATGCCGCCGCCCTGTTGATTGACGTGGCATGGCGAGCAGGGAGAGCCGGCCGTCAGTGCCATCCGAGGAACTGCCTCGGCCGTGTCGGCCGCTGCGGCGATCAACGACGCACATAAGACAAAGCTCGATAACATACGTCTCATTGCTCTACTCCTCGACCACTTCCGGCCAACACGGTGCCCTGACCCGACTGCGGATCGAAGTCGACCGGATACAGTCTGAGTGAGCGCGGCGAAGGACCGCTGACGACCTGGCCGTCGACGTCGAAGACCGACAGATGCCAACGGCAGGTAAGTTGCTGCTTGTCAGCGTCCCAGACCGCAGGTTGCGGATTATCGTCGCAGGGCCCCATATTCAGTTCTTGGTGGGGGCAGAATCGCTCGACGGCGATGACCGTCTGCTGGTCCTTGCGGATCAATAGCAGGTCGAGCTCACCGGCCTCGATACACGCCGTAGAGCCGACCTCTTCGAGCCCGGCGAATTCGGGATCGGACAGCGCGAAGTTGACCTCCTCACCGGCCTCGGCGTCGAAGACCTCGACGAATTCGCACGACGCCAGAAGTGGGCAGCTCAGCGCTGCCCCAAGCCCCTGAAGAAAGATTCGGCGACTCAATTCGTCTTTGACATCATCCACTGCGCCTATCTCCTCGCGGGCGAAGCCGCGCCGCTACTAATAAACTCACTCCCACAAGCGCCAAGCCGCCAGACCACGGAGCCGCGCCGTCGTAGCCTTGGTCGGGCAACAAGCCGAATCGGAAGCGATCCTCCATGACCGTCGTTTCAACCTCGTCGCCAAATTCGTCGGTCTCGATCTCGGTGACCCCCACCTGGTATTGAGTGACCATATGAGCGCCCAGAAATAGCCAGGCGGCTAATACCGCCCCCGCTGCGCCCAGGGCGATGATGCCGGCCGTCTTCATCGGATGGGTTCGTCGATCGGATTTGTCATCACCAGTTTCCATAAAGTACTCCTTCGATCTCGATGGTCTTGGCGACTTTCTTGCCCACCGTGCCTCGGCGCCCCTCGACTTTGTAATCGTCGAGCCGCACGGTCAGCTTGGGTTTGGCGCGCACGAGGTTTTTGTCAGGCAGCACCGAGATCTCGACGGTCGCGTTGTTGGGGGCGGTCTGACCATTGACGGTCACCTTTCCCTGAACCGTGGCGGTGATGTCGATGCGTCCGTCTTTTTCAGTCCGATCGATGTCGCTGAGGCCCTCGATCTCGAAGGTGATGTCCGGATTTTCTTTGGCGTTTAGCCAGTCCTTGCCCTGTAAGTGCTTGTCGCGCATGGAGTTGCCCGTCTTCATGGAGGCGACGGGAAAGGAGATCTTGCCCTCGAGCGAGCCGGGCTCGTCGATGTCCCAGCGCAGCTGACCTTGGAGGTCGGAGGCCGTCCCGAGGATCTTTTCGGCGGGGGCCTCACTGACCCAACTGATCTTGGAGCGGTCGGTATCGATCCTCAAGGTCGTCGGGGCGGAGTCTGCGCCCGCGGTCGCTGCCAGCAATAACGAGCCGACCACGAGCAGGGCGGCCGCCAATAGTGAATAGTCTTTATACATTTTCCTTCCTCTATCATTCGAATCATGAGCGTATACTCAGCCAGCTTCACGCTTGGCTTTGCTCCCCCTCCACTTGAACCTGCTGCACCAGAGAGGACGCTCAGGCCCGCGGGCGGGTTTCAGATTTATTCGGTGCCCCTGGCTTTTAGGGGCATGAGAGAGGCAAGATGTGGTCGTGTTTAAGCCTGAGAGATGGTCCAGGCGGCGTTGATCAGCCCGATGTGGCTGAACGCCTGGGGAAAGTTGCCCAGAAGCTCGTCGGAGTCCGGCGCGACCTCTTCGGACAACAGGCCGATGTCGTTGGCGTAGGAGATGGCGTGCTCGAAGATGGCCTCGGCCCGGTCGATCTGCCCGGCCAGCGCCCGCGCTCGGGCGAGCCAGAAGGTGCAAAATAAAAACGTCCCCTCCTCGCCTTCGAGGCCGTCGTCGGAGCGGTACCGGTAGACCAGGCCGCGCTCGTCGGTGAGCTGCTCCTCGATGGCGTCGATGGTGGCGAGCATGCGCTCGTCGTCGGCCGGAAGAAAGCCGACCATTGCCATCACTAAGTTGGCGGCGTCGAGATGGTCGTCACCGTAGGACTGAGTGAACGCGCCGACCGAGTCGCTCCAGCCATCCTCGAGGATCGACTCGCGAATCTCGTCGCGAATGTGCTCCCACCGCTCGACTTTGTCGTCGGCCTCGAGCATCGCGCTCAAGCCGATGGCGCGGTCGAGCGCCACCCAGCACATCAACTTCGAGTACAGGTAGTGGCGAGGCTCGCCGCGGATCTCCCAGATGCCCTGGTCCTTTTCCTGCCAACGCTGGGCGGCCATGTCGGCGACCTCGGACAAAAACCGGCGAGTGACCGGATCGAGCTCGCCCAATTCGTCGCGCAGTGTATCCACGGCGGCCAACAGCTCACCGTAGACGTCGAGCTGGCGCTGATTCCAAGCTCCATTGCCCGCGCGCACCGGTTTGCTGTCGCGCCAGCCCGAAAGGTGCTCGAGCTCGCGCTCGGTGAGGTTGTGCTCGCCGCCGATGCCGTACATGATCTGCATATCGCGGCCCTGCTGGAGATGACTCAGGGCCGCGTGCGCCAGGAAGTCGAAGAATTTATGCGATTCATGCGGGCAGGCTCCCACCCACAGCGCGTCGAGGGTAAAGCTGGCGTCGCGCACCCAGGTGTATCGATAGTCCCAGTTGCGCTGGCCTCCGACGACCTCCGGCAGAGAGGTCGTCGGCGCCGCCACGATCGCGCCGGTGGGAAAATAAGTCAGCCCCTGGAGCACCCGGGCGCTGTGATGAACCTGATCTTTCCAGGGCCCCTGGTAGCTCTGGTGGATCTCGGACCAGGTATTCCAGCCATGGATGGTCTGGCTGAGCCGCTCGTCGATATCCTCGTCGCTCCAATGCTCCGGCTTGTCCTCGGAGCTCGAGCGGTGCTGGAGTGCGAATCGGCGACACTGGCCTTCGGCCAAACGAAAACGGCCTCGGGCCACGGATCGCTCGATGTCCAGATCGACGGGTGCCGACAGCAGCAGCACGCTCGCCCCACCTTGGCCCAGAATGCCTCCGTCATCCGAGCGCAGGATCGGCTCGGTCAAGCCGTACTCGGGCCGTGGCCGGTACTCGAAGTCCACGTCGACCTCACCGCGTGTGCAGCGCACCTCGCGCAACAGCGCATGCGGCGGGTGGGCGCCGAGCTCGTGGCCGGTCTCGTTGGGTCCGATGGCCAGAGCGTCGATCACCACCAACTCGCCGGTGGACGTCGTAAAGGAGGTCTCCAGCACCAACGAGGCATCGACGTAGCGCCGGCTGACCTCGAAGTCCGCCTCAGGGCGAATCATCCAGTGGCCCCCGTTTTCATCGAGCAGGCCCGCGAAGACCGCCGGCGAGTCGAAGCGCGGCACGCACAGCCAGTCGATCGAGCCGGCGCGGTGTACGAGCGCAGCGCCATTGCAGTCGGCGAGCAGCGCGTAGTCGGCGATGGGATAGTCGCTCATGTCAGCCTCCACTTGCAAAGCCAGGAAACAGAGTCATGCCGCCGTCGACGCCCCGAGTTATTGCGCTTCTTCGAGTGGCTCGAGACTCTTGAGCAATGTGGGCAATAGCTCCGAGACGGTCGGGTGGATATGGACCGCGTGCGTCATCACCTTATAGGAGGCCTCGGCGTACATCAGAGCCAGCAGCGAGTGAATGACCTCGTCGCCGTTGATGCCCAAAGTCGCCGCGCCCAAAATCTGCTCGGAGTCGGCGTCGACCAAGACCTTCATAAAGCCCTTGGTCTCGCTGCGCTCACGGGCGCGTCCGACCCTCGCCATCGCCCGACGGCCGACCAAGACGTCTCGGCCGGACTCTCGGGCCTGCTGCTCGGTCATGCCGATGCGCGCCAGCGGCGGGTCGATAAAGAGCCCGTAACACAGAATGCGATCATCGATGCTGCGTTCTTCATCCTCGAGCAGGTTGGCGGCGAGCACCTCGAAGTCGTTCCACGATGTGTGGG
>JBKGZI010000412.1:0-5210 GCA_046545675.1 Persicimonas sp.
ACCTGGTCGCGGTGCTGGACCTGCTTGCCGCCGGTGATCTTCTCGCTGGGGGTCGTTCCGTGCAGGCTGAGCTCGGCCTCGAAGCGGTCGAGCGGGTGGCCGGTGACGTAGAAGCCGAGCAGGTCTTTTTCGCCCTGCAAAAGGTCGCGGTCGGGCCAGGGGGCGACGTCGGGATAATTCTCCTCGAGGACCTCCTCGACGGCGTCCTCGGTCATCATGCCGAAGAGGCTCGACTGGCCGACCTCGGCGTCGTGCTGGGCCTGCTGGCCGCGGGTGACCGCCATCTCGATGGCCGCGAACATCGAGGCGCGGCTGCGGCAGATATCGCCGATAAAGCGCGAGGCGACCTCGTCGGGGCTCACCGAGTCAAACGCCCCGCTTCGCACCAGCGCCTCCAAGGTGCGCTTGTTGATGGAGCCGTGGTCGACGCGCGCGCAGAAGTCGTACAGGCTCTCGAAGGGCCCGCCCTCGTCGCGGGTGCCGATGATCGACTCGACGACCGCCTCGCCCACGCCCTTGATGGCGGCGAGACCGAAGCGGATCTTTCCGTCGGAGACCGAGAAGTCCAGCCGGCTCTCGTTGACATCGGGCGGCAAGACCTCGATGCCCATCTCTTTGGCTTCATTGATGAAGCGAACGATCTTGTCGGAGTTGCTGCGGTCGGCCGTCATCAGCGCGGCCATGAACTCGACCGGGAAGTGCGCCTTGAGATACGCCGTCTGGTACGTGATCAGAGCATACGCGGCGCTATGACTTTTATTAAATCCATAACCTGAGAAATATGCCATCAGGTCGAAGATCTCCTCGGCTTTTTGGGCGTCGACGTCCTGCTCGACGGCGCCGTCGATGAAGATCTTCTTTTGCTTCTCCATCACCTTGGCTTTTTTCTTGCCCATCGCACGGCGCAGAATATCCGCCTGTCCGAGCGAGTAGCCGGCCACGACCTGGGCGGTCTTCATGACCTGCTCCTGGTAGACCATGACGCCGTAGGTGGGTTTTAAGACCTCCTCGAGCCAGGGATGGGGATACTCGACCTTTTTGCGGCCGTGCTTGCGGTCGATGAAGTCGTCGACCATGCCCGAGCCGAGCGGGCCGGGGCGGTAAAGCGCCACCGAGGCGACAATATCCTCGAAGGTATTGGGCTTGAGCTTTTTGAGCAGCTCCTGGAAGCCCGAGGATTCCAACTGGAAGACGCCGGTGGTGTCGCCCTTGCCGATCAGGTCGAAGATCGACGGGTCGTCCATCGGGATGGCGTCGATGTCGAAGGGCTTTTCGCCGGCCTCCTCGCGTTGGGTGTTGACCAGCTTCAAGGCGGTCTCGATGACCGTAAGCGTCTTGAGGCCCAGAAAGTCGAATTTGACCAGGCCGGCCTCCTCGACCTCCTCCTTGGCGAATTGGGTGACCTTCTCGCCATCGGAGCCGCGGCAGACGGGCACGAAATCCCACAGCGGCGTCTCCGAGATGACCACACCGGCGGCGTGGATGCCCGCCTGGCGGTTCAAATTCTCCAGGGCGCGGGCGATGTCGAACAGGTCGCGGACCCGGTCGTCATCGTCGTACATCTTGGAGAGCTGGGATTCCTTTTTGAGCGCCTCGTCCAGGCTGATGCCCAGCTCGTCGGGGATGAGCTTGGCGATCTTGTCGGCCTCGCCGTACGAGAAGTTCAGCGCCCGGGCCACGTCCCGGATGCACGCCTTGGCCTTGAGCTGGCCGTAGGTGATGATCATGCCGACGTTGTCGTGGCCGTATTTGTCGTGCACATATTCGATGACCTCGCCGCGTCGATTCATGCAAAAATCGATGTCGAAGTCAGGCATCGAGACGCGCTCGGGGTTCAAAAACCGCTCGAAGAGCAGGTCGTAGGGCAGCGGGTCGATGTCGGTGATGCGCAGCGAATAAGCCACCAGGCTGCCGGCGCCCGATCCGCGGCCGGGGCCGACCGGGATTTGCTGCTCTTTGGACCAGGCGATGAAGTCCCAGACGATCAAAAAGTAGCCCGGGAAGTCCATCTGCCGGATGATGCCGATCTCCTCCTGGAGCCGGGCTTCGTATTCGGCGCGGTCGTAGACTTTTCCCAGCTCGTCGAATTCGGCGAAGCGCTCCTCGAGGCCCAGCCGGGAGACGTGCTCGAAATATTCGTGGATGCCGTCTTTGTAGTCGGTGATGCCGTTTTCTTCGACGAACTCGGCGGGGACGTCGTATTGGGGCAAAAAGATCTCGCCCAGTGGGATCTCCAGGTCGCACATCTCGGCGATTTTGACGGTATTGTCGCAGGCCTCGGGCACATGCGCGAAAGCCTCGCGCATCTCCTCGGGGCTGCGGATATACAGTTGGTCGACCCCGTGATCCATGAGGCGGTCGAGCTCGACGGTCTTGGCCAATTGGATGGCCATCAACACGCCGTGGGCGCGCGCGTCTTCCCGGCCGATATAGTGGCAGTCGTTGGTGGCCACCACCGGGATGTCGAGCTCCTCGGAGAGCTCGATGAGCGCGTCGTTGCACTTTTGCTGCTCGGGAAAGGCGTTGTCCATGAGCTCGAGGTAGAAGTGATCCTCCTCGAAGATCTCCCGATAGGCCCGGGCGATCTCGCGCGCCTGGTCCATATCGCCGCGCAGGATCGCCTGGTTGATCTCGCCGCCCAGATCGCCCGATAGGCAGATGATACCCGCACTGCGCTCGGCCAAGAGTTCGCGGTTGATCCGCGGGGTGCCCGTGCGCTCGAAGTAGCCCTCGAGCCAGCCCATCGAGTTGAGGTACATCAGGTTTTTGTACCCCTCGATGTTCTTGGCCAGCAGCGTCAGGTGAAAGGTCTTCGGGTCGGCCGACTCGCGAAAATCGCCCTGCACCAGGTTCATCTCGCAGCCGATGATCGGCTTGACGCCGGCCTTCTGCGCGGCCTTCTGGAAGTCCACCGCCCCGTACATATTGCCGTGGTCGGTCATCGCCACGGTGTCCATGCCGTGGGCCTGCACCGTATCCATCAGATCGGGCAGCTTGATGGCGCCGTCGAGCAGGCTGTATTGGGTGTGGACGTGCAGGTGTACGAAGTCGGCCATGGTTGGTTTTTGGGCTGCGGCGAGGGGGAAAGTTACGACGGGCGGATACTAGCTCTGATGAGGTGATGCGTCCATGGGATTGGAAGGTTGATCGCCGGGTGCCGGGTGCCGGGTGCCGGGTCCGGTTTCGGTATCGGCTGTTCCTCGGCATCCCAGTTGATTTCAGACCCCACGGCGTCTAAACCTCCGTAGAGAGTGCCAACCCACACCCGAGGCCAAAGCCCGTGTCCTCTTTTCGTGACAGCATCCGAGACAGCAACGCCGGCGCATACCTGCTGCTGTTCTTGAGCTTTTTATTCTTCACCCTGGTCGGCGCCTTCTTCTTGCAGATGGTCGGCTTTCACATGACGACCATCGCCAGCGAGGTCTTCGGCATCTTGGGCGCGGCGGTGCTGTGGCATTGGGTGCTGGGTGACGCCGCCGCCAAGTGGCCGAGCTTTCGGCTGGGGATCTCGCCGGTGGCGCTGTTGGTGGTGGTGGTCGCGGCGGTGTCATTGGGGCTTTTGGCCAATACGCTGGCCTCATTGCTCGTCGAGGTCAGCCCGTATATGCGCGGCATCGCCGAGAGTTATACCAAACAGCTCCAGGACCTCGTGCTCGATGCCACCGGCCTCGAGCGCGTGCTCGGGCTCATCGGGGTGTGCGTGGCGGCGCCGCTTTGCGAGGAGGCGCTCTTCCGGGGCACGATCCTCCAGGAGCAACGCAAGCGCGAGGGCTTCTGGCTGGCCGCGATCGTCAACGGCGTGGCGTTCTCGCTATTTCACCTCAACCCGGTCTCGGCGCCGGGTCTGGCGCTCATCGGCATCTTCTTGGCGTACGTGACTATCCGAAGCGGCAGCATCTGGCCGGCGATCGTCGGCCACGCTGCCATCAACACCACCAGCGCGCTGATCTTGCCGGCGATCTATCCGGCGGCCGCCACCGCCGAGGTGCCCCTGGAGATCAGCGCCATTTTGGCCCTCATCGCCACGCTGGGCGCGCTCTCGGCGCTGCTGTGGTGGTTGACCGCCCGCCTCATCCCGCAAGCCTCGCCGGCCGATTCGCGATCCGCTGGAGATTAGCCCGTCGGTCAGGCATGATGTGGCCAATCAACGTTCATGGAGCGCCGGTGTCCGCGCCGGCCGCCGGTTCACTGACTGATCCACGATGGCCACACGACTCATGAAATACTTGCTGCGCCTCGCCGCTGTCGGCCTGTTCGCCCTGCTGTTGAGCTGCGGGCCGGACTTCGATCCGTATTGGAGGGTCAATAAATTTCGGCTGCTCGCCGTCAAGGCCGACCCGGTCATCCTCGACGAGGGCGAGGTCGCCGAGATCGAGGCGCTGTCCCACGATCCGGCCGGAGAGGACGTCGAATATCGCTGGGAGTGGTGCCCGTTTCGGGTCTCGGTGCAGAATGAATACGCATGCCCGGTCGACGCCGACCAGATCAACGAGATGGTCGAAGAACAAGCCGACGACAGCCAGCAGGCCCCGGAGATCCCCGAGGACTTCTTCGAGCTGGGCGACGAGGCCACCGCCTCGTTTGCCTATCCCGGCAGTCGCGAGATGATCGGCGGTTTTTGCGAGGCCATCGTCGAGACGATCCGCGAGGCCGCCGATGACTCCAGGCTGGCCGAACAGCTCCCGGGGATGGATTGCGAGAGCGGCTTCGAGGTCTCTGTGCGCCTGGTGGTGACCACCTCCGACGACGAGATCGTCGCCCGAAAGCGCATGATTTTGGCCACCGGCGACGAGTCCCAGCCCAATCAAAATCCCGAGCTCGAGACCGCCGAGATCAAGGTCGTCAAGGACGGCGACGTCGACAAGGTGCGCGACACGCTGGCCTGGGCGGACGAGGTCTCCTCGATCAGCGACGACGATTGGCACGAGATGCCCGCAGACCAGCCCACCCCGATCGTGGCCGGCATCCCCTTCGAGGTGCGCGCGATCGTCGAGCCCGACAGCATCGACATCTGGCAGCCGCCGGCGCCCGAGGGCTCCGATCGCGAGCTATTGCCCCCGGAGTCCGAGTCGGTCCTGTTCAGGTGGTTCGTCTCCGCGGGCAGCGTCGGCGACAGCCGCAGGCTCTACGTCGACGAGCAGAACACGCTGCTCGAGGCCAGCGAGACCGAGTTCAATATTTCGTATGATTCGAGCCAGTCCGATTACGAC
>JBKGZI010000413.1:0-5179 GCA_046545675.1 Persicimonas sp.
ACTTAACCCACGGGCGGCGAGGGGAATTGCTCGTCGTCTTCGCAGGCCTCGCAATAGATCTCGTCGGCGATGACGTCGGCGAAGAGTTCGTGGACGAAGAGGTGGATGACGACCATCTGGTCGTAGGCCCACCTCTGGCCGAGCTTGCCGGCCACCCACACCAGCGCCGACAAAAAGAGGCATCCCGCGCTCAAGACGAGACCGCTGGGTGGCTGGTCGATCTGTAGTTGGCTGGTCGCGGCGATCAATCCCACCAATCCCACCAATCCGAGCACGGCGTAGGCGGCGACGAACATCGTCCAGACGTTGATGTTGGGGCCGAATTTGCCGCGCAAGACGGTGTGGCCCCGGTCGGTTTCCAGAAGCACGTTCAAATAGGGCGACCAGAAATGTTGCTCGGCCGTTCGCACGGTCATCTCGACCTGCCGGTCCAATACGGAGACGTCGCAGGGGTGCGCGGTGGACTCGGCGCTGTGTCGAAACCGCTCCAAGACCTGGTCGGGAGATAGGCTGACGCGCAGGCCAAACCGCGGTCGCAGTCGCAATTCCACTATCGGGCTCATCATCGTTGAGGGTTATGGGGGCTCACCACCAATTGTGGGTTTTGTGGCGGTTGGTGTCCAGTCAGAACGCCAAATTACGGGGGGCGGCATTGTGGAGTGATGAACGGCCAACTAAACACAGACACCACCATCAGCGGGGTATTGAACACCGGTGGAGCGGTCGTACATTTCACCGGACGACGAGAAGTCGTTCTGACAACGTCTTGCCTCAACCGGGAGATACGATGGACGCCAAAGCGAAGGTGATCGACGAGGCTGGACAGGTAGGCCGGCTGATGACGCCTGTGTCCAGAAGTGGGCACAACGGCACCGTCACGATCGCGTTGGATGAGCACCGGCAGGTCGTCGTGCCCACCGAGCGTCTGTCTCAGGACGGCGACGGTACAGCTCGATTCGACGGTCGCTTCGATGAATTCGACATCACCGCCGACGATGGATCTGCCCGCCAGACACCACCGCAGGACACACAAGCCCAGCAACAACATGGGCCGGACGACGCAGATGGCGAGCAGGTCCGTGTGCCGGTGGCTCGCGAGCGGATGTCGGTGAGCCGGGAGCGCCGTCCGGTCGGTCGGGTGCGCATTCACAAGCGTGTCGAGGAGGAAGAGGTTCCCATCGAGGAGCACCTCGACTTCGATGAGGCCGACATCGAGCGCGTGCGTATCGAGCGGGTCGTCGACGGGGCGCCCGCGATTCGCCACGAGGGTGATACCATCGTCGTTCCGCTGGTCGAGGAACGGCTGGTCAAGCAACTCGTCGTGGTGGAAGAGGTGCGAATCACACGGCGACGTCGCAGCGAAGAGATCGACGAGTCTGTCACATTGCGCCGCGAAAAGGTGGACATCGAGCGAGATCGATTAGATTCAAAGTCCGAGCCTCGCACGCACCGCCCCTCCTGATTGATTCATTGCGGTGCTGGTGACCTTGGTAGTCCGCTGAAGTGCCCTGACTGAATACCAATTTGACAACGCTCGAAACACGACGCCGACCGCGGCGCTACGGCGCGGTATGTCGGCTTGGCCCTGACGACTAGACGAAACACTAATCGGCTTGGCCTTGACGACTAGACGAAACACTAATCAGTCACTTGTGCCTCGGCTCGCTGCTCGCGCCGCCGAGCGCATCCAGGAGGAATACATATCATGGCAAAATCAACCATCGTAGGACTCTTCGACGATGACAAGAGTGTTCACAACATCGAAAAAGGCCTCGAGAAGCGTGGAATCAAACGAGGCGAATTCCAGACGTTGAATTGGAAGGACGTCTCTAAGGGGAAGGACCCCTGGGGAATCGGAAAAAGTCAACAGAAGGACGAAGACGCCGGCGACCGACTCATCGACGAGTTGAAGTCGCGCGGGGTCCCCGACGACGACGCGCACTATTTCGCCAAGGCTGTTCGCGAGGGGGGCAACCTGCTGGTGACCGAACTCGAGGACGATACCAAGACCGAGGAGGTCGCGCGCTATCTCGACGAAAACGGTGCGGTCGACATCGATGACCGTCGACGCGGCCAATCCACGACGATCGGCGAAGGCCGCGAATACGAACGCGAGCTGTCCAGCGGCGAGGAGGCTCGCCTCCAGGAGGCGCGCGAAGAGCTTCACGTGGGCAAACGCGACATCGAAAAGGGACGCGTTCGGGTCCATAAGCGCGTCGAGGAGAAGCCGGTCGAGGAGGATATCAACCTGCGTGAAGAGCACGCCGAGGTCGAGCGGCACAAGGTCGATAGACCGGTCTCCGGAGAGGACCCCTTCGAAGAGGAGACCTTCGAGGTCACCGAGCATGCCGAGGAGCCGGTCGTCGAGAAGGAGACCCGCATCGAAGAAGAGGTGCGCGTGGGCAAGCACGTCGACGAGCACACCGAGACGGTGCGCGACACGGTGCGTGAGACGCATATCGACATCGACGAGCTATCTGAAGACATCCCCGAGGAGCGTGGCTTTACGGCCGCCGAGCCCGAGTATCGTCAGCACTATCAGTCCAGCTTTGCCGAATCCGAGGGCGACTACGCCGACTACGAGCCCGGCTATCGCTTCGGCCATACCGTCGGTTCCAGCGAGCGATTCAGCGGGCAGGACTATAGCGAACTCGAGCCCAATATCCGCAAGGCCTACGAGCGCGAGTATGGCGAGGGTTCCTACGAGCGTTATCACGACGCGGTCCGCCACGGCTTCAATAAGGCTCGCGGTCGTCGACGCGCATAACGGCGGCCCGAAGCCGTCGAACGACGTATCTCATTCAAAGGAGGAGACGCCATGGCACGTATCAATGTGGAGAAGAAACAGGACAACACCGCCCGAATTTGGGGCATGATTCTGGCGGCGGTCATTTTGATCGCCGCCATCTGGCTGCTGGTCACGGTACTCTAGACGCCTGACGCTGCTCAGCCGATGTCTCATTACGAGATTGTGCAACCAACACCGGGAGGACGTTATGGCACTCAAAAGGCTCTCTGAACTCGACGACTGGAAGGTCAGCGACCAGGAATATGATATTCGCGGCAGTAAGTTGCGCGACCGCGATCGCAACGCCCTCGGCACGATCGACGATTTGGTCGTCGATACGGACAAGGAGTATGTCACAGAGCTGATCCTCGACAACGGCGAGCAGATCTCCGCCGACCACATTGATATCAAGGACGATGGGGTGTTTCTGACAAGAGGCCACACCGCCGCTTCCAGCGGGCGCCCATCCAGGGTGCGTATCTACGGAGGAAGCGGGGGCCGCACCTCGACACGGCCGTCGCCGTAGCGCCGAGGCTCAACCAAGGAGTCGACGAGCCTCGACTCGTTCCTCGACAAGGCGGCGAAGGCGCCCCAGCTCCAGCGGCTTGTCGAGGCACGGGTTGGACGCGTGCTCGAGAACTCCGAGCGCACCACCGGAATGATTTTTTGGAAGGGGCCGCGCTGTGCTTATCCGTGGTCGCCGGTGGGTTGATGAGTCGCGGGGGAGAACCGATGAAGTATACTTATTGGCAGGCGGCGTTCTGGGCCGCGGTCTACGCGCTTTTGGCCCTCCTACCACTGGCGTTCGCGATGCTCGGTGAGCGGCCGAGGGTGCGCGCCCCTGATATTATTCGCCTTTAACAGCCGATACCTGGTCTTTTTCGATCCGACGGTCAACTTGCCTCGTGCGTTGGCACTGTCGGCGGTGTTGGGCGCGCTGGGGCTGATCGTCGGCCTGACTCTCTGGCGCAAGGCCCTCGGCATCCCCTACGAATATTGGCGGATCAGCCACGGGTTCTTGGCCGTCTTCGTGGTGTTGGTGGGGCTGGTCCATATCCTACAGGTCGGCCATCACGTCTCGCCGGTGTGGAAGCAGGCAATATGGGTGGGCGTGACGGCGCTGGCGGTCGGTCTCTTTGTCTACACGCGGCTATATAAGCCCCATCAACTCGAGAAGTTTCCGTGGGAGGTCGTCGAGGTGCGCAGTGAGCGCGGCAGAAACTGGACGCTCGTGCTCGAGCCGCGAGGCCACGACGGCCTCGAGTTCACCGCCGGCCAATTCTGCTATTTTACGATGAGCTCGAGAGTCTCGTCGATGACCTCGATCTGGAGGTCGTCTACATCCTCGAAGAGTCCCCGCGAGACTGGAGCGGGGAGGAGGGGTTACTCAGCGACGAACTCATCGACCGATATCTGCCCGAGGACGATGGGTCACGTCGCTACTATGTCTGTGGCCCGGAGCCGATGATGGACATCGTGGAGGCGGCGCTGGTCGGCCGCGACATCGATCGTCGCCGCATCATGTCCGAACGCTTCCAAATTGCATAGGAGTCACCGTGATACACGTCCTTATCAAATGGGTCGCCTGGGCGTTGGCCGGGATATTCGTGGTCGCCATCGCCGCCTTCGCGCTGACGATGAGCGCGTAAAAGCCAGTAGTGTTCCCCCTCTCACCTTCGGGCGCCTTGCCCAAAACCACGCGAAAGCCAAGCTGAGGTGAATGCGATGTGTTGGCGACCGATCGCGCTGACCGGACTCGGCCCGTGGACGGCGAGCGGGTTGACCGTTGACAGCGAGAGGTCGACCTGTCCGACATCGAGGACAAATACGACGGGCACTTCAACGGACAGCGTTATCTGACCGACGAGGAGAAAAAGCGCTTCGTCATCTAGACCCCCCGTACCCGAATACTGAATCTGAAGGCGTTGTCGTCGCTGAGCATCAAGCGAGTAACCCGTGGCATAAATGTGCCGGCGACTCGGCCAAGCATTTCGATTGGATCACCGAGGGGAACGTGACCGCCGATTCCTCTCCCGGCAATTCCCACTCGCACAAACAGCTCCTCGACTACACCAACCTGTGGCTGGCCGAGCGGTACGCTGGCGCAGCTCTCGACGTCCTGCGCGGCCAGGTCACCCAACTGCCCCCCGATACCCGCATGGTCGCGCTGACCTCCGATGACGACCACAATGACTGGCACAATGATGATTCCAGCGGCCACGAAGTCTACGTCCTGGATACAGCGGGTGATTGCAAATACCTGACCATCGGCGAAGACGGCCAATGCGATGGTAGCTCCAACTGGCTGAAACGGAGCGTTCGGAAAAGACCGTGAACAGGGTGATCGCAAAGTCAGTGTAGCGGAGATGATGTGATCAGGGCGATGGATCT
>JBKGZI010000414.1:0-5164 GCA_046545675.1 Persicimonas sp.
CTAGGGGTGCGCATCTGTTGTGGGCGGGCTGTGATTATTATTGGTTCGCAGCGTCGAACCCGTAACTGCGAAGGAAGCTTGGCCGCGCGTTAGGGGTTTATGTGTCGACAAAATCTGTCACTCCCTCTCCGATGAGGCGCGTTCCGATGGCTTTCCGCGGCGTACAAAATGCAGTTTTCCGACAAGTGTTGGAGAAGTCCCCCGAGCTCACCGTCGTGCTCGCGGCTGACTCGCCCGATTTCACCGTGGTCGCCGCCAGCGATGCCTATCTGGAGATGATGACGCTCAGCCGCGACGAGTTGATTGGACGGCCGGTCTTCGATGCCTTCCCGGAGAATCCCGGCGCGCCGGAGTCCGTGTCCGTGGAGAGGATAAGAACAGGTCTGTTGAGGGTGATTCAGGACCGAGAGCCGGTTTCACATGGCCCTTTTCGCTTCGATATTCCGCGCACCGCCGGCGGGGACAGCGGCTTCGAGAAGCATTTTTGGAGCCCGCGCAGCTTGCCGGTCTTCGACGATGATGGCGAGGTCGACTACATCCTTCACCGGGTCGAGAACGTCACCGATTATGTCATGCGCGAGCAGAGCCGTGGTCTCGAGGCCGAGCGGGACGACGCCTCCACGGTCATCGGCCAGTTCGAGAGGGCGGTCGAGGAGCGCTCACGCCGCCAGTTCTACAAGCTCTTCATGCAGGCTCCTGCGTTTATCGCCGTATTGGAGGGACCCGATCATGTGTTCACGCTGGCCAACCCCGCCTATCATGACCTCGTCGGCCAACACGCTCTCGTCGGCTGCTCGGTTCGAGATGTCTTCCCCGAGCAAAAGATCTCGCCGTTTATCGAGTTGCTCGATGAGGTGTATACAACCGGCGAGCCACGTCACTTCGAAGAGCAGGCGATCCAGCTTCGATCGCCGAGCACCGACGCTGACCTGACCCGTTATGCGACCTTTGTCTATCTGCCCAACTACGACCTTCAGGGCGAAATCGAGGGCGTCGCCGTCTTCGGCTTCGAGGTTACCGAGTTGGTCGAGGCGCGAAATAAACTCGCCGAGCAGGCCGCACGTGCCAAGGCCGAGAACCGCCACAAAGACGAATTCTTGGCCATGCTCGGCCACGAGCTGCGCAATCCGATGGCGCCGATCGCCACCGCCGTCGATTTGGTGCGATCCATCTCGGTCGAGGAGGCGCCCGACAAGGTCGACTGGGCGGTGGACATCATCTCGCGCCAGCTCGGCCAACTGAGGCGTCTGGTCGACGACTTGCTCGACGTGGCGCGTATCAACCGAGGGCGAATCGAACTCGAGCGCCAGAGATATAAGCTCGATGAGGTGATCACCGCGGCCATCCAGATGTGCGAGCCGCTCATCGAGCAAAAAGACCAGACCCTGCGCGTCGAGCTTCCCGAGCCGCCCGTCGAGATCGATGTCGACCCGGAGCGAATGACTCAGGTTATCGGCAATCTGGTTCACAACGCGAGCAAATACACGGCACCTCGGGGAGACATCGAGCTTCGCGCCAGCGTGGCGGCAGACGAGTTGGTCATCGAGGTGAGCGACACCGGCCGGGGCATCGAGCCGGGATTGTTGCCACAGATCTTCGACCTTTTTATCCAGGCGGACTCGTCGCTCGATCGCTCCGAGGGAGGGTTGGGGTTGGGGTTGACGCTGGTTCGCAAGCTCACCGAGATGCACGGCGGGCGAGTCAGCGCTCACAGCGACGGGCTCGGCCGGGGCAGCTGCTTCGTGCTCGAGCTTCCAGTGGTGCTAGAGGCCAGCGAACCCGAGGGCGCCGCTGCCGACCGGGATCGCTCGTGCGAGGCGCGCGGGCGTGTGCTCGTGGTCGACGACAACAAAGACGCGGCCGACGCGCTCGCTCTCTTGCTGCAGATGCGCGGCAACGAGGTCGAGGTTGCCCGTGACGGCCGGGCTGCACTGGCCGCGATCAGGAACTTCCGGCCACATTGTGTATTTCTGGACATCGGTCTGCCCGAGATGGACGGCTACGAAGTCGCCAGCACCATTCGTCGCCAGCTCGATCTCGCCGCCCAGCCGGTCCTCGTCGCGGTGACCGGCTATGGGCGCGAGACGGACCGTCAGCGCGCTCTCGAGGTGGGCTTCGACCATCACCTGGTCAAGCCGGCCAGCCGCGACGAGATCGAAACGGTGCTCGAGCAGGCCAATTGCTGACGTGACCGGACCGGCTGGCTCAGTCTTTCTTCTTGCTCAGATCGATATCCTCTCCGTCCAGGCGCACGGTGCCGGCGTACCACACGCCGTCGTCGCCGGCCTCGACTTGCTCGTAGATATCGTCGGCGACCTCGGCGCTGAAGGTCTTGCCTTCGGGTTTGAGCCGGTCGTCCTCGTGCTCGGAGGCAAACGAGCGGCATTTATGCTCGTCGGGATGCAGTGAATATCGAGGCACGCGGCCGTAGCCGCCCTCGGCCTCGAACCATTGTTTGACGATGACTTGTCTCATGACGGTTGCTCCTTTGTTCGGGGTGTCGGGCCTGATCGGGACTCGGAGAGTTCCTCGTCTGCTGACTTCTTGGTCTTCGGACCTGTCGAAGCGCGTGCTCGCCGCCCCTCCCACACGTCGATGGCCAACCAGCAGAATAGCGACCAGGCAAAGCCGAGCGTCCAGCCGGCCAGGACATCGGTCGCGTAATGGACCCCGAGCGCCACCCGCGTCCAGCCGATCGCAAAGACCAGCAGCGCGGTCACGATCATCACATAGATGATCTTGGCCCTGTCTCTGATGAACCGGGTCATCAAGATCGCCAGGGTCAAATAGACCACTGCGGCGATGGTGGCGTGTCCGCTGGGAAAGCTGGGGTTGGTCACCTCGTAGAGGGGCGGCACGAGGTCGGGTCGGGGCCGCTCGAAGAGCTCCTTGAGCCCCAGCGCCGCCCCCGCCCCGCCCACCGTAGCCACGAATAACTCGGCAGCGCGTACAAAGTATCGGCTGAGCAATAGGTAGCCGAGCACGACGAGCACCAGCACCGTCACGAAGACCGCGCCGCCGAGCACGGTCAGGTCGAGGGCGAATTTCTCCACCCACGACGGCCCGATGAGCTGGGCGTTGTCAGGGCCGGTGCGAAAGGCAAATAAGAGCGCCCGGTCGAAGGCGTGCGGCTCGTCGTCGGCGGGTACGGCCAGCTCGGCGATCGCCCAGGCGGCCACGACCAGCGCCAGAAACGCCGCTGCAAGCCGAGTCTCCGGGCGTCGGAGAAACTCGCGGAATCTCAGCTTCGCAAACAGCTCTTTTGCGTCCGTTTTTAGACTCATCGGTGTGTCAATATGGGGGTGTCAACATGAGGCGTTCGAGGGCCGCGGTCCGCACAGATTCTTCCCTCTTTGAAGCCTAAACACCGCGTCGGAGATCGCAGACAACCCACGGGGTTTCTTGCATTTTGACTGGCAGTCGCTAAGTGGTAGTCAGGCCCGAGCCACGCTCCCCATAGATTAAGAAGTCACGTGTCCGAAGAACCAACCCCATCATCGAGGCAGCACCCGCTCAAACGCCTGTTGTGGTATGCGGAGAGCCAGCGAAAGCGAGTCGTGCTCGCCACGCTGGCCTCGATCTTCAACAAGCTCTTCGATCTGGCGCCGCCGGCGCTCATCGGCGCGGCGGTCGACGTCGTCGTCGAGCAGGAGGACTCGCTCATCGCCCGGATGGGCGTCACCGACGTCTTCGACCAGTTGTTGGTGCTCGCCGCGGCGACCGTCGTGGTGTGGGGCTTCGAGTCGGCCTTCCAATACGCCCACTCCTGGCTGTGGCGAAACCTCGCCCAGACCATCCAGCACGAGCTCAGGCTGGAGGCCTACGAGCATATCCAGGAGCTCGATCTGGCCTATTTTCACGAGCAGTCCAGCGGCGGGCTGATGTCGGTGCTCAACGACGATATCAACCAGCTCGAGCGCTTTTTGGACACCGGCGCCAACGACATCATCAAGGTGATGACCACGGCGGTGGCCGTCTCGATCGTCTTCTTCGCGCTCGCCCCGGGCGTGGCGTGGATGGCGATGCTGCCTATCCCGTTTATTCTGTGGGGCTCGTTCAAATTTCAGGGGCTCCTGGCGCCGCGCTACGCCGAGGTTCGCGAGCGGGTCGGCCTGCTCAACGGACAGCTCGCCAATAACCTGTCGGGCATCGCGACGATCAAGAGCTTTACCACCGAGGACTACGAGGCCCGGCGCATCGGCGACGAGAGCGAGGCCTACCGGCAGGCCAATAAGAAGGCGATCGCGTTGAGCTCGGCGTTCTCGCCGCTGATCCGCATGGTCATCGTGGTGGGCTTCGTGGCCACGCTGGTCTACGGCGGCCATTTGGTGCTCGAGGAGCAACTCGCCGTGGGCACCTACAGCGTGCTGGTCTTTTTGACCCAGCGGCTGCTGTGGCCGCTGACCCGCCTCGGCCAGACCTTCGATCTGTACCAGCGCGCCATGGCCTCGACCAACCGGGTGATGAACCTGCTGGAGACGCCCGTCCAGATCGACGACGGCGAGGTCTCGCTGGAGCCGGCCACCGTCGAGGGGCATATCAACTTCGACGAGATCACCTTTTCGTACCCGGATCGCGAGCCGATCCTCCGAGACTTCGCCCTCGACGTCCCCGCCGGGGCCACGGTGGGCATCGTCGGGGCGACCGGCTCGGGAAAGACGACCCTGATCAACCTGCTGCTGCGCTTCTATGAGCCGCAGGACGGCCAGATCAGCATCGACGGTTTGGACATCTCCGAGCTGAAGATGGACGACCTGCGCGGGGCGATCGGCCTGGTCAGCCAGAGCGTCTTTCTCTTCCACGGCACCGTGCGCGAAAACATCGCCTACGGCACCTTCGAGGCCACCGACGCCCAGATCGAGCGCGCCGCCCGAGCCGCCGAGGCCGACGAGTTCATCGACGATCTGCCCGACGGCCTCGACACCATCGTCGGCGAGCGCGGCGAGACGGTCTCCGGCGGCCAGCGCCAGCGGCTGTCCATCGCCCGCGCGCTGCTCAAAGACCCGCCGGTTCTGATCTTCGACGAGGCCACCAGCGCCGTCGACAACGAGACCGAGGCCGCCATCCAGCGCTCCCTGAACAAGGTCACCGAGGACCGCACCACGCTGATCATCGCCCACCGGCTGTCCACGGTCCGAAACGCCGACTTCATCGTCGTGCTCGA
>JBKGZI010000415.1:0-5162 GCA_046545675.1 Persicimonas sp.
GCGCGGTGCATCCGCTCGCGCGAATGTGCCATGTGCAGGCCGCTGAGGATGGCTGGCACCGAGAGGTGTGAAAACGCAGAGGTGCTCGTGGCGCGCTCGAATCGGTGGACTTGATCGGGATATCGGTCGAAAAACTCGACCAGACGCGGCGTGGTCTGCCGGTCGTGGCCGTACAACTGCATACGGTCTTTTCGCAGGCTCTCGGCGATAAAGACGATCACGTTGGGGCCGTCGAGTTGATCGGGGCGGTCGTCGGGCACGGCGCGCTCGCCGACGCCGAGCGCGCCGCTGGCGCGTCCGCCGGCGATCTGGGTGGCCCCGTCGACGAGCGTGTGGGTGAGGTGGAAGTCGGCGGTAAACGGCGTCTTACCCACGGTCATGCCGGCCGGCCACAGGCTCGCCGCGAAGAGCCAGATGATCGGCGCGGCCACGCAGCTCATTTTGGTCACCCGCGACGGGTCTCGGGTGCGCCAGGTGCCCAGAGCGAGCACCCAGAGGGCGGCGAGCAGCGCGACGCCGACGCCAAATCCAGGGCTGAAGCGCGCTCCGATCATGCGAAGCGAGGAGACGGGCTCTTGCCACAGGTAGACCATGACCGTGGCGCTGGGGTCGTGGCCGCTGACCGCGGCAAAGCGCCAGGCGGAGGCGACCAAACACGCCGCCGGAAGGCCGACCGCAGCCGCCCACAGCCAGCGGCGCCGACTCGAGCCGATCAGCCGGCTCGTCGCCCACCACACCAGCGCCGACAGTCCCGCCGTGGCCAGCAAATTCGAAGGCGCTTCCCATAGGTTGGCCGGCAGCCGTCCACCCCACCGAAATATAAAATCGCCGGCGAGGACCGTGACCGGGATCGCCAGCCAGGCGACTTTGATGAGCGACTTCGGCACGTCTGTCCTAGACTTCCTCGAGGCCGAGCTCGAGCTCCAGGTAACCTGTCTTATCGTCGCGCACCTCGGCGATGAGCGTCTGGCGTATGGTGAAGTAGAACTCGCGTCCGTCGGGCAGCTCGAGGCGCGGCCGGCCGCCGCGAAGCTGGTTGACCTTGGGCGATTCGACCAACAGCGAGGCCTTCATCGCGTCTTTGGAGTCGTCGAATTCAATGAGCTCGACACCGTCGATCTCGTGGTCGTCGATGAACACGCGGGCGTCATCGAGCACGGCCTGCTCGGCCGCGTCGGTGGCCTGCTCGAGCGGGGCGAGCGACTCCTCGGCGGGCGCGAAGAAATCAGCGTCGGCCAGGGTATTCTCGAGCGTCGATAGATAGTTCTCGACGGCCTCCTCGTCGTAGCCGTCGGGGTTCTCGCCGATGCCCTCGACCACGCGCCGGTGACGCTGCAGGTCGTCTGCAAAGTCGTCGAGATGAGTTCTGACTTGGGAGATCTGCTCTTGAATGTTGGCCATGTGATGTCTGGTTGAGAGGTCGTGAATGAATAGCTGGCTGCAATTCCACTCCAGCGTAACAGCCAAAGCAAGAACACAGAAGTTCCGTGAACGACTCGGCGAGACCGCCGAGCTACTCGTCCAGCGCGCCGTTTTCGATCCAGGTGCGAATGTCGGCGAGTTCGGGATCGGTCAGGGTGCGGCTGCCGTCGAGCGGGTCGATGGGCATGGGGCTTCCCTCGATGGACTCGTCGCCGTCGAGCTTCAGCCACAGGTAGCTGTCGTCGGGCGAGCCGGGCTCGACGAGATTCAGCTCGGGTACCTGGGCGGATGCCTCCAGGAGGGTGTCGTAGGCGTCGTCACCGACCAGATCGAGCTCGGCGGCCGGCTCGCTGCCGCTGTGGCAGCCGCCGCAATTGGTCTCCAGGATGTGCGAGACGCGCCCCGTCCAGGTCACGCCTTCGCCGAGCAGGTTGAGGCTCTCGGGATCGTCGGCGAACGAGCAGCTCGAATAATCGATCGGTGAGGTGCCGTCGGTGCGGGCGGTCGCGTCTTCGTCGAGCCCCTCGATGAAACAATAGAGCGCGAGCATCTCCGGGATGGACAGCGGCTGGTTGGCCAGCGGCATGCGCGAGCCGGGCACGCGCTCGCCCTGCATTTTGCCGCGAAGTCTGCCGATGAGGTAGCTCTCCTCGGGATTGCCGGCCTCGATGAGCGACACCGGCTCCGACTCGCGCGCGCCGTATTCGCCGTTTCGATTCAGATCGCCCTGCACGATGCCCACCGACATCAACTCGTTGACCCGGTCGACCTGATAGTCGCGGACCTCGGCCATCAGGTGTTTGCCGTCGTCGAGGATCCACCAACGCGTCTGGAAGTTGCCAAAGGGCAGGTCCATGACCCGGTTGCCGTCGACGAAGGTGCGGATGAATTGGGCGTTGGTCCACACCTGGTCGCTGTCCATCGGGACGGCGTCGTGCAGGTAGATGTGCAGCCCGGCCGACTCGGCGTCGGGGGTGATCTCCTCTTCGGCGTAGTCGATCTCCTCGCCGGGGATATACTCCAGCCAGCCGATCTCTATCTCGGGGTGGTCGTACTCGGAGAATTTAAAGCGGTCGCCGGGTTGCTCACAGCGGTCGTAGACCGACTCCCACTCGCCGGGCTCGACGTTACACGGGGCGCTGATCGTGCTGAAGAAGTTGGCCGGGGTGTGCAGGTCCGGATACTCCTTCTGGTTGTGGCAGACCCCGCCATTTGGCGAGCAGGTGCGGTCGATGACCTTGTGGTGCAGATCGAGGCCCGTACGAAATCGCTCCTGGGCCTCGGTGACCAGCGGGTCGTCGCCGCTATACGGGGTCACCTCGCCTCTGTCGGACGAGCCGGGGCGGTCGGGCTCGAAGTCGATATTCGAGCCGAGCACGTCCTCCTCAGTCGGCTCGGAGCCACAGGAGATAATCATGGCGGCCAGGAGCAGGACGGATAGTTTCAAAAGTACGTGATTCATTAGCTAAACAAATCCTCGAAGGGCTCATCAGCCGGGAAAAACTCTTGGTGGTCACAGCCGAGGGTGTCCATCAGCGTCTTGAGCACCGAGCGGTACGAGTAGACCTTGCCCTCGGATTTGAGGTCGGCGCTGCGGGTATGTCCGAAGCTGCGGCCGCCGTTGCCCGCCTCGTCGATGAGCCCGCCCATAAATGGCATCGACATCCAGCGGGTGGCCAGGTCTCCGGCGTGGTCGCTGCCGCGCGCCGAGTTGAATTTGCTGCCGCGCGCGGTGCGGCCGAACTCGCTGCCGAAGGCGACCAGCGTGTGGTCCCAATAGCTGCCCCCGGACGGGTGCTCCATGGTCTTGAGCGCGACCTCCAGGCCGCTGATGATCCGGTTGAGCTCTTCGATGGTGCCGGGCAGTTGGTTTTGCTCGCCGGAGTGATAGTCGTAGCCGCCCTGGTTGAGGTAGACGGCGGGGCTTCCGAAGCGGAAGAGCCGCAAGGCCAGGCGCGCGCGCCGGCCGGCGGGGCTGTTGCCGAAGATCATCTCCAGCTCGTTATTGCTGATGCCGTCGACCTTCTCGTCGGAGCCATTTCCGATCTTGAGGACCTCGCTGTTGAAGACCTCGTTATATTGCTTGGTCGCCTCGCGCGTCTGCATATAGGCGTCGACGGAGACGCGGTCGACCTCGGCGAGGCTCTCGCGGAATCGCTCGTCTTGGGCGGAGGCCATCTCCTGGGCCCACTGGGGCAGGCTGGACTTGGCGTCGAAGCCGAAGCGATCGAAGCCGTCGCCGCGCAGCACCGGCGGGCGATAGCCCGCGTATTTGCCGTTGCCCACGGCCATGCCCGAGTCGTCGAGGGTGAACGCCGGCAGCAGCGTCTCACCGTCGTCGCGCGCCTGCTCGTAGCGGGCTCGCAGCCCGTAGTTGATCATCGTAAAGAAGCTCGTGCCCGTGCCGACATAGCCCTTCTGGAAGCGCTCCAGGCCGGTGCCGTGGTTGCCGTCGGCGCGGCCGGCGAAGGGCTCGTGATCGACGCAAGGAAGCACGGCGATCTGGTTGGCGATATCGGGCACCGGCTTCATGCCGAATTCGGCGCGCTCGGCGCCGCCGTCTCCGTCGAGCCAGGAGGAGCGCTCGAGCAATTTGCCCACGCCCCATTCGGTGCCTTCGGCGGTGCTGTCGGCGCTGCCAAAGGGGTTGTATTCATTGGCGACCGCGGAGTTGAACGCCGCGGTAAACCGGAAGCCTCCGGCCAGCCGGATATACAGCAGGTGCTTGACGGTGCCGTGCGCCGAGGTCGAAGCGATGGCCTCGTTGGGCGACCAGATATGGGGCACCGTCAGGCCGGCCGCGGCCGCGGCCACGCCGATGGCTTTCAAGAAGGTGCGCCGGTCTGTTCCTTTTTTTGGCTGCTGGTCCGGATCGCATTGGGCGTATGTCTCGTCTGGATTATCGCTCATTTTGGGCACCCATGTCGGAGTTCTCGGTTCTTGGTTCTTGGTTGGCCATTGATTCTCGAAAATCTGTATCGAGAACCGAGACCCGAGAACCAAGAACCAACAACACCACGTCGAGTCGAAAGAGGTCGATGTCTGCACAAGATCTCATAAACCACCCAAGTCCCAACCGAAGCCTCAATAAAACAACATCTCGGAGCTGCTCATCAGCGCGAAACACGCCGGACGGGCGAATTGCTCGGCGGTGCATACCTGGCGGGCGCACGCTTCGCCGTGGTCGCGCGCCTGCTCTCTCTCGGTGCTCGTGGCTTTGCGTCCGAAGAATCGCCGGGTCTGGAATTCGACGATATCGGCGGCGAGATCGGCGTCGACGGCGAGATCGGTGTCGACCCCGTCGGGCAGCAGCTCGCCGGTGGGCACGCCCGAGACGTCCGCATCGAAGGACGGGTCGCAGACCTGGTTGACGAAGTTGAGCTGCTGGGCGGTGGTCAAAATGCTGACGATGCGAAAGCGGCCGCCGACGTCGTTTCGCGGGCAGCCGCCCAGGTTGCGGGCCAGCGCGCGGTAGTCGCCGCGTACCTGGCCGTCGTCGTCGAGCTCCCAGCGCGAGTTTTTGACCAGCGCGAGGGCGCCCAATTTGTCGGAGCGGGCCAGGCCGTCGGGCTCCGGGATGCGGTGATCGCAGCGCGACATATCGTGGCCGGTGGCGTGCTTGATGGTGTCCAGCCAGGTCTCGGCGTGGACCTGCTTGAGCGGGCCACGCGTCCAGCGAAACTCGCTGGTCGTCTCGTCGGTCGCCTCGTCCGTGGAGCCGCCGCGTGCCGACTGTAGGT
>JBKGZI010000416.1:0-5150 GCA_046545675.1 Persicimonas sp.
GTCAGCGCGGCGACCGAGTCGATGACCAGAATGTCGATGGCGTTCGAGCGCACCAACATGTCGACGATCTCGAGGGCCTGCTCGCCGGTGTCCGGCTGGCTGACCAACAACTCTTCGATATCGACTCCGAGCGCCTTTGCGTACTGCACGTCCAAGGCGTGCTCGGCGTCGACGAATGCAGCCACGCCGCCCTGCTTTTGGGCGCTGGCGATGGCGTGCAAGGTCAGCGTCGTCTTACCCGACGACTCCGGCCCGTAGATCTCGACCACGCGTCCACGCGGCAGCCCGCCCACGCCGAGCGCGGCGTCCAGCGAGATCGAGCCGGTCGAGATCGGGTTCTCCACCTCGACCATATGATCGTCGTCGCCAAGGCGCATGATCGAGCCCTTGCCGAATTGCTTTTCGATAGCGTCGACGGTCATCTCGAGCGCTTTTTCTTTGTCCTTCGACTTTGCCATGAAGTCTCTCCTGGGGGGTTGGTCCGCAGCCGTCGAGCCGCGGGATCAGGTCACTGAACACACGTATAGTATTGCTCCGTTAGAGCGTCAAGTCACGAACGAGGAAATCGAGTCAGACATTGATCGTATGGCGACACTTTATGCCTCGAAGCCTGTCTGTAGCCCTCATTATAGTTATCGGTGCGGAGGCCCGAATCGTTGCGTGTTTTCTTGCAATGTCCTGCAATAACAAGGGCTTGCGCTGATCGGTTCCTAAAAGAAAGTGCGATAGTTAGAGAGTGAGAAAGTTAGATACTGCAACTGCTCTCGAACGGCCTGCATCGTGCGGTCGAAAATTCTTACTCTCTCACTTTCTAACTCTCTAACTCTCTGCAGTTACGCGCCGAGCGCAAAGCGATCGAGCACGGTGTACTCGGGGCCGGTTTGGCGCAGCTTCGACTCGTAGAGGATCACGTCTTTGATATAACTCTTGCCGAAGCTCTTTGGGTCGAGCTGCTCGGCGATGTCGGTGAAGTCGAGGCGCTTTCTGGATTTGACGCGCCCCAGCGTGACGTGGGGCCGAAACGGGCGATGTTCCTTCTCGAAGCCGAGCTCCTCCAGGTCGCGCTCGAGGGCCTGCTGCAGCAGCGACAAGACCTCGGCGCTCTGCTTGTCGAAGCCGGTCCAGATGATGCGTGGCTTGGTGGGGCCGGGGAAGAATCCCAGCCCGCGCGCCTCGACCTCGAAGGGGAATAACGGCGTGACGAGTCCGGTGAGGGTAGTGCGCAGCATCGGCACGAGGGCCGGATCGGTATCCCCCAGGAATTTCATCGTCAAATGCAGGTTCTCCGGGCTCGTCCAGCGCACACGCATGCTTTTCTCGTCTTCGAGATGCCGGTCTTCGAGATGCCTCTGGAGCTTTTCCTGGAAGATCGCGAGTCGTTCGACGACGGGAATGGCGAGGTCGAGCGCGATAAATAGGCGTTTCATGGGGTGGTCTCGGTGTGTGAGTCGTCGATGAGGACGCCTTGGTCAGCCCAGACTTCGTCGTCGCAGAAGGGTCCGTTGACCCGGTGCTCGTCGATGCGGTCTTCGAGCCGCCACAACAAGAGGCTCAGGCCGGTATAGACCGAGGCGCTCAGGGTACGCTGGCGGCCTCGTTTGGGGAAGGCCATCTGTCGGTGCCAGACGCCCTCGGGGCCGGCCAGCGCGAAGTGGACGGTGCCCACCGGCTTGTCGGGCGTGCCGCCGGTGGGGCCGGCGATGCCGCTGACGGCCACCGCGAAGGTCGACCCGGCCTGCCGGCGAGCTCCGGAGGCCATCTGGCAGACGGTCTGGGCGCTCACCGCCCCGAAGCGTTCGAGGATCTGCTCGGTGACGCCGAGCATCTCGCATTTGGCGCGATTCGCATAGGTGATAAATCCTCGCTCGAACCAGCCCGACGAGCCCGAGACCTCGGTGAGCTTGGCGCAGATGCGCCCGGCGGTGCATGACTCGGCGGCGGTCACCGTCGCATCGTTCTCGAGCAGCCGTCGCCCCAGGCGGGCGGCGAAGGCCTCGTCGCCCTCGGTGACCAGCCAGCGGCCGGCCCGCTCGAGCGCAAATTGCCGAAGCCTGTCGGCCGCCTCGGCGCCGGGCGCCTTGAGCAGCACCTCGATGATCGGAAACGCCGCGCGGTAGCCCACGCGCGAATCGAGCTGCTCGGCGAGCTCCTCGATCCCGGCGAGCTTCGTCTCCAATGAGCTCTCGCCGATGCCGAAGAAGGTCAACTTGACCGGAGGCGACAGATCTTCGGCGCGGCCGAGCTCCCCGAGGACATAGCTGTCGACGAACCACCGATATTCCGAAGGGACGCCGGGCAAAAACACCGCGCGCGTGCCTTCTTTTTCGACTGCGAATCCCGCGGCGGTTCCCACCTCGGTGGGCAGCACCTCGGCGCCGGCCGGAAACATGCACTGGCGCCGGTTATTGTCGGTGAACCGGTAGCCGCGCCGGGCGAAGCGTTCTTTGAGTTGCTCGAGCAACGCCTCGTCGAGCTCGAGCGGCTCGCCGACCCACTGCGCCGCCGCGTCGCGGGTGAGATCGTCGGCGGTGGGTCCGAGCCCGCCGGAGACCACGATGTAGTCGGCCTCGGCGCCGGCCTGCTCGAGCGCAGCGACAATCACGTCCATGTCGTCTCCGACCACGCGTATCGAGCAGAGATCGCCGCCGTATTCGCCCAGCGTGCCGGCCAGCCAGGTGGCGTTGCGATCTTCGATGCGGCCATCGAGCAATTCATCGCCGATGCTGAGCGCCGAGACGGTGGGCATGGTCAATGTCCAGTATTAAGGTGTAGAAAGTTATTAGCTCGTGCATTGGAGAACGTCGGCAACTTAAAGATTTTTTCAAAGCTGGTAAACTCCAGTAGTATCGAGTCATTCAACCCAGGCGTTTGCAGGCGGCGCACTTCGCCAGCGTAACGGAGCCATCGAGCCCACCGGATTCTATGCAACAGACCTTTGGAAAGTACGAGCTCATCGAAAAAATCGGTGAGGGTGGCATGGCCGAGGTATTTTTGGCCCGCCAGCGCGGCGATGTAGCCGGCTTCGAGAAGAGCGTGGCGCTCAAGCGGATCTTCCCGCACTTGACCGACCGCGAAGATCTCGTGGTGATGTTCCTCGACGAGGCGCGCATCGCCGCGCAGCTCAACCACCCCAATATCGTCCAGGTCTACGACTTGGGCAATGTCGACGATACGCTATATATCGCCATGGAATATGTCGACGGCCGCGACCTTCGGCATATCTGCGAGGTGGGCATCGAGCGCGAGAACTTCGTGAGCAAGCCGATGGCCGCGCGCATCGTGGCCGAGGCGGCCGCCGGGCTGCACTACGCGCATACCAGCACCGACGATCAGGGCAATCCCCGCAATATCGTCCATCGCGACGTCTCACCGCAAAATATTTTGGTGAGCATGGAGGGGCAGGTCAAAGTCGGCGACTTCGGCGTCGCCAAGGCCGAAGATCGCTTGGGAAAGACCCGAAGCGGCCAGCGAAAAGGCAAGCTGTCGTATATGAGCCCCGAGCAATTCGAGGCCGACAAGGTCGATGCCAGGAGCGACGTCTACACGTTGGGTATCGTCTTATACGAGACGACCGTGCGCACGCGGCTGTTTCGGGGCAAGAGCGACTTCGAGACGATGAATCTCATCGCCAACGCGAAGGTGACCCCGCCCTCGCAGGTGCGCCCGGAGTTTCCGGCCGACCTCGAGGCGATCATCATGAAGGCGCTCAGCAAAGAGCCCGAGGATCGCTTCCAGTCGGCCCACGAATTTCAGGTGGCCCTCGAGGATTGGTTGCACGAGCATAACCAGCGGGTCGGCCGCGTCGAGGTCACCGCCTATATGCGCGAGCTCTTTCCGGAGGGTGCGAGGAGCGCTGCGAATTCGCCTCAGCCGACCAGCCAGCCGGCGGGCACGTCGAAGGCGGCTCAGTCAGCGCCGAAACATGCACAGGCGCCGGGATCTGGCCGGCCACCCGGCGGTGGACCGCCCGGTGGTCGACCACCCGGCGGCCGTCCGTCGGCGGGGGGACCTGCTGCGAATCGACCGCCGGGAGCCGGTGGGCCCCCCGGCCAGGCTGGCCGGCCCCCCAAGCAGGCCCAGCAGCCACAACAGGCTTTGGGTGAGCCGCAGGCAGACGGGGGGTGGGAGATCGACGACGAGCCCGTCGACCTCGGCAATCGCCGGGTGAAGATCTTCGCCGCGCTGGGGGCGGTCGCCGCGCTGGTGGTGGTCGGGATCGTGCTCTACAACCTCGAGAACCGAGAAGCCTACCTGGCCAGCGACGAGGACCGCGCCAAGGCGCGGGCGCTCGCGGAGGCCGCCGAGGCCGAGATCGAGATCCCCGACTCGCCCGACTTTGTCGACGTGGAGCTGGCCACCGAGCCCGACAGCGCCTTCGTGGTGATCAACGGAAAGCGCGCCGAGGCCAAGACCCCCGGCCGCTTCGAGCTGGTCGCCGGCGAGTCCAACGACGTCGTCTTCTATCATCCACAATACCCGCCCGAGCGCATCACCGTCGACGGTGAGTCGGGGGCCGCGCCGGAGGCGGTCGAGTTCGAGCCCTTCGACACCGAACCGGAGACCGGAACGCTGGTCATCAAGAGCGATCCCTCCGGCGGCATCGTCTACGTCAACGGTGAGCGTCTGGGCGCCGCCCCACAGACCGTCGAGGATCTGCCGGCTACCTTCGACCACCACGTCGAGGTGCGCAAGACCGGCCGCTGGAGCTTCGCCGGCTTCTTTCAACTGGTGCCCGGAGAGAAAAACGCCTTCCAGGTGCCGCTTCACACCAAGGAGGAGACGAGCAGGCGCCAATATGTCGAGCTGACCGTCGACGCGGTGCCCAAGGGTAGCACGGTCCGGATCGATGGTGAGACCACGGGCGTCTCGCCGTTGAGTTCGAACGAGGACCGAAACACCCTGGTCAGCGTCGATATGGACAAGAAGTTTCACGACTCCAAACAACGCCGCATCCTGTTGGAAGACATCGGCGCGTTTACGCTGCGCACGTTTCTCGTCGAGAGGGAGCGCGGGGAGGGCGAGCTCACCGTGGGCGTGGACGCCGAGGAGGCGACGATCTATATCGATTCGAACTCCTATCCGGATAACCCCGTCGAGAACGTCAAGCTCACCGAGGGTTCTCACAAGGTCGTCTTCGAGACGCCCGGAGG
>JBKGZI010000417.1:0-5124 GCA_046545675.1 Persicimonas sp.
GGTCCAGGTGGCGCTGAGGCGCTGAGGCGCTGAGGCGCTGAGGCGCTGAGGCGCTGGAGGAATCCGGACAAGAAATAGAAAAATCCGCCGGGTGGCGGATTGGGATAAAAAAGTGGTTCTCAGAGGACGTAAGACGTAGTCATAGGACATGTACTTGACTAACGGCCTGGGGGGAATGCATGTCGACCGTCCTCCGAGAACCGAGGCCAATATATACGAGCTCGGAGGCGTGTCAAGTGCTTTAGGTGAATTCGTGCGCGGATCACTTGAGCAGCGGGTTGGCGCGAAGCACCGAGTTTTGGCCGTCGGTCAGCGCCGATCGGCGTTGCTCTGCGGTGGGTGGGGCGGCCGGGAACATCAGGTTGTCGGCGTCCGGACAGTCGAACCCCGTTTGTTGGATCTGATCGCAGACGGGGGTGTCCTCGATGGGGTCGGTCACGCCCATGAGCTCCTCGAGGGTGCGCTCCATCTGGGTGCCGGTGTCTTTGACGACCTCGGTGGTGTGGCGCAGCCCCAGGTAATGGCCGAGCTCGTGGGCGACCAGGTGTGCGACGTGGTCGTTGTCGCTGCCCAGGTCGGTGGTCTGGAAGACCAGCCCATTGCGCGGGTTTCCGTGCAGGCCGGCGGCGCCCGGCAGGCCTGCCGAGATCCCCTGGATGTCGCCGCCGCCCAGAAGGATGTCGTCGACCAAAAAGAGGTCGATGGCCAGGTGAGCGTCGAGCGTGGCGTCGGCCGCCTCACCGTAGGCGGTCAGTCGATCGACGTCATCCTGTGAGCGCACCACCCGGTACGAGGCGCGGACCTGGTCGGGCACGTCGAAGTAGCGCACCTGGCCGAGCTGAATACCGGTGCCGGCATAGATCTGATCGACGATCTCCAAAACCTGCTGCAGGTCGCTGTCGGCGGGCGCGTCCTCGGCGGTGCGTCCGTCGGCGCCGACCAAATAGATATTGAGATCGAGCGAGGTGCCCCGCTGGTCGTCGAGCACGTATAGACAGGGCTTTTGCTGGTCGGCTTCGACGATGAGTTCGTAGCGGCCGCCGGCTTGGAGTAGATGGGCAAAGCGAGGAGCGTAGGGCACCAGGATCGGCCAGGCCAAGCTGACCTGCCCGAAGGTGCCCACGCCCGTGGCCAGGTCGGCCGAATCGAGATCGACGAGCTCGGCGTTGTGGTGGCGATATTCGCCGTGCAGATCCACGCTCTGAGAGGGCGTCTCGAGCCGTCTGGGCACCACGATCCCTTCGCCGACCAGCGGGACCATCAAAAAGCCCTGACTCTGCGGGCCGATATCGAAGGTGAATCGATACGCATCGCCGTATTCGGCGGCGTCGTCGGGCGAAGCGACGGGCTCGGGCTCGCAGCCAAACGCCAGCAGATCGCGGGTGGCCTCGAAGTCCTCGGCGCGTTGGCGGCACTCGGCGTCGTCGGTGCATGCCTCGCCGCCCGCGTCGGAGCGCGGCGAGTCGATCGACGGCTCGTCGACGCCGGCCTCGCCGCCGCAGCCGGTGGCCAATAGTGCGATCCACGCGGAAATCAGCGCGCTGCGCGACAGAGTTGAGGAGCGATGCTTCAATGAGCGCCCTGCGTGAAATTGCCTGAGAGCAAGTGCTGGTCGTGACGACGCACGCCCAGCATAGCAGCCAGCATAGCAGTCAGCGTGGTAGGCGACAAAGCGGCGAGTGCGCGGCTACTTTGACCCTCCCAAACCGGAGTGATAGATTGCGCCCACTATGTCCGAGTCGTCCGAACAGCAAGCAGCTTCGCGCCGCGGGGAGCCGATCACCATCGCCGTCGACGCGATGGGAGGTTATAAGGCCCCCGACGAGATCGTCGCCGCGGTCGCCCGGCTGAGCAAGCACGAGCCGGTTGACAGCGCGGTGTATTTCTCGCTGGTCGGCGACGAAGCCGAGCTCACCGAGCTGTTGGTCGCGACCAGCCACAACCCCGAGCGCATCCACGTCCACCACGCGCCCACGGTCGTCGGTATGGGCGAGCCGGCGCGCTCCGGGTTGGTCGACAAACCGAATGCCTCGATCATCGAGGCCTGCCAATTATGCGCCCAGGGACACGCCGACGCGGTGGTCACCGCCGGTAATCCGGGCGCGGCGGTGCTGTCGGCGTCGCGCGGTTTCGAGCTGTTGCCCGGCGTCCACCGCGCCGCGCTGGCCTCGGTCTATCCGACGCCGCGCGAACGGGGTGGTCAGAACGACCGGTTCGCGCTGCTGCTCGACGTCGGCGCCTCGCTGCGCGCCGATGCCCGCGATCTGGTGACCTTCGCGCTGATGGGCACCGCCTACGCGCGCATCGTCAGCGACAACGCTCGGCCGCGCGTGGCGCTGCTGTCCAACTCACGCGAGTCGACCCTGGGCATCGAGCCGATCAAGGACGCCTACGGCATCCTTCGCGACCACCCCGAGGTACACTTCTACGGCAATATCGAGGGCCACGACATCCCGCGCGGGCTGGTCGACGTGATCGTCTGCGAGGGCTATGTGGGCGACGTGGTCATCAAGATATTGGAGGGCGTCAGCGAGGCCGCCTTCGAGCTCGCGCGCTCGGCGTATCAAAAGAAGTTGGTCTGGAAGGCCGGCCTCAAGTTGTTGTCCGGCGGGCTCAACCGCCTCAAGCAGCTCACCGACTTCGAAGAATACGGCGGCGCGCCGCTGCTTGGCATCGACGGGGTGATGATCCTGGCCCACCCGCGCTCGGGGCGCACCGCGATGGAGAACTCCATCAAATTGGCCATCAAGAATGTGCGTGCCGACCTTCCCCGCGTCATCGCTGGAGTACTCCAAGAGGAGCCAACCAACCCATCGTGAGTCAAGCCGACCCATACGACCTCGATACGGGCGACGTTCCGGTGCGCCACATCTTCCGGTGGGATCTGGATAAGACCTACCTGCGCACCGAATTCGACACGATGCGCGATCTGATCCGCACCGCCCTGCAAAAGCCCGAGGAGAAGGTCAACGTGCCCGGCGCGGTCGCGCTGTTGCGCGAGCTGACCCGCCACGACGACGCCGGCCGCGCGCTGGTCACGTTCATCTCGGGCAGCCCCTCGCAGATGCGCGCCACCCTCGAGCGGAAATTCGAGATCGATGGCATCCAGCCCGACGCGTTCATCCTGAAGCCCACCCTGCGCAATATCCTGACCGGCCGGTTTCGCGCGGTCCGCGGCCAGGTCGGCTACAAGCTCGACTCGCTGCTCAGGCTGCGGCAGTTGTCGGATCTGGCCCCCGAGACGCTCTTCGGCGACGACGCCGAGCAGGACGCGTTTATCTACTCGCTCTATGCCGACCTGGTCGCCGGCCACGTCGACGAGGAGCAACTCGTCGAGATCCTCGAGGAGGCCGAGGTCTACGAGGTCACCGCCGACGCGATCTTGAGCCACCTGGCCAACACCCGCATCGAGGACAACGTCCAGCGGGTCTTCATCCACCTGGATCGCCATTCGGCGCCGGGCCGCTTTTTGGTCTTCGGCCCCAGGCTCATTCCGATCATCAATTATTTTCAGGCCGCGCTGGTCATGTACGCCGACGAGGTGATGAGCGCCGGCGGGCTGATCCGCGTCGCCTCGGAGATGATCGAGCGCGATGACTACGGCCTCATGGAGCTGGCCAACAGTCTCCAGGACCTGCTGCGCCGCCGCCACATCGACATCGCCATGCTCGATCGCCTCGCCGATCAGTGGCAAGACGCCGACAGCCAGGCCGCGCTGCCGCCGCAATTTTTGGATCGGCTGATCACCCGCGTTCGCGCGCTGGCCCCGCGTGTGCCGAGCGGCGCGCAGGAGTGGGAGGGGCCGGTGGATTATCTGGAGGTGCTCAGGGCCGATCGGAAGATGCGCAAGAGCGTGCAGCCTAAGAAGGGGTTGTTTTCTTGAGGGGGCACAGATGACCCCCTCCCCGCTTTTGCAGTTAAAAAGTGGGGAGGATCAAGGTGGGGGCCTCTCCGTGATCCTCTTTTATGCGGCTTGACCGTGCCTTCCCTCCGCTATCGCTACGGGTGGAGAGGGAGTTCGCTCACCCCACCCGACCCTCAATAAATTCAATCACCATCCCAGCCCCATCGACCCCGTCCAGCCGGCTCATCTCCTGAATCCCGGTCGGGCTGGTTACGTTGACCTCGGTGAGCTTATCGCCGATGACGTCGATGCCCGCAAACCACAGGCCGTCGTCTCGGAGCCAGGCGCCGACCTCCTCGCAGATCTCGAGGTCGCGCTCGTCGAGTTCGTACTTTTTGACGGTGCCGCCCACGTGGATGTTGCCGCGGTGGTCGGTCTCGGCGGGCACGCGTAAGATGGCGCCCAGCGGCTGGCCATCGAGCATCAGGATGCGCTTGTCGCCCTGGGAGATGTCGGGGATATAGCTCTGGCAGATGATATTGTCGCGGCCGTGGTCGGTCGCCACCTCGATGAGCGCGTTGAGGTTTTTGTCGCCGCGCTCGAGCACGAAGATCCCCTCGCCGCCGTGGCCGTCGATCGGCTTGATGATGCAGCGGCCCTGGTGGTCCTCCAAAAAGGTGCGAATGCGCTCGCTGCGGCTGGTGACGACGGTGTCCGGGATGAGCTCGGGAAAATGCAGCGCGTACAGCTTTTCGTTGGCCGCGCGCAGCCCGTTGGGCTTGTTGATGACGAAGCAGCCCTTGTCCTCGGCCAGCTCCAGATAATGCGCCGCGTGCAGGTAGGGGACGTCGAAGGGCGGGTCCTTGCGCATGAAGAGCGCGTCGAGGGTGTGCAGCGGCTCGTATTGCTCCGAGCCCAGTTCGTAGTGGTCGCCGGCGACCCGGCGCACCTCGCAATGCTGCATCACGCCCCAGGCCTCGTCACCCTCGGCGGCCAGATCGGCCATCTCCAAGAAATACAGCTCGTGGCCACGCTCCTGGGCGGCGAGCATGAAGGCGAAGGTGGTGTCGGCGTTGATATCCACCGACGCGATGGGGTCCATGATGAAGCCGATTTTCATGGTTGATCAGGGGTTCGGGGGTCGGGATCAGGGGTCGGGATCAGGGGTTCGGGGGTCCAGGGGTACAGGGGTCCAGGAACGGCAACGGCAACGGCAACGGCAACCGCAACGGCAACGGCAACGGCAACGGCAACGGCAACGGCAACGGCAACAACGTGAT
>JBKGZI010000418.1:0-5118 GCA_046545675.1 Persicimonas sp.
GGACGAGAAGGGCGCCGTGACCCTGATGACCGTCCACGGGGCCAAGGGATTGGAGTTCGATACGGTCTTTTTGGCTGGCATGGAGGACGAGATCTTTCCGAGCGTGCGCGACTTCGAGGATCCCGAGGAACTCCAGGAGGAGCGCCGGCTGGCCTATGTGGCCATCACCCGCGCTCGCCACAAACTCTACCTGACCAACGCGCGCCGTCGGCGCATCTACGGCCAGACCCGGCGCACCGAGCCGAGCCGCTTCTTGCTCGACATCGACCCGGAGCGCCTGGAGATCGATCCGCAGAGCAGCAGCCAGCGCGTCGACTACCGCCGCAGCTCCCGGCGCAGCGGCTGGGACACCTTCCGCGAGGCGGCCAAGGAGTCTTATTTCGGCGACGGCGTCGACCAAGACGAATGGGAGTTCGACCAATCCCCCCAGATGGTCAAAGGCCAGCTGTCCCGAGCCATCAGAGAGCAGCTCGAGGCGGCCGAGGAGACCGAAAACGGCGACTTCGACACGTCATTCTCTCAGATCAACGAGTGGGACGACGCCGACAGCCAGGACTGGCTGGCCGAGGAGGCCGAGCAGCCGGTCGCCTCAGCTGGGGACGGCGGCCTCGAGGGGGCGACCATCTCGCACACCCGCTTCGGCATCGGCAAGGTCACCGGAGTCTCCGGCACCGGCGACAAGGCCGTGCTCACCATCAACTTCCCGGGCAAGGGCGAGCGGACGATCTATCGTAAATTTGTGAAGGTTTTGGGGTGAGGCTCGGAGAGGCTTGGTCGCCTCCCTCCCCGCTCGAAGCGAAGCGGAGAGAAGCACGGTCAAGCCGCATAAAGGGAGGATCAAGGAGGGGCATCCGCTGGCTCGCAATCGTCTGGATGAAAAAAGATCCCCCTCCTTAGAAACTGCAAAGCGGGGAGGGAGCTACCCCTCACACCCCACGCTCGCCTTGAAGCTCCCCTCAGGCACCGGGCCCGCCGCAAACCACGGTAGGACCCTCGCATCGTTACAAATCACGCTGATCTCGTCGTCCTCGCGGCTCGCGCGGCACTCGTAATCGGCGGGGCCGCCCTCGACGGTCTGAGCGATGACCTGCAGGAGCTTGTAGGGCTCGTCTTCGTATTCGGTGTCGACCACCGAGGCGATGGCGCCATAGGTGGATTGTTCTGGGCCAAATCTGACGTCCTCGACGTCGAGATCGGCGGGGAGGCGTGCGCTGAGCAGATTGGGCTGGGTCGGCTTTTGGTCGATCTGGCGCGTATCGGCCGCGGGCGCGTCGACTTTCAAAATGTAATCGTCGTCGGCCTTGACGGTCTCGCAGCGCGCGGCGCCGAGTTCGAAGGTGCGCACCTCGCCGCCGACGGCGATGTCGATCGAGCCGTGGGCCTCGCTGGTCTCGGTCGGGGTGGCATCCTTTTCGTTAGAACAAGCAGCGATTACCAGCACGCTCAAAAAAAAGAGCAGACCAACCACCGGGTTGCGGCGGTCGTGTCTGCTCTGGTGTGGTCTTACGTCTACCACGTTTGATCCCATGTAGTTGGCTAGATTACTCGCCGGCGTCGGCTTTCTCTTTTTCCAGGCCGGGGCGGTTCTCGATGACCGTGTCGATCAGGCCGTAATCTTTGGCCTCGTTGGCGCTCATATAATAATCGCGGTCGGTGTCCTTCTCGATGCGCTCCATGGACTTACCGGTGTGGTCGACGAGCACCTGGTTGAGGCGGTCGCGCAGCCGCAAGATCTCGCGGGCCTGGATGTCGATATCGGTGGCCTGGCCACCCATCCCGCCGCGCAGCAGCGGCTGGTGAATGAGAATGCGCGAGTTGGGCAGCGCGAAGCGCTTGCCGGCGGTGCCGGCGGCCAACAAAAGCGCGCCCATCGAGGCGGCCTGACCCATGCAGATCGTCGAGATATCCGGGTTGACGTATTGCATGGTGTCGTAGATCGCCATGCCGGCGGTCACGCTGCCGCCCGGCGAGTTCACGTACAGGCTGATCTCCTTTTCGGGGTCCTCGCTCTCCAGATACAGCAGCTGCGCGATGATAGTGTTGGCGACATCGTCGCTCACCGGTGTGCCCAGAAAGATGATGCGGTCTTTGAGCAGGCGGCTGAAGATATCCCAGCCTCGCTCACCGCGGTGCGTCTGTTCGACGACGTAAGGAATGAAGCCCATACAAAATCCCTGCTTGATTGAAGTTTAAATGGAATCTATCGGCGCGGCCGATCTGGCCGTGCCCGGTCCGTCATTCATCAATAAAACGATCTGCGCGCGGATTATGTTTCAAGACGCGAAATTTTTCCAGTGCGACTCGATATTCGTTGCCTTCTCTTAGCTCTCATTGCCCGATAGCCCGGAGCTTCATTGCTTCAGCAAGAGGGGCTTCTATATGATTCACCCGGATGACGAAGTTTCAAGTAGGTGAGCGTGTGTCGAGGCGGTTTTGGTATTTCGCGATCGGGGGATTGTTGCTCGGCGGGCTGATCATCGGCCTGCCGTATCTGCTCGAGGCTGTCGTGAGCGCCGAGCTCGCCGATCGCCTCGAGGAGCGCGATGCGCAGGTCGATTGGCGGCGCCTGGAGTGGCGTTGGCCGGCGAGCGTGGCGCTCGAAGGGATCGAGTTTTCGGCCGCTGACGGCCGGGTGTCCGGAGAGGCCGACCATCTCGAGGTGGCGCTGGTCTGGCGCTCGCTGCTCAGCGGGCCCAAGCGCATCGACGCGGTCGAGATCGACGGCGCGACGGTGGTCGTCGACGTGCATGCCGGCGGCGAGGGTTCTGGAGACGGCGCGCAGACAGACGAGTCACAGACCGGCGGCGATATGGCGGCCCGCTGGGCGAAGCTCGCGCGGGTGGGCTCGGTGAGCGGTCGCGACGTCGACGTCGAGCTGCGCCGCGGCGGGGCGCCGCTTGCGAAGACGCGGGTTGATGACTTCGAGATAACCAAGCCTGATTCAGACAAGCGAGCTGGCGGCGAGCGCAGCCTGAGCGCCACGGGCACCACGACGCTGTCGCACCCGCGGCTCGCCGCGCTCGGTCTGGACGCGCTCCCGTGGCGTGCCGGCGGCCACAGCAGCATGCGCGCGCCGATCGTCGAGCTGGTCATCGACGCCCCCACCGAAGGCGCGCCGCTGGTCGACCTCGCCGCCGGTGAGTTGGGCAGCGTTCGCGCAGACGGCCTTTCCATCAAAGCCAAGGCGCTCCGCCTCGATGCCATCGAGGTCGGCGTGCGTGGCCTGGGCGTTCACCTGGGCGCCGGCGGCACTCCTGCGGTCCACCTCGACGCCGAGGAGGCCGCCGTCTCCAACCTTTCTGCCCGGATGCTGACTGGTGCGACCAGCTCCGCCGAGAAGCTCGCCGCGTTGCTCGGCCAGGTCGACGCCACCGTCGCCGGCGGCTCGTTTTCGCTGGCCGGGGTGCGCCTGGTCGAGGAGCTGGCGGCGGTGTTGGACTCCGGCAAAGTATGGGCGCGCGGTGAGTCCTCGGGCGGCGAATTCGGGCTCAACGCACACTTCGATCCCGGTAGGCTGCTGCCGCGCGCGATGACGCTTTATGCCTCGAACGTGGTCCTCGAGAAGCTCCCGGGCCTCAAACAGGGGCGCACGCTGCCCCAGCGCGGGGTGCGCGGGCGCATCGGCGGCACGGTCGATCTGGACCTGGTGCTGCTCACCGACGACGAGCCACCCGTTGGCTCGCACGCCGGCGCTGCTCGCCTCATCAATTCAGGTCTGACCCTGGCCGGCGCAGCCGAATGGACCGACGGTCACGTTGACCTGTCGGGGCTGGCCGACGCGCCGCTGACCGGGATTGACGCCGGCGTCGAATTCGGGCTCGAGTGGGCGCCCGAGCGCTCCGAGCTGCGCCTCTTCGACGCCCGGGCGAGCTACGGGCCCATCGACGTCGACCTGCAGGCCTCGATGGTCGACTGGCCCTTCGACCCGATCTTCGATCTGGAAGCGCGCGTCGAAGAGATCGCCTGCCAGGAGGCCGTGCGCGCGTTCCCGCCGGCGATGCTCGGCCCCTACGCAAATATCCAGATCGACGGCGAGGCCGCGCCCACGCTGCGTTTCCACTTGCCGTGGGAGCGGCCGAATAAGCTGCGGCTCTCCGTCGACGATTTCGCCGGAAAATGCGAGCCAACCGCGCTCGTGGCCGCCAAAGAGGCGTGGCCGACGGTGCGCTTTGCCACCGCCGAGACAAAAGACCCGCCAGCCGAGCAACCTCCACCCGAGCCGGCGGAAGAGACACCAGAGCCGGGCCTCTTGGATAGCGTCCTCGGCCAGCAGGCCCCCGAAGATCCCGAGCCGGCCTGGCCGGTGCCCGAGAAGCTGCGCGACCTCAGCTACGAGCTCCCCGAGCCCCCCGAAGACCGCTCGCCGAGCACGCTCGACGATGTCTTCTGGCTCAACCGGCCCTTTATCAAGCAGGTCGAAGAGGGCGTCTCCGACGACGCCGAGGTCCTCGTCGGCCCGGGCACCGACGCGTACGTCCCGCTCGACGAGCTCCCGCCCTTTGTCGGCGGCGCGTCCTACCTGAGCGAGGAGATGGGCTTTTATGAAAACCACGGCGTCCAGCTCGGCCTCATCCAAAAGGCGCTGCGCATGGACCTGGAAGAGGAGCGCTTCGTCTACGGCGGCTCGACGGTGACCCAGCAGTTGGTCAAAAACCTCTTTTTGACCCGCGACAAGACGCTGGCCAGAAAGCTCAAAGAGGCGCTCATCGCCTGGCGCATCGAGCACGCCGTGCCCAAATGGCGGGTGCTCGAGCTCTATCTCAACTGCATCGAATACGCCCAAGACGTCTACGGCATCGGCCCGGCCGCCGAGTATTATTTCGGCAAAGATGCCCGCGATTTAAGCCCCAAAGAGGCGGTCTTCCTCGCCATCTTGAAGCCGGCTCCCTGGTACGGCGACCGCTTCCGCAAAAAGGGCACCACGCCCACCAAGCATTGGTGGTTCAACCGCATCGGCGAGATCATGGAGCGACTCGTGGAGAAGGGCTATTTGACCGAGGAGCAGGCCGAGGCCGAGAAACCCTATGTGCTCCAGTGGGATGAGGAGGGCCGGTATACAGAAATGGACTGACACCGTCTCGGCTTTTCATCATACATATCTCGATGATTAACGCGCTG
>JBKGZI010000419.1:0-5103 GCA_046545675.1 Persicimonas sp.
CGCCCCTGGACCCCTGGACCCCCGGACCCCCGAACCCCTGCCTTAAGAAGCATTCTCGGGATGCAGCTCGACCTCGGTCTCCTCGCGGAGCTCGTCGACCAGGCTCTCGAGCGCTTCCTGGACGCGCTCGCTGCGAAGCTTGTTCTTCAGTTGAGGCTCGACCTCGTCGAAGGGGACCACGCCTGCTTCGCGCTCGTCGACCTTCTGGATGATGTGCCAGCCGAATTGGGTGCGCACCGGCTCGGAGACCTCGCCTTTTTCGAGGCTGAAAGCGGCATCCTCGAAGTCGGGAGCCATGCGTCCGCCCTCGAACCAGCCGAGGTCGCCGCCGACTTTGGCCGACGGTCCCTCGGAATGCTCCTTGGCGAGCTCCTCGAAGTCAGCGTCCTCGGCGGTGGCCTTCTCGCGCAGCTCTTGGGCGCGCTTTTTGGCCTTCTCGCCGGCGGCCTCATCGCCCTCTTCGGCGCGAATCAGGATATGACGCGCGCGGATCTGAGCCGGACGCTCGAAGGCCTCCTGGTTCTCGTCATAGAACTCGGTGAGCTCTTCGTCGCTCGGATACTCCATGCCGCGCTCGACCAGGAGCTGCTCGATGGCCAAGGACTCGCGCACGGTTTCGCGAAATTCTTCTTTGGAGATGCCCATCTTGGCAACGACGTCGTCGAGCGTGCCCATCTGGCCTTCGACCTGTTCGTTGGCCTCGGCAAACTCGGTCTTGATCTCATCGAGACGCTCCTCGAGCTGTTCGTCGGTGACCTCGATATCGGTGTCCTCGATGGCCCGCTCGATGAGCTCGCGATCGACGACCTTTTGAATGATCTGATCTTTGACCTGGCCGAGCATCTGGACGGGAAATTGTCCCGACTGGGCGATCTTCTCCATCTCGGAGTTAAAGGCCTCGGCAGACACCGGCTCGCCCTCGATATGAGCGATCGGGCCTTCAGCGCGCGGCACCTCGGCCTGCTGCTGGACGCCTTGCTGCTTGCCTCCGGGCTGTTGAGCGCCTTGTTGCTGGTCCGGGGCGGCCTGCTCGCCAGCCTGCTGGGACTGGCCGGACTCTTCGTCCTTCGAGGACTCTTCCTCGCCGGCCGACCGATAGGAGCGCTCCTTGCCCTCGGCCTGATCCGGAACGTCCGGAGACGACGAGCAAGCGGCGGCCAAGGCCACGAAAAGCGCGAGCGATATTGCGATATAACGGGTGTTCATGAAGTGAAACTCCGAACAAATCTCTGTTTTAGGACTCAAGATGAAGTGCGGGCGTGATGGGTAGCACCCAGTTTCACCCGTGGCAACCGCACGTTACAACCAGCCCGAGGGGAGAACTATTCAAAACTAGCGCGACTCGTCGCCGGTCTGCGCTCAGGCGGGGCCATTGAAATAGGCGCGAATCTCCTCGGCAGTCTTCTCGCCCACCCCGTCGACGCCGGCGAGCTCGTCGACCGAGGCATTCTTGATCTTCTTGAGGCTTCCGAAGTGGCGAAGCAGGCTCTTGCGAGTCGTCGGGCCGACGCCGGGCACGTCCTCGAGGCTCGAGCGCAGCGTCTGCTTTCGGCGAAGCTTTTTGTGGAAGCGGATCGCGAATCGATGCGCCTCGTCGCGCAGGCGCTCGAGCAGATACAGCTCGGCGCTATTGCTCTTGAGCACGATCGGGTTTTTGCGCCCGGGCACGAAGACCCGCTCGGGGCTTCGGGTGACCTCGGGGTCCTGGAAGCCGACCTTGTCGTTTCTGGCCTTGGCCAGCGCGATGAGGTCGACATGGTGTACGCCCAGGTCCTCGAAGACCGTCATCGCCTGGCCCAACTGGCCCTTTCCGCCGTCGATAATCACCAGGTCGGGGGCGTCATCGCCCTGCTCGACAACCTTCTCGAATCGGCGCATGAGCACCTCGCGCATGCTGGCGAAGTCGTCCTGGGCGACCACCGAACGCAACTTATAGTGGCGATACTCGCGCTTCTCGGGCTGGCCGCCGATAAAGCATACCCTGGAGCCGACGATCTGCTTGCCCTGCAGGTTCGAGATATCGTAGCACTCGATGCGCTCGGGATAATTTTTCAGGTCGAGCCGGCCGGCGAGCTTGTCGAGCAGGTCTTGAGCGCGGTCTTCTTTGTCGTGCTCGTCCTCGAAGGAGTGCTCGGCGTTGGTCATGGCGGTGTCGATCAGCGCCTTTTTCTGACCACGCTTGGGCGTCTGGATATACACCCTGCGGCCGGCCATCTCGCTGAATAGCTCCTCGAAGCTGTCGACCTCGCTGTCCTCGAGCTCCATGGGCAGCAAGATCTCCTGGGGCAGATCGCTGCCCGAGCTATAATAGAGGTTCAAGAAGCTCGACAGCACCTCCTGATCTGGGAATTCCTGGTCCTTATAGCTAAACGAGCGCGCCCCCTCGAGCTTGCCGCCGCGGATAAATAGCAGCTGAATGGTCAGGCGGTCGCCCTCGCGGTGATAGCCGAAGGCGTCCCGGTCGACGCTCTTGGTGGTCACCGCCACCTGCTGCTCGAGGACCTTCTCGATGGCCTGGATCTGGTCGCGATAGTGGGCGGCCAGCTCGTACTCGAGCTCTTGGCTGGCCTGCATCATCTTCGACTGCAGGTTCTCGGACAGCTCCGCCCCGCGCCCCTCCAAGAACATCATCGCCTCGCCGACGTGCTGCATATAATCGTCGCGATCGATGTCCAGGACGCACGGCCCCGGGCATCGCTTGATCTGGTATTGGAGGCAGGGCCGGCTGCGGTTTTGGAGCACCGAATCGGGGCAGGTGCGCAGCCGAAAATGCTTGTTGAGCACCTTGAGCGTGCGCCGAATCGCGCTGGCCGAGTGGTACGGCCCGAAGTATTTGGCGCCGTCCTTCTTCTGCTTTCTGACGACCTCCACACGCGGCCACGGGTGGTCCATATCGATGCGCAGCGACAAGAAGTTCTTGTCGTCTTTGAGCTGGACGTTGTAGCGCGGCTTATGCTCCTTGATCAGCGTATTCTCGAGGATCAACGCCTCTTTCTCGTTGGCCGTGATGATATACTCGATATCACCGAGCACATACGGCAGCCGCGAGACGAACGCGCGCGTATCCCCCGAGGCGCGGAAATAGCTGCGCACCCGATTTTTGAGGTCCTTCGCCTTGCCGATATACACGATCTTGCCGCGCTTATCGCGCATCAAATAGCAGCCCGGCTCGTGCGGGACGACCTGGATTTTTGATTCGTAGTCGAACTTCTTCATGGACTTCGTGATAGTGGAAATGGCCGGTTAGGTGAACCGGCGAGGGGGTTGGATCATTTCGAGGCGGTGACAAACGGCGTCCGTTTTCGAGGGTGCGACCACGTTCTCTTTGAGCGTCTTTGAGCGGCGACCCTTACCGAGGGTGCGACCGGCAAAAAACGCCGGCCTTACCCCCGGCTATGGTTTGGTCCCACGCTCGGATGATCGAATGGGCGATTCGCGTGCGGGGCAACGACCCCTGCTGCCCATCCGCCCCAACAACCCACTCGCCCCAACCGATCACAAAACCAAACCATAGCCGTGGGTAAGCCCAGCCGCTCGGCCCTCTGGGCCGACGGCGAGGCGCACCCACGGAAAGGGTCGCCGCTCGACATATGCTCAACCACGCCCCCAACACCCACCCTCAGGGAACGATCACCGCTCGACACACGTTCATTTCACCGATAAGACGACCCTGTCTATCATTCCCCATCCAACGAGCAGTACCGTGACCAATACATCTTTTGAAGCCCTCGGCCTCTCCCAACCGTGGCTCGATAACCTCGAGCACCTCGAATACCACGACATGACTCCCATTCAAGCCCAGGCGCTGCCCGTGCTCTTCGAGGGCGGCGACGTCATGGGTCATGCGAGCACCGGCACGGGCAAGACGGCGGCGTTCGGCCTGGCGCTGCTCGACAAGATCACCCCCGGCAGCCTGCTGCCCGGCGCGCTGGTATTGTGCCCGACCCGGGAGCTGGCCACCCAGGTCGCCGAGGAGATCCGTCGGCTGGCCTGGGCGCTGCCCAATACCAACGTGGTCACGATCTGCGGCGGCCGGCCGATCAAAGGCCAGATCGCCTCGCTGGAGGGCGGCGTCGACGTGGTCGTGGGCACCCCGGGGCGCGTGCTCGACCATATCGAGCGCGAGACGCTGACGCTGCTCAACGTCAAGACGTTGGTGCTCGACGAGGCCGACCGCATGCTCGATATGGGCTTTATCGACGACGTCGCCAAAATCATCGAGGCGACCCGAGACGACCGCCAGACGGTGCTGATGTCCGCGACGATGACCGATGAAGTGCGCGAGGTGAGCGAGCGTTTCCAAAAAGACGCCACCTACATCTCGGTGATCGACGAGGAGGAATCGCCCGACATCACCCAGCTCGTCTATGATATCGGCGAGCTGGGGCGCATCGACGCGCTCCAGCGTGTGCTGGGCTATCACCGGCCCGAGTCGGCGGTGATCTTTTGCAACCAGCGCGACACCTGCGAGGAGGTCGTCGTGGCGCTTCGCGACGCCGGCCACTCCGCCCAGACGATGCACGGCGGCCTCGAGCAGCGCGAGCGCGACGACGTGTTGGTGCTATTTAGCAACGGAAGCCTTCGTTACCTGGTGGCCACCAACGTCGCCGCCCGCGGTATCGACATCAACGAGCTCGACGCGGTCATCAACTACGAGCTGCCCCGCGACCAAAACGCCTACGTCCACCGCATCGGCCGCACCGGCCGCGCCGGCGACGAGGGCAAGGCGATCAGCCTGATCTCGGGGCGCGAGCGCAACAAGCTCGCCAAATACGACGAGGAGCTCGCCGGCGCCAAGCCCCGCTCGGCCGAGGCGCTGCCCAGCGACTACGACGCGCCGGCACCCGCCGAAAATATGACCGTCGCGCTGCTCGGCGGCCGCAAGGACAAGCTGCGCCCCGGCGACATCGTCGGCGCGCTGACCGGCGATATCGGCATCCCCAACGAGACGATCGGCCTGATCACGATTCGCGACACGATCTCCTTTGTGGCGATCCGCAGCGACTACGCTCAGAAGGCGCTGCAGGGCTTCAAGCACGGGCAAGTGAAGGCGAAGAATTTTCGGGCGTTTTTTGTAAGGTAGAAAGCGTGCGGTAACGGCAA
>JBKGZI010000420.1:0-5090 GCA_046545675.1 Persicimonas sp.
CTAGGCCATCAAACCGGAGGTGTCCTTTTTTGTCTATAGCTGTAACTGGTTCTTGAACCTTACTAATAAGGCTGCGCTCGCCGGACAGGTTTTACCAAGAACCAAGAACCAAAAACCAAGAACCAAGAACCAAAAACCATAATGAGCGAAGACACCGAAAAGCCCCCCATCGTGCCCAACGACGACGAAGAGCTGATCGTCTCGAGCCCAAGCGAGACCGCCGGTGGCATCCCGGCGGTGCTGTCGACCTTCGGCCACGCCGCGCGCAAGATGGGCGTGGTGCGGGGCACGAAGACGCTGCTCCGGATGAACCAAAAGGAAGGCTTCGACTGCCCGGGCTGCGCCTGGCCCGACCCGGACGACCGCTCGATGGTCGAGTTCTGCGAGAACGGCGCCAAGGCCGTCGCCGACGAGGCGACCGTTCGGCGGGTGACGCGCGAGTTTTTCGCCCAGCATTCGATCTCCGAGTTGAAGACGAAGTCGGGCCGCTGGCTCAACGACCAGGGCCGATTGACCGAGCCGGTGGTGCGCCGGGCGGGTAGCGACCACTACGAGCCGATTAGCTGGGAGGAGGCCTTCTCGCTCATCGGCGACGAACTCAGTGGGCTCGATTCGCCCGACGAGGCGGTCTTTTATACGTCCGGCAGGACCAGCAACGAGGCGGCATTTTTGTACCAATTATTCGTTCGCGAATACGGCACGAATAACCTGCCCGACTGCTCGAATATGTGCCACGAATCCAGCGGCGTGGGCCTGAGCGAGGTCATCGGCGTGGGGAAGGGCACCGTCACGCTTCAAGACTTCGACGAGGCCGACGCCATCTTCGTCATCGGCCAGAATCCGGGCACCAACCACCCGCGCATGCTCACCGCGCTGCAGTCGGCGGCCAGAAACGGCGCCAAGATCGTCAGCATCAACCCGCTGCGCGAGACCGGCCTGGTCAGCTTCAAACACCCGCAAGAGGTGCGCGGCATCGTCGGCAAGGGGACGCCGCTGGCCAGCCTCTTTTTGCAGGTGCGCATCAACGGTGATGTCGCGCTGCTCAAAGGCATCATGAAGGAGATGCTCGAGGCCGAGGACCGGCGCCCCGGCGAGGTGCTCGACCGTGGGTTTATCGACGAGCAGACCAGCGGCTTCGAAGAATTCGCCGCCGATATTCGCCAGACGCCCTGGGACGAGATTGTCGAAAAGAGCGGCGTCGAGCGCGACCAGATTGCCGAGGCCGCCCAGATCGCCATCGACAGTGAGCGCATGATTTGCTGTTGGGCGATGGGGCTCACGCAACACGAAAACGGTGTGGCTAATATCCAGTCGGTGGTCAATTTCCTGCTGCTGCGCGGCCAGATCGGCCGGCCCGGCGCCGGGGCGTGCCCGGTGCGCGGCCACTCCAACGTGCAGGGCGACCGCACCGTGGGCATCTGGGACCGGCCGCCCCAGGAGTTTTTGGACCGACTCGAACAGGAATTCGGCTTCGAGCCGCCCCGCGATCACGGCTTCGACACCGTCCACGCCATGAAGGCCATGCACGACGGCAGCGCGAAGGTATTTGTGGGCATGGGCGGCAACTTCCTGTCGGCCACGCCCGACACCAATTATACCGCCGAGGCGCTCGAGAATTGCCGGCTCACCGTGCAGATCTCGACGAAGCTAAACCGCGGCCACCTGATCACCGGCGAGCGGGCGCTGATCTTGCCGTGCCTGGGGCGCACCGAGACCGACATGCAGGCCGGCGTGCCTCAATTCGTCACCGTCGAGAACTCGATGGGCGTCGTCCACACCTCGACCGGCCGCTTCAAGCCGGCCTCCGACAAGCTTCTGAGCGAACCCGCCATCGTCGCCGGTCTGGCGCGAGCCACCCTCGGCGATGACTCCACCGTCGACTGGGAGGCGATGGTCGCCGACTACGACCGCATCCGAGACGCCATCGAGGCGGTCATCGACGGCTTCGACGACTATAACGAGCGCGTACGCAAGCCGGGCGGCTTCGCGCTGCCCAACCCCGCCCGAGAAGGCCGCTTCGAGACCGCCACCGGCAAGGCCAACTTCACCGTCCACGACATGCCCGAGCACGACCTCGACGACGGCGAATTCCTGATGATGACCATCCGGAGCCACGACCAATTCAACACCACGGTCTACTCCAACGACGACCGCTACCGGGGGATCAAGGGCGGCCGGCGCATCGTCATGCTCGACGCACGCGATATCGACGAGCGAGGCCTCACTCCGGGCCAAGGGGTCGACCTGGTCGGCGAGTATGACGGCGTCGAGCGGGTCGCTCCGGGCTTCAAGGTCGTTCCCTACGACCTGCCCCGAAAGAGCGCGGGCACGTACTTCCCCGAGGCCAATGTATTGGTTCCCGTGGACAGCTACGCCAAGCGAAGCCACACGCCGGCCTCCAAATCGGTGGTCATTCGGCTCCGGCCGGTATCCTCAGATTTCTGAGTCGCCCGCTCGTTTTTGCGGCATGGGTGTCATTTGAATACGGTTCATCCGGGGCTCGAAGGGCCTCAGGCGCGTTACCGTGGTTGGCATGAAAGCTGCTATAGTAGTTCTTGTGGGATAACTGCTATTCGAGACCAATGATGAACAACGGACGAGGATTCAAAACCATGAAGAATATATCGCTTTTCATATTCACCGCGGCGCTGTGTTGGATGCTGCCCGCGGCGGCTTTCGCCTCCAGTGAATGTACGACCGACGCCGACTGCGGCGATGGCTTCACCTGCGAGACCTATGAGGAACCCTGTGAGGTGGCTCCCTGTGCCGACGGTGACGAGGACTGTACCGATACTTGTGAGTCCGAGGAAGTCTCCGAGTGCCAGCCGGCGCCGCCCGAATCTTGCACGTCGGCGGCCGACTGTGACAGTGACGAGGTCTGCCTGACTTATACTTGGGAGGTATGCGACGGCGGCGCGCCTCAGGTCGATTGTGCGGAAGGCTCGGACTGCGACGCCGGCACCGGCGCCGACGCGGAAGTCAGTTGCACTACAGAATCCGAGGGCTATTGCGTGCCGCCGTACCTCGCCCCCTGCGGCACGGACTCCGATTGCGGCACCGGCTTTAGCTGCGTCGAGGCGGAGTCGTGCGCCTGCTCCGGAGGCGACGGCTGGAACGGGGAGGACACCGATCCCGACGGTACTGTCGACGCGGGCTCCGGCGACGGCTCCTATGATGCCGGCTCCTATGAAGAAGATTGCACCTGCTCGGGCACCGGCGAATTTTATTGTGAGCTCGACGAAACCGAATGCACCGACGCCAGCGACTGCGAGGGCGATCTGATCTGCGACGAGCTGCCGTGGTCGGGCGGCGATACGACCGTCTGCACCTCCGATCCAAGTGGTGAGACGACCTGTGAAGAGGACGCCGGGAGCAGCCAGGAAGCCACGACCTACTGTCAGCCCGAAGACCTGGATCGTTGGGCGGCCCTCGGCGGCGGAAGCGCCGGCGGTGCGGCCCGGTTGGCCGACAATGAAGCCGGCTCCGATGATCCCTCTGGGGGCTCCTCCGGAGGCGACGACGAATCGGCGGAGCTGGTGTCGAGCGACGTCGACCGTGGCGGCGCGGGTGCCGACTCGAGCGGCTCGTCCGACGCGGGCGCTGCCTGCGCGAGCACCGGCGTGAACGGCGCCGCGCCCTATGGCGCAGCAGGCGTCGCCATGGCCATCTTCGGCCTGTTCGCGCTACGACGCCGACGCTAAGCGAGTATTTGTAGACGTACATAGCGCCCCGAGTTGGTCGCAATGATCAGCTCGGGGCGTTTTTTTGTTTCAGGGCTCGCTTCGGTCTTCGCGTTTTGCTCGACCATGCGCCGCATGGCCCGAAGGCTGCGCGTATCGAGCGTCTTGGCGCCCTCGGCCATGGCGAGCATCTCGAGCTGGGCGACGTCGTCGAGGCGGCCGGAGGTGAGCTGCTCGTAGAATTGCTCGAGCAGGGCGATACGTTCGCGCTCGTTGCCCTGGTCTCGCTCAGTTGCGGGCCACGAAAATGACCAAGTAGTATTAGGCCGCATCCTGCAACTGCGCGTTCGCTAAGGCATACACGTCAAGGCTTCACCTCGATATTCTCGAAGCGGATCTCCGCGTCGGCTTCGGAGGGCTCGGCCGTATCGGAGGCGCCCTCGGGCGCGGTCGCACAGGCGGTCGAAAAGACCGTTAGAATCGCAATTGCAGCACGTATCATCGTTGAAGTTTCCTCATTTCTATCGCTCAAAAATCCAGATGCAGCCGATCGCCCGAGATCCCCTCCCCGAGCGAGGCGGAGGGGGCCACGGACGGCTGCCCTCCCCACTTTTGAACTGCAAAGCGGGGAGGGGGCCACGGGCCTCTTTTAGCTTGGCGAGCCAAAAACCTCATCCGGCTCGACCTGCAGCAGCGCCGCCAGGCGCTCGCGCAGCTCGTCGATATCGGCCGTTCGCACGCTGAGCTCGAGGGTGACGTCGGCGGCGAAGTCGGCGTCGAGCTGGCGGGCGCCGTCGAACTCGTCGAGTACGTGTTCGATCTTGCCGTGCATCGAGTACGGCACGCTCAGCGTGACCCGGGTCTGCGGGAAGCGTTCGACCACGCCGGCGGCGTCGAGCGCGCGGCGCGCCGCCTCGCGGTAGGCGCGTGCGAGGCCGCCGGTGCCCAGCTTGACGCCGCCATAATAGCGAATCACGACGACCAGAGTGTCGGTGATCCCGCGGCCCTCGAGGATCTGCCACATGGGCAGCCCGGCGGTGCGCGCCGGCTCGCCGTCGTCGTTGCTGCGGTCGACCGTCTGGGCGCCGCGGCCGACGCGAAACGCGTAGCAGACGTGGCGGGCGTCGTAGTGCTCCTTTTTGACCTCTTCGATGTAGGCGAACGCCTCGTCCTCCGAGGCGATCGGCAACGCGCGGCCGATGAATCGGCTCTTGTCGACCTCGTACTCGTCTTCGCCGAAATCCTCGACGGTAAAATACGCGGCGGTCTCTGCGTTCGGCTCGCTCATCGTCATGTCCGGTGAAAAAATAGGGCTAGAAACGCCACTGCGCCGCCCCGAGTATTCCACAGTCGGCGCCGACTGCAACCGGCGGTGTTGTTTGGGCCGGATACCTCTGGCATGATGGCCAA
>JBKGZI010000421.1:0-5089 GCA_046545675.1 Persicimonas sp.
CAAAGAGGAGTTCAAGCTCTCCGACGGCGCGCCGGTCGACCTGGTCTACGGGCCCATTTGAAGCTGGGCCGCTCGTTTCTGGCCGGGCCGCATCTGGACGACGAGATCATTCGGCTGCGCTGGTATGTGCGCGAGTCCGACGACGTGCTGGTCGGCAAGATCTGGTTTGGCCCGGGCGCACAGGGCCCGCCCGGCCACGCCCACGGCGGAAGCATGGCGGCGGTGCTCGACGAGGCGCTGGGCAGCTCCTGCTGGGTGGCTGGCCACGGGGTGGTCGCCGCCGAGCTGACCACCAAATTTCGCAATATGTTGCCGCTCGGCGAGGTCGTCACCGCCGAGGCGTGGGTCGATCGGACCGACGGCCGCAAAATCCACCCCCGCGGGCGAATCGTCGGGGACGACGGCACCGTCTATGCCGAGGCGACCGGATTGTTCATCGAGCTGGATCGCGGCAAATTCGAGGCTCTCGCGGGTCAGATTGAATGAGTCGGCGCTTGGCATACGGTCAGATGTCCGCATGTTGTGTCTACGAAAAGCTCTTCCTGTAAATCAACGGCTTGTTTCATGCCCCATATCACCAACAACGGCGTCAAGATTGCCTACGAGACCTTCGGCTCGCCGAGCGGCACCCCGATCGTGCTGCTGATGGGCCTGGGTCTTCCCGGAATCGTCTGGCGCGACATCGTCGACGATCTGGTCATCCATGACTTTTTCGTGATCGTGCCGGACAACCGCGGCACCGGCCGCTCCGACGCGCCCTTGCCGCCTTATCGGATGCGCGAGATGGCCGACGATGTCGCGCGGGTCATCGAGGACGCCGGCGCCGACCGGGCGCTGGTCGTGGGGGTGTCCTTCGGCGGCATGCTCAGCCAGCACGTGGTCCTCGAGCACCCCGAGCGCGTCGCCGGCTTGCTGCTCGCTGCCACGACTTGCGGGGTGCCCACCGGCGTCTTTCCTCGGATCGAGTCCATCTGGCTTCTGCTCAAGATGGTCTTCGCCAGCACCACGGTTACCATCGAGGAGGCGCAGAAGCTCTTCGCCCACAAGCAGTCCACCCCCAAGCTCGCCGACTTATTTCGTAAGTGGGAAGAGATCCTCGAGGAGCTGCCCACTCCACCGTGGGCGGTGCTCGGCCAACTTCTGGCGGCGGTGTTTCACCACACCGGTGCCTCGCTGGGCGACATCACGGTGCCCACGCGCGTGGTCACCGGCGACTCCGACTTTCTGATCCCTCCGAAGAACTCCCAGATCCTCGCCGAACTCATCCCCAACGCCTCGCTCTCCGTGGTGCCCAGGGCCGGTCACGTCTTCATCCACGAGCACCCCGAGTCATTGCTCAATAATATCCTGGCGCTCAGAGAGCAGGTCGATCTCCGGGACCCCGTACGCGCGAGCGCCTGAGAAATCGAGGCCGTACGAGTTGCCTTTTCTCGAAGCGTGTTTAACTCTATCGCACTGCACTGACGCAGTTCGAAAGAACACGCGCAGCCTCGCTGGTTGCGGCAACCTCACCATTCGTTTTTGAAGAGGATATACCTATGACTCTCCGACTAGGCGACGAAGCACCGAATTTCCAAGCGATGACCACCGAAGGCGAGATCGACTTTCACGAGTGGGGCGGCGACTCCTGGGTGGTATTCTTCTCCCACCCGGCCGACTTTACGCCGGTATGCACCACCGAAATCGGTCGCGCGGCGAATTTGAGTGAGGAGTTCGAGAAGCGAAACGCCAAGCGCATCGTCTTGTCGATCGACCCCATCGGCGACCACCACGAGTGGGTCAAAGACGTCGAGGATACCCAGAACACCACGATGGACTATCCGATCATCGCCGACGAGGATCGCTCGATCGCGCAGATGTACGATATGATCCACCCCAAGGCCGACGACACCGCTACGGTGCGCTCGGTATTCGTCATCGACCCGGACAAAAAGATTCGCCTCACGATGACCTACCCGCCCGCCATCGGGCGTAACTTTGACGAGATCTTGCGCGTCATCGACGCGCTGCAGGTCAGCGATCAATACGATATCGCCACGCCGGTGGATTGGAACAAGGGCGAGCGCGTGGTGGTCAAGCCCTCGATCAGCACCGAAGACGCCAAGAAGCAATTCGAAGACGTCGAGGAGCTTCGCCCCTACTTGCGCATGACTCCGGATCCGAGCTCGAAATAAGTGAGCATAAGATCGTTTGTGAAGCGAGCCCCGGAGGTCCATATGGCCTCCGGGGCTTTTTTGTCTGAGGTGAGATTCGGAGTTGTTGTGGCCGGACGTCTGAGACCGGCGATGACATTTTCAGCGCTCAGCCGTCGGCTGCCTCGACGAGATCGGCGCGCACCAGTTGTGGGTTGTCAGCGACGTATAGAGCATCCAACGATGGCTGCCAGGCGTCGAGTTCGCGATAGGTGGCGTCGAGAAATGAGCTCGGGTCCAGCACCTGCTCCTCGTCGACGCCGACGTGCACCATCGCCAGCCGAAACGAGCCCGGAAATTCGTCGATTTCGAAGCCGCGCTTATCGGGTCAGTTCGTCATGCCTTTATCCATGATTGAGGCCTGAGCGGTTGTTCATTTTGTCTTTTCTATTCGGAGTCTGTGACTTGGGCCGGCGAGTATCTAGCCGGCAGCCGGGGTCTGTCCAGTGTATTCGCAACATTTCGCAATAAGGTGATCGTTGGCATCATTTTCGCATTTCTTCTGGGGCAGAGAAGGAAGCAAGACGCCACAGCCGGCCCCGAAGGCCGCTGCGGCCGGATTGGACACGATAGATTCGCTATTGAGTGACAGAGATCTGAGGAGGACGGTGATGCAGACACAAATTTTTGAAGACTCGACTCGTATCGCACGACGCTGGCTTATCCTGGTGGTGTTGGCAGCCGCCGGCCTGGCCGTCGGGTGCGGCGACGAGGATGGTTCGAATAATAATGGGCCGGGCAACACCGGTGAGCACGAATTTACGCTGAGTCCGGCTCAGAGTTGCGACGAGATCCGCGATCGCATCGTGGATTCGACCACCGAGGAGGCGCTGCGCTACCGGTATCAATATGCCGGGATGGAGGACGACGCCGCGGGAGGCGAGCCGTCGGCCGAGGAGGGCAACGATTCGAGCGAGTCTCCGGACGATTATACCGAGACGAACGTCCAGGAAGAGGGCGTCGATGAAGACGACATCATCAAGACCGACGGCGACTTCATCTACGCCGTGCACGAAAGTGAGCTGCTGATCTTGGATAGCTGGCCGGCCGAGGAGACCTCGATCGTGTCCCGATACGACCTCAGCCAGGACGGCACGGCCTCGGACAACGGACACCTGTGGGCTCGGTCGATGTTCTTGAAGGACGACCGGGTGGCGGTCTTCTCGCAGTTTTATGACCAGACCCAGTGGACGCGCATCACGATCTTGGACGTCTCCGATCGCAGCGCGCCCGTCTTGGAGGACGTGGTCGAGCTCGAGGGGTATTTCCAGACCGGCCGGATGACCGACGGCGAGATGTACCTCGTCTCTCAGGGCCAGTTCCAACACACCCTCGATGTGTGGGGGATCGCCTACTCCGCGGATCATGACCTGCCCGAATCCGACTGGGAAGACTCCGAGGCCGAGGTCCAGCAGAAGGTCGACGACGCCCGTCCGCTGGTCCGTCAGATCGTCGAGCAAGAACTCGCCGACAAGACGATCAGCGAGTTGATGCCCCGTCGGCGCACCTTCGAGTCGGACGGCTCTGAGAATACCGAGGCGATGTACGCGTGCGACGAGCTGTATCTGCCCCAACAAAACGCCGGTCTGGGCGTGCTCCACGTCTCGCACCTGGACATGGACGATCCCACCGAGATCACCTCCACGGGCCTGATGGCTCACGGCTGGAACGTCTATGCCTCGACCGACAACCTGTACGTAGCCATGTCCAGCCGCGCCTGGTGGTGGGGCTGGGGATGGATGGGCGCTCAGGATAACGAGAGCCACATCCACAAATTCTCGCTCGACGGCGACGACGAGCGCCCCGTCTACAGGGCCAGCGGCCGCGTCGACGGCTGGATCCTCAACCAATTTTCCATGGATGAGCACGACGGCTATCTGCGCGTGGCCACCACCGACAACCGCTGGGATTGGAATACCACCACCGGCGAGCGCGAAGTCGACGGCGGCAACCACGTCATCGTGCTCGAGGAGTCCGGCGGCCAATTCAAGGAGCGCGGCTCGGTGCGCGACATGGCCCCCGGCGAGCGGATCTTCTCGACGCGCATGATGGGCGACAAGGGCTATGTGGTGACCTTCGAGCAGGTCGACCCGCTGTTCACCCTCGATCTCTCCGACCCGCACGACCCGCAGTTGATGGGAGAGCTCAAGGTCAACGGCTTCTCCAGCTACATCCACCCGCTCGGTGACGACCATCTGATGACCATCGGCCAGGACGCCGACGACCAGGGCCAAGTCACCGGCGTACAGTTGCAGATCTTCGACGTCAGCGACATGACCGACCCCCAGCGCGTCCACCAGGAGGTGCTGTCGACCGGTGGCTGGTCGTCGTGGAGCGAGGCGATGTGGGACCACCACGCCTTTACCTATCACCCCGAGCGCGAGGTGCTCGCCTTCCCCATCAATATCCACGAGTGGGACGAGAATAACGGCGAGAACTTCACCGGCCTGCTCGTCTACAGCGCCAACGCCGCCGACGGCTTCAGTGAGATCGGCCGCGTCGACCACGGCGACTTCACCAGCGACGGCCAGAGTCAGTGGTGGACGAGCGTGCGCCGAAGCGTATTCATCGAGGACTACGTCTACTCGTTCGGCGCGCTGGGCCTGAAGGTCAACGACCTGCTGGCTCCGGAGAACGAACGAGCGTCGGTGCAGTTCTGAGCCGATCATCTGATCTGCGAGAAAAGCCCCGACGGCCTTGTGTGCCGTCGGGGCTTTTTTGCGAGCGGCGGCACATATTGCTGTCGACGGCAGGGACGCCGTCGCTCCTGTTGTCTTGCTCGACCCATATTGCCGAATGCGACGGCAGGGACGCCGTCGCTCCTGTTGTCTTGCTCGACCCGTATTGCCGAATGCGCCTTCTTGGCGGTCTCCTTGTCTGCGCGAATAGCGTGCAGT
>JBKGZI010000422.1:0-5064 GCA_046545675.1 Persicimonas sp.
TCGGTCAACTGACTCAACCGTTACCGTCTGAAAAGATGGCGAAACTCTAGAATAGTAGATGCTCGGTTGCTGAAAGATCCTCTATTTAAGGCGCCTGAACTGCGGCGCGAACTACGATTTGGGTTAGGTTTTTAGAACCGCTCCGGGTTGTTGAGGTCAATATTTACGCCCCCGCATCGCCCAAAACCTCACGCCGGGCATCGCGCCTCGCCAGTTGGATGAGCTCGGCGTCGCGAAGCACGTCCGCGAAGCGAAACTCGGGCAGGCCGGCCTGGCGCACGCCCAAAAACTCGCCGGGGCCGCGGATCTCCAGGTCGACCTCGGCCAGCTCGAAGCCATCCTCGGTGCCCGAAAACGACCCCAGCCGCTCTTCGGCGTCGGCTGTGAGCGCGTAGCCGGCCAGCAAGATACACATCGAGTCGGCGCTGCCGCGGCCGACGCGGCCTCGAAGCTGGTGGAGCTGGCTGAGCCCGAAGACCTCCGGGCTCTCGATGACCATGAGGGTGGCGTTGGTCACGTCCATGCCCACCTCGACGACGGTCGTGGCGCAGAGCACCTGGATCTCGCCATCTGCGAAGCGCTGCATGGTGCGGTCTTTGGTGGTCGCGTCCATGCGCCCGTGCAGGATGCCCACCCGGAGCGAGGACAGCGGCCCATTGGCCAGCGCCTCGGCCGAGTCGGTGACGTTCTCGCGGCCGGCGACCGCCTCGCTGGCCTCGACCATCGGGTAGACAAAATAGGCCTGCTCGCCGGTCTCCTCGATGCGGTCTCGGACGTATTCGTAGACCTTCTGGGCGCGTGAGCGGTCGCGCAGGAAGGTGCGGATGGGTTTGCGACCCGGGGGCTTCTCGCGAATGACGGTCAGGTCGAGGTCGCCGAAGACCGCGTGGGCCAGCGAGCGGGGGATGGGGGTGGCGGTCATCGCCAAAAAGTGCGGGTCGCGGCCTTTTTCAAGGAGCGCCTGGCGCTGCTCGACGCCGAATTTATGCTGCTCGTCGACGATGACCAGGCCGAGCTCGTCGAAGTCGACGTCGTCCTGAAAGAGCGCGTGGGTGCCGATGACCAGATCGATGCGCCGACTGCTAGCGTCTGCGTCGCCGTCGTCAAAGAGTGACTGCTCGGCGGGCTGAGCACGTTGGGCAGGGTCCCTCAGACGCTCGAGCACCGCGTCTCGCTCGGAGGCCGACTGCGAGCCGGTCAGAAGGCCGATATTGACCGGCAACCCCTCGAACATCTCTCGGGCGCGCCGAAGGTGCTGTTTGGCCAGGATGTCGGTGGGCGCCATCATCGCGACCTGCTGGCCGCTTCCGATGCAGATGGCCGCCGCCATAAACGCGACGACGGTCTTTCCACTGCCCACGTCGCCCTGCAGAAGCCGGCGCATGGGCGCGCGCTCTTTGAGGTCGTCGGCGATGGTCGCGATGGCTTCGCTCTGGTCGCCCGTCAGCGAGAACGGAAGGTTGCGCACGAGGCTGCGCCCGAGCTCGCGCTCGGTGCATTGCGGGGCGCGGGCGGCGCGTCGCTCGGTGACGTAGTCGTGGGCGAGCTTCTTTTGGAGCGTGTAGAACTCCTCGTAGACCAGGCGGTTTCTGGCGCGGTTGAGCTCGCGTCGGAACGCCTCGGCGTCGCCGAATTCGCGCAGTTGGTGGATGGTCTCGAGCGCCCGGCGCACCGTCGGCAGGTTGTGGCGCTCGAGGATTTGCCGGGGCACGATGTCCACCGCGCGGGGCAGCAGCTCGGCGGCCGCCTGCTCGAGCGCCTTGCGCACCGTCGAGTCATTGATGCCCTCCATCGACTTATAGACCGCCTCGAGGTCGACCTTGGCCTCGGGCATCTCCGCGGGTGGGGCGCCGACGGCGTCGAAGGTCGGATGCGCCATGGTGGGCGTGCCGCCGCGCTCCCATTCCACCTTTCCTTCGACGAGCAGCCACTTGTCGACCCGGAAGAGCCTCGTAAACCCCTGCCGGTTCATATTGAACCAGATGAGCTTGAAGATGGCCCCGTCGACCTGCAGGTGCACCTCCACGGGCGCCCGGCTATGGCGAGGCGGGATATTGACCCGCGCGATCCGCCCGTAAAACTGCGCATAGCCAGCCTGCTGGCGCACCATATCCGGCCCGGCCACATGCCGATAAATCGGCCGGTACTTCCGCGGAATGAACAGCAGCAAATCCGCCTTGTCGAAAATCCCCCGCTCGCCCAGACGCTCCGCCGTCTTGCGGCCGACGCCACGCAGATCGGTCAGCTTCAGGCCGGGGTCCTCGCTAAATGTCAGATTAAATCGTCCGGGGGTCATTGATCAGGGGTCCGGGGGTCATTGATCAGGGGTCCAGGGGTCCAGGGGTCCGGGGGTTCAGGAACGGCAACGGCAACGGCAACGGCAACGGCAACGGCGAAAAAAGTGACCATGCTCGAAAACTTAAACCTAAACCTAAACCGCCGTTCTCTCCGCTCACTCTTCCACACTCAGCGCCGCCCGCTTCGCCACATCATGCGCCGCCCGCCGTGCCAACCAAGGCGCAAAAATCAGCCGCTCGCCGTTTTTCCAATAGACCTTCTCGAGCACCTCTTCGGGCAATTCGATCGGATGGACCTTCCAATCGCCCTGGATCGGCACCGGATGGTCAATAGCCTCGGCGTCCGTCTCGAAATAACGCCAATGCTTATCATAAAAATCCTGAACGTCCTCGAGCGTGGGCGGCTCTTTGCTGATGCTGCCCAGCGTCAGCCGGTATTGCAGGCGGTTGTCTTCGGTCGCGCGTGCGCTCACGCTCAGGTCGGTGGCGAAGAGGATGCGGTCCTGGTGCTTGATGAATAGCTCGCGGACCTTCTCCGGGTCGTGACGGCCGATCTCGGCGATCCGCGCGGAGACATCGACCATGACGTTCGGGTTCTCGTCGAGCAGCCGGTCGACGTAATCGATGTCCTCGGGGTTGTTGCCAAAATGCAACAGCATGAAGGTCGTGTCCGGGTGGCGCTCGACGACGCGGTCCCGCGCGGCGAGCAACGCCTCGCGGGAGGGGTATTCGTCGCCGTAAAAGCTCCAGTTCGGGGCGAGCTCGAGTTCGGCGTGGCGCTCGTTTTGGGGCCCGGGTTTTTCGAAGAATGCCTTGGGATCGCCGGTGTGAATGCCCACCACCACACCCAACTCGCCGGCCTTCTCCCAGACGGGGTCGAGCCTGCGGTCGTCGACCTCGAGCAGCTCGCCGTCTTCGGTTTTGACGCCCAGCCCCAGGCTCTTGGCGATTTTGAGGCCGGCATATCCGATCCCGACGGCCTCGCCGAGCGCGTTCGCCGCCGACTCGCCAAAGTCGGGCTCGTCGACGGTGCTCCAGTCGATATTGCTAAATAACGCGATACGCCCGGCATACTCGTCGGTCAGCTCGAGGTGCTTTTCGCGGTAGCCCGGGCTGCTTCCGCCGCTCATATTGACGACCCGGTACAGGTCGTTTTGGTCCATGAGCCTCAGCGCGATCGGATAGCTCATCGGCGACAGGTGGGTGTGGACGTCGTGCGCCTTCCACTGGCCGGCGCGCGCGCCGCTGCTCGACTTGTCGCGTTCGGCTGGTTTTTCGTCCGAAGCGGACTGCTCCGTGGCCGGATTGGCGCTGGTGGTGTCGTTCGCGCCTTTTTTGTCGCATCCGGCTGCGACGACCACCAGCAGTACGCATAACGCCAATTTGATGTCGGTACGCATCGCGTTCGCCTCCGTTCGAAGAGCCTCCCTTCTTGGTAAACTACGTGGCTTGGCGATGCAATAACGCAACCAGCCACAACCGGTGCCAGACCTTCCGGGTCTGCAGTCAGTGCAGGATGCCCTGGCACCGAAGTCATGGGCAGGAACTCAGTCCTTCAAGCTCTTCTCGGCATCGGTCGGCCGAATATAATTCGGCTCCAGGCTGGCCAGGTCGTCCAGCTCGCCTCTGCGCGCCTTGCGGCGGCCAAGGAGCGCCACGGAGACCGCCGACGGGGCGTCGGTCCACGGGGGCATGACGCTGACGTCGGGGGCCTCCCAGTTGATGTTGGCCATCTCCCAGACGTCGAGTTCGTCGCGGTATGTGCGGGGGGCGTTACCCACCAGGACGACCGGGGCGACGGTGCTCGAATAGTGCAGGATGCGGTCGCGCAGCTTGGCCGGGGTGATCGTCTGGTCGGACTCGAGTTGCTCGAGGCGCGGCGTGTTCCATCGGTAGAAGCCCGCGTAGACCTCGCGGCGGCGGGCGTCGTACATCGGACACACGATCGCCGTCGGGTTGGTGATGGCCACCGAGTGGGCGAGGGCGGCCAGGGTGGAGACGCCGACGATGGGGATTGACTCCGCCCGGCTCAGCGATTTGGCGATGGCCAGCCCCACCCGGAGCCCGGTGAAGCTGCCCGGGCCGAGCCCGACAGACACCAGATCCAGGTCGGCGACCTCCAATTGATGCTCGTCGAGCGTCTGCGATAGATGCTCGAGCAGGGTGCTGCCGTGGTTGAACTTCACGCGGCGCTGCGAGTGTTCGAGCACCGTATCACCGTCCATGAGCGCCAGCGACTGGACCCGTGTCGCCGTATCGATGGCTAGTACTCGCTGCATATTGTCCGGTTGTTCGTTCATAATTTCTCAGAGAGAGTTAGATAATTTCTCAGAGAGAGTTAGATAGTCAGAAAGTAAGAAAGTTAGATACAGCGACTGCTCGCGATCGACCGCGAGAGCTCGGTAGAGCAGGGGCCTATCTTACTCTCTCACTTTCTCACTTTCTCACTTTCTCACTTTCTCACTTTCTCACTCTCTGCAGTATCTAATTCAGCCATTCGGCGATCTTATCCCAATTGCGCTCGATATCGTTCTTGAACGCCAGGACCATCAAGAAGATGATCATGGCGATGCCGATATACGCGGCGATCTGGCGGGTTCGATAGCTCAGCGGTCCGCGTTTGATGGCCTCGAGGGCGTATAAGAGCAGATGGCCGCCGTCGAGCACCGGGATGGGCAGTAAGTTGATGACGGCCAGGTTGATGCTGATCAACGCCATCATCTGCAAAAACGGCTGCCAGCCGGCCTTGCCGGCCTCGGCGGCGAGC
>JBKGZI010000423.1:0-5060 GCA_046545675.1 Persicimonas sp.
ACGATAGCCCGCTCAGGCTGATTCACCTGCCGGATAAACCGGCAGGGGTCTTGGGGTCCTATCTGGCCCCCGAAGGGACGGGCCAAGACCTTTCGGTTGCTCCTGCCTAGTCTGGTTGGCCCGAATATTTCTAGCTGGCGCGATATCTGCATGTTCTGTCAGTCACTGTTGGTGACTCTTTGGTTTGGGGAATGACATGAAGGTTCGTGCTCTCATTGCGCTTGCGTCCGTCACACTATGTTTTTGCGTCGCCTGTGGCCCACCGGGCCCTGCTGGTGAGGACGGTCAGCAGGGAAATATCACGTTCGAGCCCCCGCCAGAGTGGAGCACGTGGCGGGATTCGTCGCAGTTGGCCGAGGGCGGCCAGGTCGAGTTTGGCGTGGTGAGCAGGGACGACGGGCAAATATTGAGGGTTCTGCAGGCATCTTCGGGCGACCCGAGCGTGCTCGAGGTGGTGGAGACCGGCTATGACAATATTGTCGTGCGCGGCGTGGCCGATGGTGAGGCCATGCTCCAGGTCGTGGCCAGACGCCCGGATGGCAGCAACGTTGAAGATAGCTTAGCCATCGGGGTGCGCGAGGTCGCGCGCCACACCCTCACTCACGATTGCGCGGACAGCCCCGATTGGCTGTACCTGCCCTCCCAATATCTGCGCCTGACCAGCCAACTCTACTCAGACGAAGACGTTAAGTTGGTGGGCTACGACGTTCCGCCGGTGCGCGTCGACGGCGAGGGCCTCGAACTCGACGCGGATCATACGAGGGGAACGACGGTCAGCCTGCGCACCGGTGACGCAGGCAGGCAGGGCACGCTCGAGTCGACGGTGACCGACGACAAATTGGAGTTCGAGGTGGTTGAGTTTGGGCAGGTCGATGGCGTGACCGCGGTCGCAGATTGGGGAAACGAAGGGGACTTGAAAGCGGGTGGTTCTCCAGCGGTATATCAAGTTTATCCGACCGTAAACGACGTGACGGTCTGCAATTCAGGCCTGCGCTCGCGTGTGGAGTCGGAGACGACCGCTATCTGTGAGGTGATCCCGATGGGGACGCAGTACGAGGATGGCCGTCGAAGAGGGACCAGTTTTGCCGTCGAGCCGCTGGCGGAGGGACAGTGTGATGTCGATTTTGCGCTCGAAACTGCAGATGGCGAGGAGCAATACGCCACCCAGATCAGCTTCGAGATCCTGCCGGACGATTCTGAATAATGCGACTGGCCAGACCTGGGAGGGGCTGGCACCGGTGATGAGCGGCTGACCTTTTGACTCGGCGCAAAACGTTGTAAATATGGTGGGAGACCTACTTCCTACGTCGAGTCCATGACCATGCGAGCCAATTCGCCCATTACTTGCGGCCCGTTCGACCTCCTGGAGGTCATCGGCGAGGGCGGCATGGCGCAGGTCTGGCGCGGGGTTCACCGGGCTCAGCAGATGCCGGTGGCGGTCAAGGTCATCACCGGCGCGAAGGCCAGCGACCCAGAGTACCACCAACGCTTCGAGCGTGAGGTGCAGGCGGTCGCGGGTCTGGACCATCCGGGCATCGTCAGCGTCTTCGACTACGGGCGCATCAGCCGGCTCGCGGCGAGCTGCCACCCGTCGCTGGCCGAGGGGAGCCCGTATCTGGCCATGGAGTTTGCCCGCGGCGGCACCATTCGGCGCCGCAATCTGATCTGCGATTGGCGCTCGCTTCAAAGCTTTATCTTCGACCTGCTCGACGCGCTCGCCTACGCCCACGCCCGTGGCGTCATCCACCGCGACATCAAACCCGATAATATCCTGTGCCAGATCGACGGGGCGAGGCTCAACTATAAACTGAGCGACTTCGGGATTGCCCACGCCGGCAAGGGCGAGCTCGACCATGACACCCGCAGCTACGACGGGGCCTCGGCGGGTACGCCGCATTATATGCCGCCGGAGCAATTGGCCGGGGATTGGCGCGACTTCGGCCCGTGGACGGATCTCTACGCCGTCGGATGCTTGGCCTATGAATTGGCGTGCGGGCGGCGCCCGTTCCAGGATTCGAGCTTCGTGCGGCTGGCCAATATGCACCTGAATATGCCGTTTCCCGAGCTCGAGCCGCGCTTGGCGGTGCCCGATGAGTTCGACGCGTACCTGCGTAAACTCACCGCCAAGAAGCCCTCCGATCGTTTTCTGCGGGCGGCCGATGCCGCCTACGCGCTCTCGCAGTTGCCGGGCGTGTCTGAAGATAAGGCCCGCGGCACCGCCTCGGCTATTGGTTTGAGCGGCGAGGCGGACGTCGACGCGACCGCCGAAACCCGGCAGCCCGAGGCGGACGCCGTTTTGCCCGACGCGCCCACGCTCATCGACGAGAAGACGCTTCGCTTCGCGCCCGACGACGAATTTGGGCACCTGGAGACCAAGTCAGTGGTGGTGCCGACGGTGTTGACGTTGCCGGTCGACTCGGCCGCCTCAGAGGCCGAATTCGAGCGTGACGGGCAGAGCGATACGACCGAATTTGCGCCGCTCGAATTCGACCCGCCGCCCCCGCTTCCGGAGAGTTGGCGCACGGCTTACGAGGACGGGTTGGCCGAGCATCTCATCGGCGTCGGGCTGGGGCTATTCGGGTTGAGGAGCAGTCCATTTGTCGATCGCGAAGAGCAGCGCGAAGTCATTTGGAACGCGCTGCGAGGGGTCTACGAGAGCGGAAGCATTCGCGGCGTCAGCCTGCACGGAGGGGCGGGCACCGGCAAGAGCCGGCTGGTCGAGTGGATGTGCCGGCGCGCCCACGAGCTCGGCGCGGCCACGGTCCTCGAGGCGCCCCATAGCGAGCAGTCCGGTCCCTCCGAGGGGCTGCCGCGCATGCTCGATACCTATTTTGCGAGCTGGTCCCTGCCGCGCGCCGGCGTCTACGAGCGGGTGCGCCGCAAGACCGAGCAGATGATCGACGGGTACGGCCCGGGCACCGAGCGTTATGTCGATGACCAAGCCAGCGCGCTGACCGAGATGATTCGCCCGGCCGCGGCCGATTCAGCCGCCGGCGAGCAGAGCCCGCGCTTTCATTTCTCGACCGCCTCGGAGCGCCACGTCGTCCTCGAGAATCTGCTGCGGCAGATCGCCCGAGAGCGGCCGGTCATCTTGTGGCTCGACGACATCATATGGGGCAACGACGCGCTGGGATTAGTCGAGCATCTGCTCGGGCTGGACGAGGAGTTGCCGCTGTTGGTGCTGATGACCGCACGCGCCCAGACGCTCGCCGACCACGCCGAGGCGGCGGCCCGGCTTCGCAGCATCGAAGCTGACTCGCGCATTGTCCGCCTCCAGCTCGGCAGCCTCGAGCCCGCCGACCACGCCGAGCTGATCGAGCGTACCCTCGGCCTCGACGCCAGGTTGGCCGAGCAGGTGCGCGACCGTACCGAGGGCAACCCCCTCTTTGCGGTCCAACTCATCGGTGATTGGGTCAGTCGCGGCATCCTCGAGGTCGGCCGCGGCGGATTCTCGTTGCGCGAAGGAGCGGTGGGCACATTACCGAGAAATATCCACGACCTGTGGCTGCGGCGGGTCGACAAGTTGCTCGAGGAATTCCCCGTCGATCAGCGCCGCGAATTGCTGATCTCGCTGGAGCTGGCCGCCACGCTCGGCCAGCACGTCGACGAGCGCGAGTGGGCGGAGGTCTGCCGGCTCAGTGGCGTCAGGCCCTCGGAGGCGCTCGCCAACCGCATGATTCAAGAGGGGCTCATCCGGCGGGACCGCTCCGGGGCGTCGTTTGTCCACGGGATGCTCCCCGAGAGCCTCTGCGACGCTGCCGAGCGGGCCGGGCGCGCAGCCGAGCATCATCTGGCGTGTGTGGAGGCGCTCGGGAATCTATACCCGGAGGCCGCCTTAGAGACTGCGCAGCGACGCGCGCTTCACCTCATCGGTGCCGGCCAGCTCGCCGAGGCGCTCATCCCGCTCAAGGAGGCCGTGCATCATTCGGTCGACCGCGGCGATCACCGTCAGGCCCAGCAGCTCCTGGCGCGCCGGGTGCAGTTATGTGACGAGCTCGGTCTTTCCGAAGAGCATCGCCACCGCGTCGAGAATGCGTGGGTGCGCGCCCAAATCAACGTGCCCTTCGGCGAGCATGAGCGCGCTCTGGAGGATGCTCGCTGGGCGGCCGAGGTCGCGACCCGGCACGGATGGCGAGTCGACGTCGGACACGCGCTGCTGGTGGTCGCCCGCGTCTTGCGCGACCGCGGACAATACCAGCGTTCGCTCGAGCTCATCGCCGAGGCGCGCGAACATCTCGAGGCGGTCGACGATGCCATCGGTCTGCTATTCGCTTCATTTGCCGAGGGGTTCTCTCATATGCGCCGCGGCGAGCTCGGCCAGGCGCGTGAGAAGCTCGGTGAAGCGCTGGTCCACGCTCGGCGCTGCGAGGATCAACCCCGCAGCGCCGAGGTGCTCAGCAACATAGGCTATGCCTGGTTGGCCGAGGGAGAATTCGACCGGGCACGCGCCGAGATTGAAGCGGCGCTCGAGATCTCCCAGGGCATCGGTTCGCGAATCGCGGTGAGTTCATGCTTGCGTCATCTCGGTGAGATCGCTCGTTTCGAGGGCCGCTGGCCCGAGGCGCGCGAATACTATCAGCGAGCCCTGCAGATCGAGCGCTCCCGAGGCAGCAGAAACAGCGGGCTCGACGAGCTCAACCTGGCGCTGGTCGATCTGGCCGAGGGTGATTACGGGCGCGTCAACAGCGAGGCACGCCGGCTGGTCGAGCATCTGCGCCGCAGCGGCCAGTATTTTGCGCTGCCGATTGGCGAGCTGGCTCGCGCGGCGAGCGCTGCGGGACTCGGGCGTCGAGACGAATACGCGGCGGCGTTCCAAAGCGTCGAGCAGTTGCTCGACGAGCACGGCACCGCCGACCGCGACATGGCCTGGCTGGCCGACATCTGCGCTCGTCAGGCCGACGAGGCCGGCTGGGCTGCCCTCGCCGAGCGAGCGAGGGCGCTGGCCGAGCGGATGTATGGGGAGCTTGGCAAATAAGTAGAATGACGAAGGTCGCGTCACCCGAGCCCCTGATCCGGCACCAAGAAAAGAAAAAGCCTCGTTGGACCCCTGATCTCTCAGG
>JBKGZI010000424.1:0-5050 GCA_046545675.1 Persicimonas sp.
CATCGAGTGTCTCGAGCTTCTCGTTATCCACAAGACTTACGCGCTTGTACTTAGAGACGCACTTCCATCGCTACGCCGAGCTCGTAGCGCAGCGCGTTGGTCGACCAGTTTTTTTCGTAGGCCACCCCGTCGACGTCGTCGTCGATGGCGAATAAAAAGAGCTGCTCGTATCGCACGGCGAGGTCGCTGCGCACCGAGAGGCGCTCGTCGAGCTGCCAACGTGCGCCCACCATGGGAGCCAGGTGGTAGCCGAGCCGGGGGGTATCCCAGACCTCGACGCCCTGTTCGTCGAGGTCGTCGATGGACTCTTGGAATTGGCCGTCGGGGAAGAGCACAGACGGGCCGATCTGGCCGCCGAGCACCAACGACATATCGTCGGTGAAAGGGATGAGCCATTCGGCATGGGCGTAGATTTCGGTCAGCGGGCCGAGCTCGAAGGGGTCGGGCTCGTCGTCTTCGTCCTCGGGAATCTCGACGATCTGATAGCTTCCGTAGTAGCGAAGCCCGCCGCCCCAGCGCACGTTCTCGCTCGAATGGCGCAGATACCAGATGCCACCGGCCAGCGCGCGGCGAGATTCGAATTCATAGGACTCGTCGGCCTCGTCAATCACATCGCGGCTCTCCTCGCCGGCTAAATCGCCGTCGTCGGTGAAGAGGCCGGCGCCGACGCCGATATATTGTTGAGCCGACGCCGTGGCTGGGATCAGCGTGAGGCATAGGAATGCGAAGACGAGAACGGGTGTCTTGTGGACCATGGATCACTGCGTGCGAACGAGTTGTGGAATAGCGAACGCACTATAGCCTCGCAGCGGCGTCTACCACAAGACGTTATTGGCTGGTCGCGGGTTGATCGGACTGGCCGTCGATGAGGTCGCGAAATTGGCGCAGTCTGTCGGTGACCGAGCCGATGGCCGGCCGAGCGTCGCGGCCAACGGGTTCGACGACGACCATTTTGCTGCCGAATTGGATGGCCTGCGCCGGAGAGTCGATCGTGTCGATCGCCGACTCGCTGGCCTCTGTGCTCTTATGGGTGTGGACGATGAGGCGAATCTTTTGGTCGTCGCGGTGAAATTTGTGCGCGACGCGTTGTTGAGAGCCGAGGTCGTAGACATCGGGTTGGCCAAAGCTGCGCCAGCCGACGCTCTGCACGACCTCGACGAGCACCTCAGAGGATACCTTGGAGGGGGCCAGCTCGGCCGCCGTCGCGTCGACGGCGGCCGAGGCTGCAGATGAGGCATCGCCGGCGTCGACCACCGAGGCGTCGGCAGGCTCGGCCTCGTCGTCCTGAAGATCGACCCAAAACCAACTGATCAGCGAGATCGCGATCGCCAGAGAAATGGTCAGACCGATGAGCGGGACCAAGCATCCGAGGCCATCACCAGGATCGCGCGCAGTGGTGGAGTCACCTTCCTGATACGAGGTCATGGTATGCCTTTAGATATCGTCGAGCAGGTGCGGCGGAGATCATTCCTCGGGCTCGACGACTTCGATCTCGTACTGCTCCCACCCGAGAAGCTCGAGCGCGTCTTGGACCTGATCGACCATCTTACGGGTGGCATAGACGGCGTTGTGATAGGGGCCGCGGTCGAGGGTGGCCACCGGCCCATAGAAATGCTCGGGCGGCTCGGGCCAGGTCGGGCTGTCTTCGTCGGCGTCGAAGTCGAAGACTTGGATGACGCCGTAGCTATCCTCTTCGGTGAACCCGGAGATGATCGACGACAGCTCGGCCCACTCGGAGTGGTCGAGCTCGAAGGGGTCGATGAGCGCGAAGACGGCGACGTCGGTCTTCTCGTATTCGAAGTCGTCGCCGCCCGGTGGCACGATGTCGCCCAGCTTGACGGCGTCGTCGACGATGGCGTCGCAGCGGATGGGCTCGGAGCGCACTTGATCTTGGAGCTTGCGGCGCGCTTCGTCGTCCTTTTCGGCCAAGTAGACCCGGTGCGGGATGTCGTTGATGACGTCGATGACAAGGCCCGCCGAGCAGCGGTAGCCCTCGTCTTCGTCGAGGCGGTTGGCCTCCAGGCGCACGTAGTCTTTATAATAGGGATGCTGGGACAACTCCCGGTTGACGGCCTGCTTCCACTTCAACGTATTATTCCACGGCGCGTTGAGCATGAACGCGTGGGTGTCGAAGTACAGAAGCGGTGCCTTGATCGCCTTGGTGCTCATCAGCTTGGCGAGCCTGACCAGCGCACCATGCTTGAGGATGTCGCCGAGGTTACCGACGTTGTCCAACTGTTTGTTAGCCATTGGTACTCCAATGCAAGTCGCTTGATCCCCCGGGCCTCGACCGCTCGCGCGATCGCGTCGGGTAGCGCAAAACTGCGAGATCTCTTTGTGGATCCCCTGCAAAGCACAACAGACAGGATACGTCAACCGTTCCAATTGATATTTCTGAGGCCCACCCCGCATCGGAGCGAACTCGTTGACGTTTGCGCGACGCTGACAGTAAGCTGCCTTTCATCGTTGATCCCGATTGAGGCGGTGCACAGTCCATGAGCCAAAAGCAACGCGAAATTCTCGAGCGTCAAGTCTCGTACACCGGCGAGGGCATCTCGGTGCGCTCGTTGGAGTCGTCGATCAGCTCGGAGCGCGCCCGTCAAAATCGCAACGTCGAAGCCCTCGGAAAGCTGCGCCAGCGCAACGACCAAATTCAGCAGCAGCTCACCGAAGAGGTCGACAAGCTCAAAGACATCACTCGTCACCTGAGCCGAGAGCGCGAGCGCGGCGATTTTATGAGCGGGGTGCGTGAGGTCCTCGCCAAGCTGCCCTGGTTCGGCGACCAGATTATCACGCGGCGCTCGATCGAGGAGCTTCTACGCAAGCAATATGAACTCAGCTCGCGCCGGGTCAAGGAGGCTGCGGAGTTCGCAGATCGGCTCGAGGCTGCCAAGAGCGACCTCTTCGACGAGATCGACCGGCTCAACGACCAGATCGTCGCGTCGGCCAAAAACGAGGAGGTCGCCGCCGAGCGCGTCCTGGAGCTGACCGAACTCAAGGACAGCTTCGAGGTCGAATTGATGGCCGCCGAGCCGAGCTCGGCGACGGCCCGGCAGGTCCAGGCCGAGCTGGACACCGCCCGCCGCAAGCTGGCCAAGCACTCCACGATGCTCAAGCTGTACAGCACCGCCGAGGAGCGGCTGGCCAAGCTCCAAAAGAGCACCCGCCAGCTCGCCGACACCATCGCCCGTCTGCAGAGCGACATCACCGTCTATGTGACCGCGGCCAGCGAGAAGCTCGACCTCGTCGCCGGTCAGATCCAGGCCATCGGCGCCGCCGCCGACGCCTCGGTGGTCATGCTCGAGCTCAGAAATTCGCTCGAGGCGATGACCGAATCGGTCAACCACACCACGCGCTTTGTCTCGGAGACCCAGGCCTACTTCCGCCAGAACGTCGACTCCATGCTCGACGACCTGCAGCTTTACGATGCCGAGACCGAGCAGGTCCTCGAGGCCAACCTCGCCCTCAACGAGGGCTACGACGATATGCAGATCGCCGACGCGGTCTCCTCGGCGCTGGCCCAGAAGATCGAGCGCGCCTCCGAGGATCAGGAAGTTACATTGCAGGACGTCAAAGAGGCGACGATCGAGGACCTCGAAAAGATGCACATTAAGTGACGGCAGGGGTTCAGGGGTTCAGGGGTCCAGGGGTCCAGGAAAGGCAACGGTGACGGCAGGGGTTCAGGGGTCCGGGGGTCCAGGGGTCCAGGAAAGGCAACGGTGACGGCAGGGGTTCAGGGGGCCGGGGGGCCGGGGGGCCAGGAAAGGCAACGGCTCGAAACTGCGGGTGTGAGGCTGAATGGGAGAGAGCGGAATTTATGGCTGATGAGAGAGAACTGCTGCCGGACAGCGCGATCAAGACGACTCGGCTCGAGGGTGAGGCGGAGGGGGCCTACGTCGAGCGGCTGTACCGGGTGCTGCGTCGGGCGCGGCTGAACCTATATTACCCGGACTCGCGCAGGATGCAGACGCACGTGCGCTGCATGAGCCCCAAGATCCACCGCGGGCTCTACGACGGCGTCGAGATGAACGTGGAGTCGGGGCTTCCATCCTATCGGGAGTGGACGCGGGTGCAGACCGACGTGGCGATCGCCGGCGAGCAGCTCCAAAAGCTCGGCTCGCGTCGACAGCTCGAGAAAAAGGCGCGCGACAGTGGCAAGGACATCCACCAAAAGCTGTTGATCAAGCACCAATACTATAGCGATATCGAGGGCAAGGAGCTCGCCCCGCTGGGCGCGATGGACGTGGCTTTGCGCCGGGTCGAGCAGGAGAATAACACCGCCTACTTCCACATCGTGCTCGACAAGCTCGACGCCAGCGGGCTGTTCGTGCGCTACGCGATCGACCTGGCCCAGACCTCGGGGGCCTGGAATAAGAAGGTCGTGCGCCTCGACGACGAGACCGCCGAGCACACCGAGCAATTCCAGTCGCTCATCTACAAATTCACCTCACTGGACAGCGAGTTCACCTTTGCCAAACTCGCCGGGCTCGGCGGGCTGCACGTCGAGCGGGTCGCCAAGGGCACCGTCGGCCCCATCTACTTCGCCAAAGAGCAGGCTCCGGCCGCCCTCCACGGGCTCTTCGAGGGTCACGACGACCCATTCGTGGCGATGTTCGCCCTCGATATGGTCGCCGGCGACATCGACGCCGACCGCGACAACGACCCTCTGGGCGGCTCGATGACCGACAAGATGCCCGCCGACGCCCGCCAGGCCTGTCTGGAGGCGCGCCAGAGGTTCGACGTGCGGACGTTTCGGGACCGGAAATTCGTCGTTCCTCGGGCGATGGTCGGGGCGGTGCGCCAGTTCTGTGAGGAGCGCGGCACGAAGAATATTGTGTATGGGGTGTGAGGATTTCGGGCATCACGCGAAAGCGGAGGGGCTTCCGCGTGATGGCGTAAATCTACCTCTTCTTCTGCCTGGGCACCGCTTTCTGCGGACGCTTTATCTGCTGGCGCTGCTGGATCTTGGGGCGTTGCTGGCGCTGCTGGATCTTGGGGCGTTGCTGGCGCTGCTGGATCTTCGGCGCACTACGCTGGCGCTGCTGGATCT
>JBKGZI010000425.1:0-5031 GCA_046545675.1 Persicimonas sp.
CCTTCCACCAGTCCTACGCCTACGAGGAGTTCGTCGAAGGCATCCGGCCGGTGATGACCGAGGGTGACGAGGAAGACGGAGACGTCCGCTACCGCTGCGAGCCGGGCAGCTTCAAGAGCATCGCGCTTCGTGCTGCGGCCGAGGGAGTTCAGCTACGCGAGTTTGCCGAGGAAGCCGACCCTGGGGCGGCTGCTTCGGAGTTGACGCAAGACCAACGTATCGACCTCTTCAAGGACTTTCTGGTGCGCGGCGAGCGCAGCGAGGTCACGCTGAACTACGAGGACGCTCCTGACTATGTGCTGGTCATCGACGAGATCAATCGCGGCAATATCAGCAAGATTCTGGGCGAGCTCATCACCCTGCTCGAGCCGTCCAAGCGGCTGACCGAGAAGGACCAGCTCATCGGCAAGCTGCCCTACTCCAAGGAGCGCTTTGCGGTGCCGCCCAACCTGCACATCATCGGCACGATGAACACCGCCGACCGCTCCATCGCCTTGATGGACGTCGCGCTGCGCCGCCGCTTTAGCTTCGAGGAGATGCTCCCGGACTGGCGCGTCATCCGCGATTCACTGCAGGCCTCGCTGCCGGGCGAGGTCTACGGCGGCAAGGACAAATTCATCAACCTGGTCATCGCAGTCTTCGAGAATATCAACGCGCGCATTCGTTTCCTCTACGACGACGACCACCAACTCGGCCACTCCTATTTCATGGGCTTGACCGGCTACAAGAAGCTGCGTGAGGCCTTCCTCGAATCGGTCATCCCGCTATTGCAGGAGTATTTTTACGGCTCCTGGGAGCGCGTCTGCCTAGCGCTCGGCTGCCCCTATGCGGAGTACGGCGAGCCGGGACGCAGCGACGGCCACGCCATGGATGTCGACGGCTACCGCGCGCCGCTGGTCGAGACGAGCTCGCTGCTCGAAAAGGGCCTGCTCGGCATGGACCACGACGACTTCGAGGACCAGCAAAGCTACGCCATCGCCGCCGACTTTTTGGAGGGTACGCTCGAGCCCGCCGACCTCGAGACCTACTTCGAGTGTATCCTCTCGGGCGAGTACCTCGCCAACTACAACAAACGCGTCTACTCCGGGGAGGCGAATTAGTGCGCCGGGTCGCAGTCCATGAATACACGCGGCTTTACCGGGGCTCGGCTGACGTGAAGACCGGAGCCCAACGCGGCGGCCGGCTATATCTATCCGACGTCCATTTTCGTCGCCTGCGCAACTACGACGAGGGGCGCGCAAAGAGCGAGCACTATCAGATCTTCGACTGGCGCCGACGCTACGCCATCGCCCAGCAGTGGGTGGGCGTCATCCAGGTGCCCGGCCTATCGGTCGAGATTCTGCCCAAGATCGCCCCGCGTGCCTGTGAGGAAAAGCCCGAAGCGCAGACCGAGTTCTCCCGAAAAAACCTGCTCTACATGCTCATCCTCGCCGGCAAGCTCCCCATCCGCGAGCGCGACCTCGCCGACCAATCGGCCGCAAAATCGCCGCTGCTCGAAACCCTCATCGCCATCTTCGCCAAGCGGCTCTTCTTCGAGCTCAACCGCGGCCGCCAGCACAGCTACCTGCGACGCCGCGAGAACCTGCCGGTCCTCAAGGGAAAGCTCGCCTTCTCCGAGCACATCAAACACAACATCGCCCGCAAGGACCGCTTCTTCGTCGAGCACGACGAGTTCCTGCCCGACACGGCGCTCAACCGCATCTTCAAGGCCGCCTGCCGCCGCCTCTTCGAAACCACCAGCACCACCCACACCCAGGAGCGCCTGACCTACTGCCTGATGCTCCTCGACGAGGTCGCCGACATCAGCATCGGCGCACACCACTTCGACAAGGTCATCATCAACCGCCAGAACGAACGCTTCGCCGACCTCTTCGCGTTCAGCCGCCTCGTCCTCACCGAGCGCGCCCCCGCAGCCGCAGCCGGCGCACAGAACACCTTCTCGCTACTCTTCGACATGAACGTCGTCTACGAGAACTTCGTCGCCGAATTCCTGCGCCGCTACGTCCTCACCGACGACCTCGCCGACTGCAAACTCTTCGCCCAGGCGACCAGCCGCCTACAACACCTGGTCTACCGTCCGCCCGCCGAACTCCCGCCCGACTACCGCCCCCGCAAACACGGCAAAAAGACCCTCGCCCTCAAGGCCGACCTGCTCATCGAGCGCGGCGACCAGCGCCTGGTCATGGACACAAAGTGGAAGCGGCTATCCGAGGAGAAAGGCGGGCGCCAGGGAGTGTCGCGCGACGACCTGTTTCAGCTATTTGCTTACGCGCATAACTACCGCGCACAGCATAACGTGTTGCTCTATCCGCAGCCGGCGGGCGAGGTGGATGTGCAGGTATTCGATTTGCCGGTGCGGGAGGGCGGCGAGTCGCCACAGCAGATACATGCGCGGTTTGTGGATTTGAACCGGGATTTACGGGCTAGCAGGAAGGCGTTGGTGGGGGAGTTGCGCGGGCTTGTCAGCAAGATGCTTTTAGAATGATATTTTCGAGGACCGAAAACATATGAAGCTCATAAGCTGGAATGTAAACCGCTCGTCCATCAAACGATTCAAGCGCCAGCTCGCTGCCCTCCAAGAGCGGAGGCCAGAAGTTGTCGCCCTCCAGGAGGTCGGCAAAGCCGCCGGCAGAAACGCGCGCCAACTGCTACGCGAGTTTGGATTCCCCTACGGCGTCCACAGCCACGACTTCCTGGACGGCAAAGCGCCGCATAGCTCCGGCATTGCCATTGGAAGCCACTGGCCATTTCGGGTTCTCGACCCCGACGCCTTCGACATCCCCTACCCCCAGCGCATCCTCTCCGCCGAGCTATTCGCGCCTTTTGGCCGCGTCGAAGTCCACTCGGCTCACGTCGTACCGGGAAGCCAATATGGCTGGGACAAAATCGACATGCTCGAAGGGATACACGAGTATATTACCGACCCCTACGAACACGGTCATCGCGTTCTATGCGGCGACTTCAACACTCCGAAGACCGAGAGCCCGGACGGCGAGGTCACCTTCTGGGGCCAAAACCGCGACCAACGCTGGGCCGACGCGGAACGCAGCGTGGTTCTCGGCCTCGCCGAGCACGATCTCGCGGACGCCTTTCGGCTGCTGAACGGCTACGACAATGATGCCCACAGCTTCGTGTTGCGCAGGAAAGAAAAGGAGTGGAAGCGACGCTTCGACCACGTCTTTTCGAGCAAGTCGCTCAACCCTGTAGAGGCGAGCTACCTCCATCAACACGACGAGCACTCCGACCACTCGCCGATGGAGGTGGTTTTCGAGCCGATTGGAATCGACAGTTCGGTCCCCACGGAGGGAGCGAATTGATCTAAGCTGGTGTGTCGATCAGCAGAAAAAATGGCCCTGAATGCGCCCTACCAACCTTTCAATCCACCACATCTGCGTTACACTGGCGTCAGACCAAAAATTAGAATAAAGGAACCTCGTATGTCGGCAACGGCCAAAGCCAACTTCTTTGCACGCTACGATCTCACCGCGCGCCGTGCGCCAGACAAGACGCCTGCGGCCCACCAGCACGAGGCCCTCGATGCACTTTATCGCTGGCACGAGACCTACAAAGGCAAAGACGCCGGCGGCATCCTCACCATCCCTACCGGCGGCGGCAAGACGTTCACCGCGGTTCGCTTCCTGTGCCGTGAACCGCTCAGCAATGGCTACAAAGTGCTTTGGCTCGCCCACACGCATCACCTGCTCGAACAGGCGTTCGGCGCATTTGGCGAGGGCGCCAAGCACATCCAGGGTCGCAGTGGCCTGAACGTACGCACCGTCTCCGGCACACCGGGGCACTGGCCGGTGAGCCGCATCGAGGCGACCGACGACGTGGTATTGGGCACACTGCAGACGCTCACCCGCGCATATGACCGGAAGGTCGAGGCGCTCGAAGCGTTCATCGACGAGGCCGGCGACAGACTCGTGGTCGTCTTCGACGAGGCGCATCACTCACCGGCGAATACCTATCGAAAGCTCCTTCTCAAACTTCGCGAGCGGGTCCCGGCGGTGCACCTTCTGGGGATGACGGCGACGCCAACCTACACTGACGAGGAAAAGCGCGGCTGGCTCGGCGAGCTCTTCCCGCAGGGGATTTTGTACCCGGCAGGGGCTTCCAAACTCATCGCGGCCGGCGTGCTGGCGAAGCCACGTATCGAGGAGGTGAAGCTCGACTTCACGCCCCAGTTCGACGCGGCCGAATACGACCGCTGGTCGCGCACCAACCGCGACCTGCCACAGTCCGTCATTGACCAGCTCGCCGACAGTCGCACCCGCAATCTTCGCATCGTCGAACATTACGTAAAGCACCGAGAGCGCTACGGAAAGACGCTCGTTTTCTGCGACCGCGCCACCCAATGTGTCGCCCTCGAGGAGGCGTTCAAAAAGCGCGACGTGCGCGCTGACTCGGTCTACTCGCACACCACCTTTGACGGGCGCACCGCCGAGGAGCGAAACCGGCGCACACGCGACCACAACGCCAAGGCCATCGCAGCCTTTAAGAACGGCGACCTCGACGTCCTGATGAATATCCGCATCTTGACCGAGGGGACCGACGTCCCCGACGCCGAGACGGTCTTCCTGACTCGCCAGAGCACCAGTCGCATTCTGCTCACCCAGATGGTCGGACGCGCCATGCGAGGTCCCAAATTCGGCGGCACGGCCGAGGCGCACATCGTCTCGTTCATCGACGATTGGAAGCACCTCATCCACTGGGCCGACGTCACCGAACTCACCGGCGGCCTCGACGACACCGAGCCCGAGTACGGCGAGCGCCCGCCCATCCAGCTCATCTCAGTGGAGCTCGTGCGCCGGCTGGCCAGGCAGATGGACACCGGCGTCAACGTCAATGCCCTGCCCTACACCGAGCTGCTCCCGGTCGGCTGGTACCGCGTCGAGTACGAAGCCCCCGGCGACTACGACGACATCGAGCAGGTCCGCGAGTTACTCATTGTGTACGACGACCAACACGATGCTTTCGACGAGCTCATCACCGAACTCGAGTCCGGCGCGCCCGAGGTGTTCAACCAAGACC
>JBKGZI010000426.1:0-5016 GCA_046545675.1 Persicimonas sp.
GTGGCCGCCCGAATCGCTGGTCCGTGGACGTAGCAGAAAACGGACTATGGCAAGCCGGGCTCGGCTTCGATTGGTGGCCTGGTGACCTCGAAGAGCAACCTCCGCGTCCGGAGGGTGAGCTTGGCGAGATACATGAGGTCGAGACCGTCCTCACCATCGCCCACATCGACCAAGACCCACGCGTCGATGATCCCGACCGTATGCGCGCGCTCTGCCAGCGGTGCCACCTGACCTACGACAGCCAGCCCGCACAGCGAGCCAAGCGTCAACGCATCTACGCCGAGCTTCGCGGACAGCAATCGATCTTTGGAGGGACGCTATGAAAGACCTCACCCAAAAATTCAACCAATGGCTCGCCGAGCACCTAACGCCAGCCCGCGCCGCAAGCGGGTCCATATCCAGGCGCCGTGGGCTGGTCCGCTACGAAGACACCCACCGGCTCAACCGCCTGCTCGGCGGCAGCCTCGCCGACGCGGCCGAGCTGGTGCGCAAAGGCGAGCGGCCCGCGCCGCATGTGCGCCGCGCCGTGGAGGAGCTCGTCGACCGCTGGGACATACCGCAGGTCCTGCAGCTTCGCCGCGACCAGGCGCTCGCCCGAGACCTGCGACAGGCGGTGACTCACAAGGCGCAGTTCGGCCACGCCCCGGACGGCGGGAGCCTGAATGGTTGGGCACGCCGGGTCCGAGCCAGACACGAGCGACTCTATGAGACCGAGGCGGGCTTGGGCGGTGAGGCGTTTCAGTTGTGGAGCGAGATTTTCGAGGTGTCGCCGGCGAATATTCGGAGACGAGAAAGACGAGCGGCATAAATAATACCCAAGAAAAGAGAGATTGAAGTGTCGAAGTATGAAGTCATTGAGATGGATATCGCGACAAACAAAAAGAGGACCATCGCCACCCGCAAGAGCTGGGAGGACGCGGTCGAGGAGGTCGACGGCATCCGCCGGCGCTGGCCGCCTCGGCTCAAGGTCCGGTTTGGCCATGAGATACGGGCGGTGGAGGTCGACGGTGGGCAGTGAGGAGGACGCAATCAGAGAGGCTAATAAGGCGCTCCGAGACCAGCCGGAAGACAAGATCGCCCGGGCGTTAAGTTCAGCTAAAGAGCTGGCGAAGGCGTGGGTGAAGATTGGAGCGCAGGTTTTTGGAGTGAAGGAGTAGAGCATGGCAGACGAAAAGACAGGCATTCACGCGTGGCAGACCAGCCCACCGCTGGGCGACGCCCTCGGGGTCAGCGCGGCCTACATCCGCACGCTCGCAGACACCGGGCAGAGCTACGACGGATACACCATCGAGAGCCGGGAGGTTGAGGAGGGCGACGACGTCCACCACTCGACAAAGCACCTGTATCGGGCGGTGGGTGAAGGCTCCGAGCCCAAGCCCGCATCCCCCGAGTCCGTGGCTGAAGATGAACCCGCTTCGGCCGAGCCCGAGTCCCGCGAGGACCTGCTCGCCGAGTTGGCCGGGGCCGAGGCGCGCATCGATGAACTGGAGGCCGCACTCGAAGCGGAGACCGTTGGAGCCGATGCACTCCTGCTGAAGGAGGATGAGACTGAAGAGCGGATTGAGAAGCTCGAAGCCGAGGTCGAGCGACAGCGGGAGATGCGGGAGGCGGTGAAGGCCGAGCGCGACGAGCTTCAGGCCCTCCTTGGCCGCGTCCAGAGCATCACCCAGGTCTCCGAGAACGAGGCCGCCATCGACTATATCGAGGACTGGGCCGACCGGCTGGATACGCAGGCCAAGGAGATCGCAGGGCTTAAAGGGCAGCGCGCAGCCCTCAAAGAAAAGTCAGACAAGCGACGGCACAAGCTCGAATCCATCGACGAGGTCGTCAACAACCATCCTCTCGGCAAGCTCGTCATCGAGAGCCATCGCGCTCGCCACGACCTGCCGCAGTGGGTCGAGACGTTTTTGGATGTGGCGCATGAGCGGATCAAGGATCTGGAGATCAACCAGGCCCCAGACATCCCCTGGCCGCCCGAGAAAATCGCCGCGCTGCGAGACGAGCGAGACGCAGCGCGCAAGCGGGTGGAGGAGCTCGAAGCCGAACTCCGCCGTGCCCACGACCGACCCGCCGCCCTCACCGACGCCCTCGTCGACGCCGCCTGGGACCTCGTCACCGCCAGAGCGATAACCGCCAGCGACTCCGCTGGACTGCTGGAAGCCCTGGGGCAGGCGCTTCGTGAGCATTATGAGGGGACGGCATAATGCAGTACCGCATTCACAACAACGACGTGCTCGACCAACTTCGCGAGATGCCCGACGCGCATTTCGACGCGTGTTTTTGCGACCCACCCTATGGCCTGTCCTTCATGGGGAGGCGCTGGGACCGCGGCGTCCCATCAACCGAGGTGTGGGCGGAGGTGCTGCGCGTGCTCAAGCCGGGGGCGCCATTGATGGCCTTCGGCGGCACGCGCATGTGGCACCGGCTCGCCGTCAACATTGAGGACGCGGGCTTTGAGATTCGCGACACCTGCATGTGGCTGTACGGCAGCGGGTTTCCGAAGGCGCACGATGTGAGCAAGGCGATCGACAAGAAGGCGGGTGCGGAGCGGAGGGTTGTTGGTAGACGAGTTCGGCGCGGCGATAATGGCACATACGAGTCCAGGGGGAGCAGCATGTTTGCGGGTGATAAAACGGGCAATGTCACAACCCCAGCCACCCCAGCCGCCCGTAAATTCGACGGCTACAAAAGCGCCATCAAGCCCGCATGGGAACCGATCGTATGGGCGATGAAGCCCCTCGACGGCACATACGCAGACAACGCCCTGACGCACGGCGTGGCGGGGCTAAATGTGGATGCGGGGCGCATTGGCGTTGCTGATGGCCAGTATGCGCAAAAGTGCGCATCGGTGGTCGGGCTGGGCAGTAACCGGAACGGCAGCGCCTGCAGCGAGTGGTCGGGCGAACGCGAGAATAGCGAGCACGAGCAAGGGCGCTACCCTGCCAACCTCGTGCTCGACGAGCGCGCGGCTGAACGACTAGACCGGCAGACAGGGGACGTGCGTAGCGCCGGAGACTACCCGTCAAACTCAACCGGCACCGGGAGCGGCGTGACCTACCCCGGAAAGCGCAAACAGGGCCAACTCTACGGCGACTCAGGCGGCGCGTCCCGATTCTTCTACACCGCCAAGGCATCCCGCGCCGAGCGCGAGGCGGGGCTGTTTGGCTTCGACACCGACACCACCGACGACGGACGCAACACGCCAATCGACAACCCGTACCAGCGCGGCGAGACCGAACGTCGCAACACCCACCCCACCGTCAAGCCGGTCGACCTGTGCCGGTATTTCTCCGCGATGCTTCTGCCGCCTGAGCGCGACACACCCCGACGTGTGCTGACGCCGTTTAGTGGCGTGGGCAGCGAGATGATCGGGCACCTGCTGGCGGGCTGGGATGCGTGCATCGGCATCGAGATCAACGCCGAGTACATCGAGATCGCCAAGGCGCGGATTGCATGGTGGCGCGAGCACGGCGAGGACGCGGTGAAGGCGCACAAGTTGGAGCGAAAGCGCACCGAGCAAAACGACACGACCGGACAGATCGACTGGGTAGACAAGGAGACCGCATGAAAGTACTGACCATAAAAGTACTGACCATAAAAGCCCCGTGGGCACAGGCGATCGTCCACGGCACGAAACGAATCGAGAACCGCACATGGAAGCCTCACTCCGACGTGATGGGTGAGGTGATTGCGCTGCATTGTGGGAAGAGCATGGTGCGCATTGGCGACTACGACGACACGGCGCGCGACCAGCTGGCCAAGGCTCAGCACAAGCACCTGCGACACGAACGCGGAGAGCGAACCGTGCGGGAGTTGGGCTGCATCATCGGCACGGCAAGGGTGGTGGGGTGGTACGACGTACGCGACGACACCGGGGATCTCGACGCTGTCATTGACCACACTTGGCTTAAGCGTCTGGCGGTGACCGCCGTGGGTTACGACCTCGACCTGAAGATCGCCACGGACGACCCCTGGTGGCTCGGCCCCATCGGCTGGTTGCTCGACGACGTCCGCCTCGCCCAGCCCGTCGAGGCGCGCGGGATGCCAGGGTTGTGGACGGTGCCCGATGAGATTGAGTTGGTGGAAGTTTGAGCGGATTTACTGAGACGAATGGAGCAAGCGATGAGTGACGAAAACGAATTGTATATCCGGCTGGGCGGCGATGCCGTCGCCTTCATGAAGGACTGGATGGAGAGACGAGAGCAGATCCACCAAAAGCGTATGGAGTTCGCCGACGAGGTGGGGGCCGACGCTCTCTACCTCGAAAACGGCAACCAATACCTGCGCGGATGGGTAGGCGAAGCTGATAAGCCGCACCTGACCATCAAAAAGCGCACGCGCTTTAAGGGCGAAAGGCGCGACATCGTGCGGCCAGACAAGCGATATAAGGAGGGCAAGCGGCTGAGCGCGAGAATGAGCGAGTTGGCGATGCCAGACCACTGCGAGGTCCTCGATTACGCTGGCATCCCTCACCACTACATCAAAGGGCGCCGGATGCGTGTGCCCGGCATCGATCATGTCGGGTTCGACCACTTCGTGACGGGCGTTCACGCCGACCAGTTTGACGAGTCGGAGATTAGCGAGGGCTGCGAGGTCCTGAAGAAATGGGAATTCCTGAAGATCAAAGATGAGGTGGAGCAATGAGCACCAAACAATACACCGTCACCCACCACCCCCACGGCGTCACCGTCGAGACCGACGGCGCGGGCATCTCCGCGAATGTACTGACCCGCGTGCTGCGAGCGTACGACGACCACCCCGTGGCGAGCTACGAATTGGCGCGTGCGCTGGACGTGGTGATGGTGCTGACGACTGAGGATGGAGAGCGGAAATGGCTGAGCGAACTGGAGGGCAAGCAATGAGTGACGAAACACTGAGCAAGGACGAAACACTGAGCAAGGAAGAGCGGGCGGCGATGCGGGAGCGGTGCGAGGCTGCGACTGAGGGGCCGTGGGCTTGGGAGTCGTTCGGAGAGAAGTGCTACAGCTTTGGCGTCGGTGTCTATCTGGACGAGAA
>JBKGZI010000427.1:0-5001 GCA_046545675.1 Persicimonas sp.
GGGCAAGATGCCCTTGCACCGAAAGAATCGCCGTCAAAGATGGCGAAACTCTAGAATAGAGGGAGCTTCAACTCCTGAAAAACGCTGCAGATAGCTTCCCCCGGATCCCCGGACCCCTGGACCCCTGGACTCCTGGACCCCTGGACCCCTGGACCCCTAACCATGTCGTATCGAAAGTATGTTTTGTTGCTCTTTTGCCTCGCGGCCGTCACCGGCTGTGCGACCGTCCCGGATGGTGCGGACGAAGACGAAGTCGCCGCCGAGGACATCGCCTGGCCGGAGGATATGAATAGTCAGCCGCGCGATCTGGTGCCGGTGTCGGTCGAGCCGGAGACGGTGCTTATTCGCGGGGCGACGGTGATGACCGCCACCGGCGAGGCCATCGAGGGCGGTGATGTGTTGCTCGAGGACGGGCGTATCGCGCGCATCTCCGAGGAGCCCGTCGACGCGCCCGAGGGCGCCGAGGTCATCGAGGCCGACGGGATGTACGTCACCCCCGGCATCATCGACACGCATTCGCACCTGGGCGTCTATTCGACGCCGGGCATCGCCGCGCATAGTGACGGCAACGAGGCGACCGGGCCGACCACCCCGCAGGTCGACGCCGCCCATGGGGTCTGGCCCCAAGATCCCGGCCTATTCCGGGCGCTGGCCGGCGGGATCACCTCGCTGCAGATCCTGCCCGGCTCGGCTAACCTCATTGGCGGGCGCGCGGTGACCTTGCAGATGCACCCGGGCATGTCCACCTCGGCGATGTACTTCGACGGGGCGCCCGACGGCCTCAAGATGGCCTGCGGCGAGAATCCCAAGCGCGTCTACGGCGGCAGGGGCACGATGCCCTCGACACGTATGGGCAGCATGGCGGTGTTCCGGGCGACCTTCCAGAAGGCGCGCGAGACCCGCCGCGCCTACGACAAGCACCGCGAGGCGCTGGCCAAGTGGAGGAACGAGGAGGACGCCGACCCGGAAAAGAAGCCCGAGGCTCCGTCGCGTGACTTCGGCATGGAGACGCTCATTGGCGTGATGGAGGGCGATATCCTGCTGCACGTGCACTGCTACCGCGCCGACGAGATCGTCCAGTTGCTCGAGCTGGCCGATGAATTCGACCTCGACATCCGCTCGTTTCACCACGCGCTGGAGGCCTATAAGGTGCGCGACATCCTGGCCGAATGGGACGTCGCCGTATCCACCTGGGCGGATTGGTGGGGCTTTAAGGTCGAGATGCACGACGGCATCCCGCACAACGCTGCGTTGATCTCGGAGGCCGGCGGCCGCGCGATCATCCACTCCGATTCGGCCGAGGGCATCCAACGCCTCAACCAGGAGGCCGCCAAGGCGATGTGGGAGGCGCGCCACGACGGCCTCGAGATCTCCGAGAACGAGGCCCTGCGTTGGATCACCGCCAACCCCGCCTGGGCGCTGGGCATCGACGATCAGACCGGCACCCTCGAGCAGGGCAAACGCGCCGACGTCGTCCTGTGGTCCGACCACCCCTTTAGCGTCTACTCGAAGGCCGAGAAGGTCTGGGTCGAAGGCACCCGCGAATACGACCGCTCCGAGGATCCGGAGCCCTGGAGCGACTTCGAACTCGCGAATTGAAGGTGCAGAAACCGAGACGTCCGCTAATGTCGACCCCTAAATCGTAGTTCGCGCCGCAGTACAGGCGCCCTAAATAGAAGATCCTGCAGAAACCGAGACGTCCGCTAATGTCGACCCCTAAATCGTAGTTCGCGCCGCAGTACAGGCGCCCTAAATAGAAGATCCTGCAGAAACCGAGACGTCCGCTATTAAAGGCGCCTAAACAACGGCGCATAAGGATTTGAGGGCTGCCCACACGCGAAATATCGGTAGCCCGTAGTGACCAGGAATTCGTACCATGCGACAGACAATCACGATCCTCACCACCCTCGCCATCTTCGCGCTGGCCGCCACCGCCCACGCCCAGACCGCCTTCACCGGCGCCGAGGTCCACACCGTCAGCGGGGAGGTCATCGAAGACGGCGTGGTGGTCGTCGGCGAGGACGGGCTCATCGCGCAGGTCGGCCCGGCGGACACCGAGGTGCCCGCCGGAGCCGATGTCGTCGGCGCCGCGGGCAAGGTGATCACGCCGGGCTTCGTGGATGCTCAGACGCGCCTGGGCGTGGTCGAGTTGTGGAGTGAGCAGCGCACCCGGGACTACGACGCCGGCGGTGAGGATCCCGTCCGGGCGGCGTTTCGGGTGGCCGACGGCTTCAACCCCAATAGCACGGCGATTCCGGTCACCCGCAGCGGCGGGGTGACCTCGGCGCTGGTCGTGCCCGGCGGCGGGCTGGTCTCGGGGCAGGCGGCGTGGGCGAGCCTGGGGCCGGTGAGCGGCTCGAAGGCAGGCGTGAAGGCTCATATCGAAACCGAGGCGGCGGCCGTGGTGATCAACCACGGCGAGAGCGGGGCGCGTGCCGCCGGTGGATCGCGCGGGTCGGCGATGGAGTCGCTGCGCGAATTATACGACGACGTGCGCTTTTATGGAGATAACCTCGACGATTATAATAAGAATCGCTCGCGAAAATTGGCCGCCAGCCGCCTGGACCTTCTGGTTCTGTCTCGCACCGCCGATGGTCGGCTCCCGGTGATGTTTCGGGTCAATCGGAGCAGTGATATCAGCGCCGTGCTGCGTCTGGCCGACGAGGTCGGCGTGCGCCCGATCATCGTCGGCGGCGCCGAGGCCTGGCAGGTCGCCGACAAACTCGCCGAGCGCCAGGTGCCGGTGATCGTCGATCCGCTCTCGAACCTTCCCACGCGATTCGCGACGCTCGGCGCCCGCGCCGACAACGCCGCGATCTTGGCCAGCGCCGGTGTGCCGGTGATCCTGTCGACCTTCGGCACCCATAACGTGCGCAAGTTGCGCCAGGTGGCGGGCAACGCGGTGCGCGCGGGGATGGGATACGACGCCGCACTCGAGGCGGTCACGCGCAGCCCGGCGCGCGCGCTCGGCCGCGACGATATCGGCACCATCGAAGTCGGAAAGCGCGCCGATCTGGTGGTCTGGTCGGGCGATCCTTTCGAGCTGTCCACGAAGGTCGACGCCTTTTATGTCGGCGGTCAGTCGGTCGAACTGGACAACCGCCAAAAGCAACTCTTCGAGCGATATCGACAGCTTCCCAGACGGGAGGCGGCCGCGCCGGCTGATTGAAGCCCGGCGTTTCGCGTTAATGATCGGAGTGGATAGTGTCCGAGTTCATTTGATGTGACGAACTGAGTAGGAGGTATGAAATGGGGTCTCCACCTTCGGATCTGGTCAACCGCTCCAAGACGCGCACGGAGTATCACCCCAAGACAATTGCGCTGTGGGCGTTGACGATGCTCACCTCCGTGGTGTTCATCGTCGCGGCCGTGCCCAAACTCGGCGGGTTTGGCTTCTTCGGCACGCTCTTCGAGCGATTTGGCTATCCCACCTGGCTCGAGATGGGCGTCGGCATCATCGAGTTTGTGGGCGCGATCTTCTTGATCATTCCGGCGCTGACCTTCTACGCCGCCTTGGCGTTGGGCGCGGTCATGGTCGGCGCGATCGTCAGCCACCTTATCTTCGGCCCGCCGATCGCCGCGCTGATGCCGTTTATCGTGCTCTGCGTGCTCGCGCTGCTCGCCTGGGTGCGCCGGCCGGACGCGCTGCGCACCACCCAGCCGCGGCCATCCTCGGCTCGCTAATCGCGTCACCTGCCACCAACTAAAAGAGCCCCGCCGTCACCGGCGGGGCTCTTTTACTTCTTACCTACCGGATGTGACTAACCGGATTGGCTTTGGCCGCCGCTGATATCCTGGTCGGCAAAGGAGACCGATTTGGTCATCTTGCGCAGCTCGTCGACGTGCTCTTGCTCCTCGGCGACGTGCTCTTCGATCCAGAAGAGGTAGCCCGGTGCGGCTGCGTCGGCCGCGGCGTGAGCGGCTTCCCAGGCAGCCAGCGCGTCTTCTTCGAGCGCCAGCGCAGCCTCGAGCATACCTTCGACGTCGGTGGCCTGACGGATCTTGGCCGGCTCGACCGACGGAACGCCTCCGAGGGCGGCGACGCGGTTGCCGACAAGCTCGGCGTGGTCACGCGCCTCTTCGCTGCCCTCGTGGAAAAAATCGGACAGCATCTCGCGCATCGGCCCGGTGACCATCACGCTATGCTGCATATACTGGATGATGCCCGCCAATTCCCATGACAGAGCGTTATTCAAACGATCGATGAACTCTTCTTTGGTCGACATATTGTATTCCCGGTTGCGAATGTCCTTTTTTATCCTGCCAAATACTCAATTGTGCCGAAACCGATTGTAGGGATCTCGCGGCTGGAGTCAAGCTAAGTGTTCGAGAAAAGTTCAATAGTTTCAATCACTTGTAAATGAGATTCAGTTTCAATTTCATGGTTATAAAGTGCAGTTTTTGTTGAAAGGTCAGGGTGTTCAGTGGGTTGGGTCGTTGGAGCGCGTTGGTGATCACGACAATCTTTGGCGATTTGTAGCGGGGTTGCCGTATTGGAGCTGTTTTTGGTTCTTGGTTCTTGGTTCTTGGTTCTTGCAAATCGGCCCCCTGTACAGCGAGCCGTACCAAGAACCAAGAACATTACGGAGAGGCTTGGGCGCTTGTGGTGGCGCACGTTTTCACTGAGCCAAAAACGTGTGAGAATCGACCCCATGAAGCGCATATTCAACCGCATCTACTATTTTGTCGAATCCCTGCTGATGCGCGGCACGCCGTACCAACTGGCGGTCGTCGCGTTGGGTATCGTTGGCTTATCGGCGTTATGCGGGCTGATCGTCTTCACGTTCAGCCCTCAATTCGACGACTTGCCTGCTTCGGTGTGGTGGGCGTTTTTGCGCCTGACTGACCCGGGCTATCTGGGAGACGACGAGGGGACGCTGCCGCGCATCGTTTCGACCTTTTTGACCCTCGCCGGGTATGTCTTCTTTCTGGGCTCGTTGGTCGCCAGGGCATGGATCCGAAAAGAGGGTGGTTCATGGGCCGAGCGGATCGCCTGAGATG
>JBKGZI010000428.1:0-4998 GCA_046545675.1 Persicimonas sp.
TGCCACCGGCGATGCCGATGTCGATGGCGCCGACCATGATGCGCTCGGCGACCTGCGAGATGGTTTGGACTCCCGAGGAGCAAAACCGGTTGACGGTCATCGCGGGGACCGTGTCGGGCAGGCCGGCCATCAGCGATGCGATGCGGGCGACGTTCATGCCCTGCTCGCCTTCGGGCATGGCGCATCCGAGGACGACGTCTTCGATCTGATCGGGTTCGAGCCCTTCGGCGCGCTCGAGCGCGGCCTTGATGGCCTCGGCGGCCATGGTGTCGGGGCGAGTATCTTTGAGGAGGCCCTTCTTGGCCCGGCAAAAGGGCGTGCGGGCATAAGAGACGATGACGACTTCTTTGGTTTCCATTTCGGATCTCCGTATGTCTATTGGAACGCTACAGCGCATAACAAATGCCGTCGCGTCGTTGTTTCCGTTCTTGGTTCTTGGTTCTTGGTTCTTGGTGTCCGATCGAATGATCTTTACCAAGAACCAAGAACCAAGAACTTTTTCGACACGCCGACACGCCACTGCGAGCAGCAGTCGGCGAGAGAGCGATCAGTTACGCAACGGTTTATTGTGCATCAGCATGTGCTGCATGCGCTCCTGGCTCTTCTCTTCGCCGCAAAGCGACAGGAAGGTCTCGCGCTCCAGGTCGAGCAATTGCTGCTCGCTGGTCAGCACCGCGCGTGTGGTGTCGCCACCGCACAGCACGTTGGCGAGCTTCTTGCCGATGAAGCGATCGTAGGCCGAAATCTGGTGGTTGCCCTCCATGCCGTATAGCATCATATCGATGGTAGCGACGCCGTCGCGGCCGGGCAGACGGAATTGGGCCGGTCTCGGCGGCTTGAAGCCGCTCTCGGCCATGCCGATGACCCGTTGCTTGGCGTGGTGGAGCCGGTGATCGGCGTTGAGCGAGATGCCGTCCGAGGCGCTCAAAAAGCCCGCCTCGCGCGCCTGCTCACCGCTTCGAGAGACTTCGCCCATGCCGATTTGCATAAAGACCTTCTGCAAAAACGGCAGCGCGTCGAAGTCGGCGTCGTCGGAGTGCTTCCCGAAGATCTTGCGCATCAACTGCAGGTTTCCGCCGCCGCCGGGGATGAGTCCCACCCCGACTTCGACCAGCCCCATATACAGCTCGCCGGCGCCCTGAATGGCGTTGGCGCCCAGGGCGACCTCGGCTCCGCCGCCCAGCGTCAGTCCGCGCGGGGCGCTGACCACGGGCTTGGAGATGTAGCGCATGCGCTGGTTGGCCTGCTGGAAGCGGCCGATCATCTTCTCGATGTCGTCCCAATTGTCCGAGCGGGCGTTCATCAGCACCAGCATCAGGTTGGCGCCGGCCGAGAAGTTATCCGAGCCGTTTCCGATGACCAGCCCTCGCCAGTCGCCGTTTTCGACCTCGTCGGCGGCCCGCTCCATCATCTCGATGACGTCGTTGTCGACCGAGTTCATCTTGGTGTGGAACTCGAGCAGCGCCACCCCGTCGCCCATATCGTAGAGGCTGGCGCCGGAGTTGCCGTCGACCTTCTTGTCGGAGCGCTCGAGCAGGTCGATGGAGATGTCGCGTTCGTCGCGCGGCACCGGCTTATAGCCCTTGGAGTTCGGATCGTAGTACTCGCGGGTGGCTCCCGACCAGCGATAGAACGACTCGTGGCCGGCTTCGACCATCTCGTGGATCCAATCGGGCAGGTCGATGCCTTCGCCGTCCATCTGCTCGACCGACCACTGCAGGCCGATGGCGTCCCAGGTCTGGAACGGTCCGAGCTTCCAGTTGAAGCCCCAGCGCATCGCGCGGTCGATATTGACGATATCGTCGGCGATCTCGCCGAGCCGTCGCGCGCTATAGGCCAGGGAGCGATAGGTCGCGGCGCGTGCAAAGTCGGCGGCGTTGTCCTCGCCCTCGCGAATGACGTGGTGGATCTTGTCGGCCGGCGAGCCTTTGGCCGCCGAGAGGCTGTCGAAGTCGGACTTGTCGCGCTTTTCATACTCCATCTTGTCGGGACGAAGCGCCAAGATTCCCTCTTTGGTCTTCTTGTAGAAGCCCTGGCCGGCTTTCTGGCCGGTCCAGCCCTTCTCGACCATCTCTTTCAAGAAGCCGGGCACCTCGAAGACCTCGCGATCTTCGTCGTCGGTCAGCGTCTCGTAGCAGTTGTTGGCCACGTGGACGAAGGTGTCGAGGCCGACCACGTCGCCGGTGCGGAAGACCGCCGATTTGGGCCGTCCCATCGGCTTGCCGAAGACCTGGTCGACGTCCTCGACGGTCATGCCGAAGTCGTCCATCAGGTGCATGATCGTCATGATCCCGTGCACGCCGATGCGGTTGCCGATGAAGTTGGTCGTGTCCTTGCCGAATACGATCCCCTTGCCGAGCACGTCGCGGCCGAATTTGACCATCGTCTCGGTGACCTCGGGGGAGGTCTGCTCGGCCTCGACCAGCTCGAGCAGCTTCATATAGCGCACCGGGTTGAAAAAGTGCGTCACCAAAAAGCGCTCTTTGAACGCGTCGGAGCGGCCCTCGAGCATGCCGGCGATGGACAGCCCGGAGGTATTCGAGGTGATGATCGTGTCGGGGCCGGCGTGCTCCTCGATCTTGGCGAAGGTGGTCTGCTTGATGTCCATGCGCTCGGGCACGGCCTCGACGACCCAGTCGGCGTCGGCGAGCAGGTCGAGGTCGTCCTCGATATTGCCCGGCTCGATCAGCTCGAGATCGCGCTTGGTGAACATCAGCGCCGGCTTGCTCTTTTTGATCTGCTCGATCGCCTGTGTGGCGATTTTGTTCCGGAAGCTCGGATCGTCGGCGTCCTCGCCCTCCTGGGGCTTGGGGACGATGTCGAGCAGGTGACAGGGAATGCGGGCGTTGGCCAGGTGGGCGGCGATACCGCGCCCCATGACTCCGGCCCCGATGACGACGGCCTTACGAATGCGCTTGGTTGCCATAGACTTGCTTCCTTTGCCTGAGATCAATTGAGCGAGAACAACAGTGCGAACAACAATGAGACAAAACCATTCATGCGGTTGACCCGCCCGCCCCATGCCAGCGGTGCCGGTAGACGGCGAACGCGTCAATGAACGACCATTCAGTCGCCTTCTTATAGTCGCGCGAGCACATCCGGGTCAAGCTCTGGCGTCACCGGGACCGACCGCTTCGAGCGCCTGGATATCTGCGCCTGACGTGTCGAGTCCTGACGTGTCGAGCATAGTGTAATAATCACGATCGCTTCGATGACCAGCCCAAAGCGCGCCGCTGACGATCACAACGACGCTGAGAACGAGGCTTGAATTCGAGCGCCGGAGGAATTAGTGGTCGAGGCGCAATGAGTAACGGGCCCTGTTGACTGACAGATTTGGGAATTTCCACGTATCCAGCGAGTTAGACCCATGATTGAGCCGGAAGAGATTGTCCAAAAAATCAAAGCATCTCTGACGGATGCCGAGGTCCGCGTTCAGGACCTGACCGGCACCAAAGATCATTACGAGGCGACGATCATATCGCAGGAGTTCGAGGGAAAGCCGCTCATCAAGCGGCACCGTATGGTCTACGACGCCCTCAAAGAGGAGATGAAGGGGCCGATTCACGCCCTGACGCTCGAGACCTACACGCCCGAGCAGTGGAAAGACAAACAGTGAGCCTTGGCGCCGCCACGATGCGCGGCGCAACGATTTGGAGAGACGTACCATGAGTGACGACAAGAAGAAGATTTCGCTTCCGATCGCCGGCGATGCGTCGGTCGAGTCCCAGGATGCCCCCAAGAGCCGCGCTGAAGGCGGTGACGTTCTCTCGGAGATCGAGAAGATGGTCACCGAGAACAACATCGTGCTGTTTATGAAGGGCACGCCCCAGCAGCCCATGTGCGGTTTTTCGGCACGTGCGGCGGCTGTGGTGGCTTCGCACGATCGGCCGTTTTTTGCGGTCAACGTGCTCGCCGACGAGGAAGTCCGCGCCGGGGTCAAGACCTACGGCGATTGGCCGACCATCCCCCAGCTATATGTCGGCGGGGAGCTCGTGGGCGGCTCGGATATCATGGCCAAGATGCACGAGGCCGGCGAACTCGGCGAGATGATCGAAGCTGCGTTTGCCGACTCGGAATGATGGCTTTGGCCCGGTCGGGCGAGCCCACTTGACACAACAGTCGTGGATCTTTAGTGTTCCCGACCTTCCGAGGCCTTGCTGACGCAGGGCCTCGTACGCTTAACAGGCGAGGACATCCCGGCAGCCAACGCGGCCGGGCCCCGAGCCACCGAGATGTTGACCTACTGGCCCGAATGACAGGAAGAGCCGCGCATCGCCAACGATGCCCGCGCACGCCTCGACGACGAGCCAAACTACTAAAGACGACTAGGAACGATGCCTGTACGACTTAGAATGCAGCGTCGGGGCGCCAAAAAGCGCCCCTACTATCGCTTGGTTGCTACCGACAAGCGCAACCCTCGTGACGGGCGGTTCATCGAGCTGCTCGGTACCTACGATCCCCTTCAAGACCCGCCCCTGGTGCGTATGCACAGCGAGCGCGTGGAGTATTGGATGAGCGTCGGCGCTCAGCCGACCGACACCGTGTTGTCGCTGATCCGCAAGATGCGCCGCGGCGACGTCGTCGACCTCGCCGAAGAGGGCGCCGACGAAGCTTCGCGCAAAGAAGCAGCTGCCAAGCGCGAGAAAGCGCGTGCAGATGCTCAAGCCAAGGTCGAGCAAGAGGCCAAGGCTGCCGCAGAAGCTGCAGCGGCCGAAGAGAAGGCCAAGGCCGAAAAGGCCAAGGCAGTCGAAGAAGCAGCCAAGGCCGAAAAGGAAGCCGAAGAAGCCGAAGAGGCCGAAGAAGCCGAAGAGGCTGAAGAGGCCGAGGAAGCTGAAGAGGCCGAAGAAGCTGAAGAGGCCGAAGAAGCTGAAGAGGCCGAAGAAGCTGAAGAAGCTGAAGAGGCCGAGGAAGCTGAAGAGGCCGAGGAAGCTGAAGAGGCCGAGGAAGCTGAAGAGGCCGAAGAAGCTGAAGAAGCCGAAGAGTCCGACGAAGAAGAGA
>JBKGZI010000429.1:0-4992 GCA_046545675.1 Persicimonas sp.
CGGGTGTGTTCATCGTCAGTCGGTCACTACTGCACTCCCTCCCCACTTTTGGACTGCAAAAGCGGGGAGGGCATCTTCTGCCAACCTACAGGTGATGAACACACCCGAAACGCCCCTGCCATTTGCAACCGTCGAGAGAGTGGGTCATACTCGCGAGTAGGTATCTACCGAATACAATTAACCTTCTCTTTTGGATTGCGAGACCGGAGTGTCGCTATGGTTGGAAAATTAAATAAATCGGTTGTGAAGGCCTTTATGGTGGGTTTCATTGTGTTGCTGACGGCCTGCGGTGCCGACGAGACATCGGGCTCGGAATGGTCGGTCGAAGAGGGCGACGGGAGTGAGACAGAATACGGGGATGAGACCACCGTGGTGTCGACGCCGGGGAGTACTGAAACCGACGTCATCGTCAGCGGCGACCCCGATAAATGTGTCGACATCGACGGGGAGTGTGTCGACCTCGACGAGGCCAAGGAGAACGGCGGGCAATATTGTGACGACCCGGATGCGCAGGCGGATATCATCGTGGTCGACGGTGAAGTGGTCGACGTCATCTGCTATCCGCCCAAGGAAGATGGCGAGCAGATCGACGAGACCGAGCGCGACGAAGATGGCGACGCGGAGGTGCCCCAGACCGGAAGTGGGCGAGTGGTCACTTTCGACGAGGAGACCGACGGTGAGCCCATCGAAGGGGACGTGGTCATCGAGGCGGAGCGGGCGACGATCTACGGAAATGGGCCCGAGAGCACCATTCTGGACGGCGATCTCACGGTGCGCTCGAACCACGCGCGTGTTCGCGGGGTGACGATCATCGGCGACGCCAGCTTCGACATCAACGCCAATAACTCGGCGCTGTCCTTCTGTAAGATCCACGGCAATTTGGACGTGGCAGCCAATGGGTTCAGCGCGAATAACTGCCAGGTCTTCGGCGACGTCACGGTCAGCGGCAACGACGCGACGCTGACCAATATCGGGGTGCAGGGGGCCTGGGAGATCAACCCGAGCGCCGAGTGCAACGGGTGCTACTCGTTTGCCGATGAGAACGAGGATTTCGTGGTCGACGACGACGAGGTCGGCGAGGAGCTCACCTGTGACGCCGGTGAAGGCGACAATGGAGGCGGGGATAATATCCCGGATGCTGGGACGGGTGGTTGAGGTGTCCTTTCACTGAGGGTGTGCAGAGCGTTGACCCTATCCGCGGGTGCCCCTCGCCGGCCACGCTAGCGCGTGTCCGGCTGGGCTTACCCGCGGCTACGGTTTGGTTCTACGCTCGGGCGATCCCACGGGCGGATCGCTAGGAGGCTCGTCGCAGTGTCTTTCTTATGCGGTCGACAATCCGGCGCACTCCGGCGATTTGGGCCGGGCCGGGGGGCTTGCCGCCGAAGCGGGCGCGCAGGTAGCGGTGGCGGAATTGGACCAGGTCTTGGGCCGCGTCCGGGAACTCGCGGCCGAGCCGGTCGAGGAAGGCGCCGGGGCCCTCGTCGGGGGGCCGCTCGACGCCGGCCGAGCGTGCGGCCGCCTCGACGCGCTCGAAGAGCGAGCGTAGCTGGTGGTTGTCGGTGCGTGTGGTCATGGCCCCGAGTATCAGGCCGGTGGCCGCGCACGCCGCTCCCAGCAAGCCGCCGAGTGTGCCCCAATGGGTCTCAAAGCCGCGAAACCACATCATCCACAGGGCCATGACCCCCGGCCAACTCACCATCGCCAGCCCCATGAGGGCGCGTCGCCGGCGTCTGGCCGCACGCCGCGAGCTGAACACTGCAGCCAGTCCCAATGAGCCGAGCCCCAGCCAGAAGATGAGTTGCTCGGCTGACAGGCCCGACGACTCATCGTCGCCCTTGTCTGCGCGACGGTCGCCGCCAAAGGAGCCGGCTTTGGGGGCGAGCAATTTGCCCACCTTTTTGACCAGGCCGATCTGGCTGTGCAGGTCGTATTCGATGACCCACTTCATCCAATTCATGCGCACCGTGTCGGTGGTGTTTCGATACCATTGCTCGAGGGCGTTGGGCTGGGAGGGGAGCACGTCGGCGGCCGGGGTGGGGTCGACCGGCGCCCAGCCGAATCCGGGCACCCAGACCTCGATCCAGGAGTGAGCGTCGCCTTGACGGACGGCGAGGTACTTACCCATGCCGTTCCAATTGCCGCCCAAAAAGCCGTTGACCACCCGCGCCGGTACGTCCTGAGAGCGCAACAGCAGGGCGGCGGCGGTGGCGAAATACTCGCAGTGGCCGCGTTTGGTGTCGAATAAGAAGCTGTCCACCGGCGTGGCCCGGTCGACCTCGGGCAGGTCGGTCGTATAGCGGTATTCGCGCTGCAGAAAGTCGGCGACCGCCTCGGCCTTCGCGTAGGGCGTCCGGGCGTCGGCGGCGGCCTCGTCGGCGAGCTCGCGCAGGCGATTGGAGTCCTCCGGGAGCTGCAAAAAACGCGCGTCGGGCCGGCCGGCGGTGTCGGAGAATTGCTGCTCGCGCAGCTTGGCCGGATCGGGATCGGCCAGCTTGGTCAACCCGTAGATCACCCCGATTTCGCTCTCGATGGTGTGCCGGATATCGCTATAGGCGTCGGCGGTGACGTCGCCGTCATTGGGGTCCCACGGGACTCTGCGGCCTTCGCTTCCCAGGCGTACGACGCCGGTCGGCCACAGCCTCGGAAGCAGGTTCGTGCCGAGCGGCTCCAGGTAGATGTCGAGCTCGAGCGGGTCGTCTTGCTGGCCGAAGCCGCGGCGGGTCTCGTCGAATCGTTTGTCGAAGCGGTAGCGGTTTTGCTGTCTGGGCAGGGGGTCTTCGCTGTCCTCCTCGAGGGTCTGCGACCAGCGATTTCCGTCGTAGTGGTCGAAGGTCATCGTGCGCCAGTGCAGCGACTGGTAGCGCTCGGGGCGGCCGTCGGGAAATTCGACGCGCATGACGACCTGGGGGTTGTCACGCACCGCGCCGTGCGAGCCCAGTTCGACCGACTCCGAGAATCCGGTCACGTCGACCTGGTCGCGCGACTGCGAGATAAAAAAGCCCAAGCCCACGCGCGGAAACACGAAGAAGATCGCCATGCTCGACAAGAAGATGACCAGGCTCAGAGCGCCCAGTACCGCCATATACTGCCGGTCGAAGGGCGTCTGCTCGCTGGTGGCGGTTATCTGCCGGTCGTCGAATTCGCATGTCAGGTGGAAGAGCGCCAGGCTGAACGTACCCGCGAAGACGTACAGCGCGAAGAGGATGCCGTAGGTCACCCCCTCGTTGACCGCCGTCGCCGCGGCGAAGAGCAAAAAGCTGAGCGCGTAGAGTTGGAGGTCGTCTCGGGCGGAGAACCGCCCGAAGAGCTTGACCAGGCTCAGCAATAAGACGAAGCGAAGCGCCGCGCTGATGATGCTCTCTTCGGAGACGAGGATCTGCAGCGCGGTCACCGCGACGAAGCCGAGGATGAGCAAGTTCCACCAGCGCGCGAAGGATTTGTCGATGATCCCGGCGCGGTCGACGAACCAACTGACGAGCATGCCCACGAAGAAGAACGCGCTCATCAATGGGCCGACCCCGCCGCCGACGGCCACGCAGGCGAAGGCCAGGCCGACGACGAGGTAGACGCTCGTCTTGTGCATGTTCGTGAGGCGCTCTCTGACGGCCAACTTCATGCGGCGTCCTCCGAGGCGGGTCGGCTAGATGAGTCGGAACCGGAAGAACCGAAGGGTAAGATGAGGTCAAAATCCGCACCGGCCGTCGCCGTGGCCCCCGACAGGCCGACCAGGATGCGGCCGACTTTGGCGCCTTTGGTGTGGGAGGCCGGCTGGGCGGCGGCCAGGCGGTGGTGGCCGTCTCGGAGCTCGACCAGCGCCAGCGTGCTGAGCATGCGCTCGAGGTGGTTGGACTGATCGCTGGCCGACAGGTGGGTGTCGAGGGTCTGCAGGCCGACGCGATAACCGCGGCGGCGCAGCTCCTCGATGAGCCCGACCACGCGGCCCAGCCCTTCTTCGAAGTCCGGCTCGACCAGGTGGCGGCGTTGGGCCGGCTCACCGGTGCAATTGACCAGGCAGACGTCCACGGCGCGCTGTTCCTGGCGCTCGGTCTCGCGCACGACGACCTCGCCGCGGCGCGCCGAGCTCTTCCAGTGGATCATGCGCTGGTCTTCGCCGGGGCGGTAGTCGCGCAGCCCGAAGTATTCTTCGCCCGTCCCGCGGCTGTTCTGAGCGATGTCGCCAAAGCGGGCGTGCACCGTCGTCAGCCAATCCTCGGCGGACTTGGGCGCCGGGTAGACCACCAGGTGGTCGGGTTGGTCGAACTCGCGGCGCTTCTCGAAGAGCCCGAAGGGAAAGCGGGTCAGTATATTCAGGCCGCTCAAAATATAGCGTCCGCGGGCCGGCAGCTCGTAGCGTGTGGGGAGCCGGTGGTGCTCGTCGCCCTCGATGCGAAGGGTATAGGCCGTTGCGAGCGGCGTGTCGTGCTCGGTGTCTTTGCTGCCTCCGAATCGCCAGAACTTCCACCAGGGCACGCGCTCCGGGCCGATTTCCTGGCCGGCCAGCGGGCCGGTCTCGGCGGTCGCCCGCCGCTCGGAGACCTCGATGCTCAGCGACGGAAACCGCGACGGGTTCTCCAGCACGAAGCTGGCCGGCGCGGCCGAGCCCGCGTAGATACGCCGCGGCGCGTTGCGAGACGCGCTCAGGCTCCGCAGCACCGCCTCGCTCAAAATGCCGCTGGCGATGATCAGCGACAGCATCAGCCCGAGCAGCAAAAACAGCAGGTTATTGCCGGTGTTGATCGCGCCGAAGCCGATGCCCAGCGTCAACAGCACGAAGTATTTGCCCGAGGTCGTAAAGCTCAGACGCCTCGGCGGCTTCAAAAAGCGGCGAAGCCGCGCGCGCCAGTGCTCGTCGGGCGTTGGGGCGGTGTCTCGGGAGTCGTTTTCGGCGGGAGCGTTCATCGACCAGCGAGTCTAGCAGAGACCGGCTGGTTTTGTCAGTGGTTGCTTGTGGCCTACGAGAGGGCAGAAGAGGACGCCCCACCTTGATCCTCC
>JBKGZI010000430.1:0-4977 GCA_046545675.1 Persicimonas sp.
GAATCAGACGCAGCGTACGTGTCTTCGGATACACATAAGTGCAGTCACGGAAATCTTGTGGTTTACGAATCGTGCCAGGCCTTTCGTATCGTCTCGAGCAGACGCACCTGTTCTTGGTGGTTGGTTCTTGGTTCTTGCCTCAGAATGCGACGGCCTTACCAAGAACCAAGAACCAAGAACCAAGAACCGTGGCGAATCAAGGTAAAGGTTCGAGTGTCTCGAACTGTTCGTAAAGCACAAGACTTGCGTGCTTGTACTTAAGGGTTACCACCGAAATTCTATGGGTGCGCGAGCCTTCTGCCCACGTACTCTACCGGACAACCCAACTTGATTGTGACCTACGCCGGTGGTAATTCACCCAACGTGCCCTGCCCGGCCCACATCCACCGATGCCAGAACTGCCCATGATACCGCGCATACCGCTGCTGACGCTCACGACCCTATTGTTCCTCGCACTCGTCGTGCCGATAAGCTGCAATGATGGCTTCGAGGGCTCGCTGCCCCGGCGCGACCAGCTCAACTTTCCGGTAGGGGTCGAATTCCACCCCAACGGGGACTATCTATACGTGGTCAACAGCAACTTCGACGCCCGGTTTCGGCCCGACTCCGGGGGCACCGTTAGCGTGATCGACGCCGAGACCCTGGAGCTCTTACCGGAGGCCACGCCGTTCATGCCTTCCTTCGGCAGCTCCATCCAACTCAACGAGGCGGCGACCAAGGCCTATGCGACCGCCCGAGCCGACGACGTGGTCGTGGCCTTCGACGTCGCTGACGACGGCTCGGCGCTCTTTTGCACCAACGACGACGGCGAGCGCACCTCCGACCCGGCCAGTTGCGTGCTCGACCGAGTGCCCGACGAGCCGGGTGGTGCGCAGCTGCCGTGGGATCCGTTTGATCTGGCGGTGTTCACCGTCGACAGCGACGCGGGGCCGGTCGACGTGGTCAACCTGTCTCATATCGGCCGCGACGGCTCCCGCGCGGAGACGCGCGTAGCCTCGATCACCTTGCCCGGCGCCGACTTCTCGGCGGCCTCGATGCAGACCGCGCCGCTCATCACCGGCGGCAACGCCATCGTGCAACGGCCGGGCACCCAACATCTGTATGTCGCCGGCCGCGACACCAACGGCGTGGCCATCTTCCAGCCGTTCATCGACGATCAGGGTGAGGTCGAGGCGATCATCCAGCGCGGCTCCTTCGCGCTGAACCGCTCGCGCACAGGCCAGGGCGACCCGCTGCCGGTCGACGCCCGCGCGCTCGAATTCGACGAGACCGGCGACCGGCTCTTCGCGGTCACCCAGCTTCCCGCCGCGCTCCACAAAATCCAATTGGTCCCCAGCGACCCCGACGAAGGCACCGGCACCGACCATAAGGTCGTCTCCTCGATCCCGCTGCCCGACGACCCCACCGACATCAAGCTGCACACCACCCCGCAGGGCCAGCGCCTGGCGTATGTGGCCAGCTTCAACGACGAGTCCATCCAGGTGGTCGACCTCGACAGCGAGACGATCATCGACGAGATTCTGCTCGACGCCAGCCCCTATAAGATCGCCATCGAGCCGGAGACCTCCGGCTGCTCGACCCCCGGGGAGCGCTGCCGCGCGTTCGTGACGCTGTTTGACGACACCCCAAACACCGTCGAAGACTGCTCGGAGTCCGAGTCCGGCTGCGGCTCGGTGGCCGTGATCGACATCAACCCGCTGCACCGCGACCCGGAGAACCCGTCGTTGTCGCGCTATCACACCGTCACCAGCAAGATTCGATAATTGAAATCGCCGACGCCGGCCGCCTCACCGAAGGCCGCTCGTCAGGAGCGCACGCGCACCGAGTTGACTGATGACACTGATTTCGCTCATGACCCAAAGCCCGCTCATGACAGAAGATCCGATGATGACTACCGGCTCGAACCGATTCGCCTCGTTGATCGTCAGCCTCGGGCTGATCGGGTTGCTCTTCGGTCCGTCGATGGGCTGCGACGACGCCGCGCCCACGCCGCCGGGCGGATTCCAGACGCCCCGTTCGTTCAGCCTGGCCCAGGGCCCGGTGTGTATGGACATCCTCGAGCCCACCCCGGGCGCCGTACGCCCGGATATCCGTGAATGCGACGAGGGCGAGCGCGGCGCCATCGGCCTGATCGCCAACCAGAGCAGCGACGAGATCTCGGTGGTCGATATGAACCGCGACATGGGCGGCTCGCCGCCTCGGAATCCTCGGTTGGCCGACCTCGACCCGTCGACCCCCGCGGTCAACGGCGTCAAAGTCGGCCGCACGCCGGTCGACGTCGCCGTCTCCAACGGCACGACCGCCTATGCGCTCAGCCAGAGCGACCGCTCGCTATCGGTCATCAACCTGTGGGTGCTCGACGTGCTGCCCGAGTCGATCACCTTCGACTCGGCCCCCCGCGAGGTGGCCGTATCGCCGGCAATGAACGGCGACGACGGCCAGATCGTCGCCGCCCTGTCCAACCCCTCGCGGCTGTGGGTCCACCCGAGCGTCGAATGTGACTTTGGCGATCGCAGCCCGGCCCGACCCGCCGACGGCTGCGACCCGGTGCCCTCTCAGGCCGACGGCGAGTCCTTCGAGCTGCCCGGAAGCGTCTCCGATATCGACGTCGGACCGGCCGGCGAGCGTGCCTGGGTGACCTATTCGGACGCCAACTTCGCCTCGGTCATCGCGCTGACCCAGCAGGCGCTCGACGACCTCGGCGGTGCGTGCATCGAGGGCGACGCTGCCCCCTGTGAGGCGCGCCGCGTCGGCCTGACCTTCGATTGCTCCAACGGCGTCGACGACGACGGCGACGGTCAGATCGACCGAGCAGACCCGCAGTGCTACGGGCCGCGCGGCGCCGAGTCTCCCGACGGCATCGGACGCAGCGCCACGGGCAACTGCTCCAACGGCCTCGATGACGACGACGACGGCCTAGTCGACCGCGAAGACCCCGATTGCCTGACCAGCGCCGGCGCCGAGGACGAGCCGATCGCCGAAGACCCCGACCTCGCCTGCAACGACGGCCGCGACAACGACGGCGACGGCGCCATCGACTACCCGGCCGACCCGGGCTGCTACGGCGAGGTCGGGCGCACCGAGCGCGAATCGGAGCCCACCGGCTTCACCTCGCTGAGCGTCGGTCCCTTCGGCGCCTTCGTCTACGCGGTCGACCGCGCCAACGACCAGATCATCGTGGTCGACGCCGAGCACCTCGAGCTCATCGACACCTTCGACGCCGGCGGGCGCGACCGCACTCCGTTCTCGAACCGATTGGGCATCGCGGTCTCCCCGTCGCCGACGGCTGTCGAGGGCACCATCGACCGCAGCGTCGTCTGGCGTGACCCGCGCCCGGATGTCTGCGACGACGACCAATGCCTGCACGCCATCGTGCGCTATTCCTACGGGGCGTTCGTCGCCTCCGACGACGGCTACGCCTACAATATCAATGCGATGAGCACCTACTGTGAGGTCGACGCCGACGACACCGGCATCGTGGACAGTGACGAGTTCTTCTTCGGCTCCCAGGCGCTGATGGACTCGCCGGAGAATCGCTGCGTGACCGTTCCCGACTTCCCGATCGACTACGACGCCCAGGCCTGCACTCAGCTCGACGACTGCCTGGATTGCCGCGCGCAGGGCTTGAGCGGCCTGAATTGCGCGGCGTCCGTCTGCGCCGACTTCGAAGCGACGCGCGAGGCATGCTTTGGCAATCGAGTCACCGAGGGCGAAGACGTACGACTCGCCTTCAACCCGGAGTTCGAGGTTCAAGACGCGCTCAGAACCCAGAGCCGACTTCGCGGCCTCGGAAGCTGCGACACCCCCACGCCCCTGGTCGATGCGCTTCGCGACCGGGCCGGCGGCGGCGCAGACACCAGTTGCACCTCGCCGCTTCGGCCCCAGCCGATCGACGCCACCACGGCGGGGCAGGACTCCGAAGAAGACATCGTCGCAGATATCCTCGCGGGACGATTCGACCGGGCCTCGCTCATCGAACAGAGCACCGCGCGCCTGGCCTCCGGCGAGCAGATCGACGCCGACGAGCAGGACGCGCTGGACGTGTCGCTGGACCCCTTCGAGGTCGCCGCTCAGAATTTGATGACCATCGACGATCAAGCGGTCGTCGACGAGAGCTGGACGGTCACCTATGAGGGCGTCCTTCCGGATACGCGCCGCAGCGACGCGGTCGTCTCGGCCGACGAGCCGGGCGTTGTCTCGGTCGCCGGCCTCGATATGTGCGCAGCCGGGGTCGAAGCCGGCGACCGCCTCACGATCCGCTCGGAGCCGGTGGGCACCGACGGCGACGTGCCCGAGCAATGTGAGGGTTTTGTCGACGAGGAGCGCGGACAGGCGCTGCGCACCTGGACGATCGACGAGGTCCGGCCGCGAGAGCTGGTCCTGTCGGTCATCGAAGCAGACGGCGATGCCGAAGATCAGCCGGCGTTTGCCGACGAGCTTCCTTCCCGCGAGTGCTTCGCGCAGGGGCTGCGCATCGAGATCCGCGCCGACGACGAGTGGACGGTGGTCGGCGACCGCACCGGCTTCGTCAGCCAACGCAAGAGCGTGCTGGGCACCTGCCAGCCGCGCTTCGGCGCCGAGCACCCGCGCGTGGGCTCACGCGTAGAGACCGGCGAGCTCTTCGAGGGTCCCTACCTGAGCTTTTTCCTGTATCCGGGCGCAGCCGAAGACGGCGAGCCGATCGAGCCGGTGCGCAGCGCCGACGACGAGCTGGCCTACCGATTCGGCGTCCAGCGCGCCTTCCAGGCGGACCGCTTCCGCACCACGACCCTGCTGCCGACCGAGGTGGTCGTCACCCAGGGCATCCCCGCCGGCCGCTTCCTGATCATCCCCGACCCGTCTCAGAACCTGCTATATATCCGCAACCTGAACCTATCGGGCGAGCAAGCCGACTTCTTATTGGAGTAGAAGGTTCAGTGCCAGGCCGTTTTGGGCTGCGCGCCCGTCCCACAAACCGACCACGTCGCGTCTCGCCAC
>JBKGZI010000431.1:0-4950 GCA_046545675.1 Persicimonas sp.
TGTCCTGGCCGTCGTCGACCCCGTCGCCGTCGGAGTCGACCTGACGGAAGTCGGCTACGCCGTCATCGTCGGTGTCCACCGGCGGCGTCGCCAGATCGTCGTCCCCGGCCTCGTCGGCGTCGAGCACACCGTCGTCATCGGAGTCCTCGTCGAGCGCGTCGATGGTGCCGTCGCCGTCGGTGTCGACCGGGTTTTGCGGGTCGTCGCCGACCTCGTCGCCATCGCTGATGCCGTCGGAATCTGAGTCGGCGAGCGTCGGATCGAGGCCGATGTCTTCTTCGACATCGTTGGCAATGCCGTCACCGTCGATATCGTCGTCGCAGGCATCGCCGAACTCGTCTCCGTCGAGGTTGGCCTGATCGGCGTTCTCGGTGGTGCGGCAGTTGTCCTGGCCGTCGTCGACCCCGTCGCCGTCGGAGTCGACCTGACGGAAGTCGGCCACGCCGTCGCCGTCGGTGTCCACCGGCGGCGTCGCCAGATCGTCGTCTCCGGCCTCATCGGCGTCGGGCACACCATCGTTGTCGGAGTCCTCGTCGAGTGCGTCAATGGTGCCGTCGCCGTCGGTGTCGGTCGGGGCATCGTAGTCGTCCCCGATCTCGTCGAGGTCGGCGATGCCATCGCCGTCGCTGTCAGGCGTGGTGGGATCGAGGCCGTTGTCGGTCTCCCAGGTATCGGGAACCTCGTCGGCATCGGCGTCGATGAAGCTGACCTCGACGGTGATCTGGCGAGTGTCGCTCAGCGAGCCGTCGGTCACGCTCAAGTCGAGGGTGTAGGTGCCCGCGTCACTCCACTGCGGCGTCCAGCTAAAGGCGCCGGTGGTCGTATCGAAGTTGGCTCCTGCCGGAACCGGATCGACCTCGTAGGTCAGCGTCGCGCCTGCGTCGATGTCTTCGCCAGCCAGGGTGAAGGCCAACTCCTGGGCCTCCATGGCTGTCAGCGTCGTCGCATCGGCAGGAGTCGGGTCGACGAATGTCGGCGCGTCGTTGACGTCTGCGACCGTCACGGTGAACGCCTGGGTGTCGCTGTCGCCTGCCGCATCGGTCACGGTCAGCTCGACGCTATGATCGCCGACATCGGCGTTGGTGGGGGTTCCTTCCAGCGAGGCGGTGCCGTCGCCGTTGTCGGTCAGCGCCAGCCATCCCGGCGCAGTCGTCGCCGCGATCGTGCGGGTGTCGTTGGCGTCGACATCTTCGCTGGTCACCGCATAGGAGTAGGCCTGGTCCTGGGTGGCCGTGTCCACCGGCGTCGAGGTGAACGTCGGCGCATCATTGACGTTGGACACCGCCACGGTGAATGCCTGGGTGTCGCTGGCGCCCGCCGCATCGGTCACGGTCAGCTCGACGTCGTGATCGCCGACATCGGCGTTGGTGGGCGTTCCCGCCAGCGTGGCGGTGCCGTCGCCGTTGTCCGTCAGCGTCAGCCATCCCGGCGCGGTCGTCGCCGCGATCGTGCGGGTGTCGTTGGCGTCGGCGTCGGTGGTCGTAATTGTATAACTATAGTTCTGGTCTTCGGTCGCCGCGGTGATGGCGGTGGACGTGAACTCGGGGGCGGTGTTGATCGCCCAATCCAGCGCGTTCGCCAGCAACACGTCGCCGTCGGTGGTCGCGTCCCAGCCATAGGAAGAGTCGGCGTCCGTCGAAAACGGCAGGTAGTTGAGCATGACCGTGCGTCCGGGCAGCGTATCCTTGACCACGACCAGCGGCTCGCCGCTGGAGAGGTGAGCGACCTGGACCGCTCCCGGATTCAGCGTCACCGACCCGGTGTGCCCGCCATAGCTTCCATTGTTGAAGCTCGAGGCCCCGGCCAAGATCGGATGAGAGGCGAGGTCCGCCACCATCGTGAGGTTGCCGGCGTAGATATCCTCGCCGCCGCTCGCCGCAATGTAGTCGGCGGACACAAACCGACCCTCGATCGCGGTGTCTGGGTAGTTGGGGTCGTTGCCGGCCGAGTAGGTCGAAGCGACCACGCCGCCTCCAGCGTCGACATAGTCGGCCAGCACGTCACCCAGCGCCGTCGGATTGTTGAAGGTGGTATTCCACGAATAGACGAGCACAGCGTCATACTGGTTCAGATCTGCCAGCGTGGGCGTCCATGAGTTGGCCGAGTACGTGTCGACCACGTCGAACTTACCGGATGCGTCCAGCTTCGCCTTGACGTCATTGTAGTTCGTGGCGTCATCGGCGGCGTAGACCGCCACCCTCTTTTGAGCGAACGCCCAGGAGGGCATTCCCAGCGAGATGAGGAATACGAGCACGGCCAACCCACGTAATCGGGCGGGTGACCTGACGGAACAGGCGTCGTCGCTTGCCGACAATCGAAACATATCTAAACTCCGGAAACAAGTAATACACCACTTCGGGCCTGCGGCGACTGGGGATGCCTGAATCAGCGATCAGTGCGCCTGTAGCGATGACATCTGACCACCTTGAGAAGCCCATTTGGGCTCCGCATCCCCAAGTTCTTTGTTTGTGGCCCGACCGCGTCGCGAACACGCTGTATCGCAAGGTTGGGCAACTCTCAATAATGTTTTTGCAAAATATGGATGCGAGGACCCAATTACGGTTTGGGTATGCGCCCGAATGACCGTTTGGGCGGAACGGCACCAGGCCTAGTCTTTCGGGTTCTTCGAGCCGTGCCGCCGGCGCGAGCCGCGTTTGCGGCGCTTTTGGGGTTGGCCGCCGTCGGCGGCGAGCTCGCCCATGCCGACGAATTCGACGGTGCCGCGGTTGGCGTCGCTCCACAGGTATTTGTCGGCGCGGTCGTCGGGGGCCGAGTCGACGGTCTCGTCGAGCTTGTTGGCGTCGATGATCTCGATCTCGGCGACGGGCAGGGTGGAGCGATTTTGGTCGCGCAGCCGGATGGTCACCTTGCGGTTGACCACGTCCAGGTCGATGATCTCGCCGATGCCCTGGGCGGTGCGTGCGTGTTGGCCGGCGCGCGGCAGCGAGCGCTTGATGCGTTTGTACATCCTCTGCTCGTAGACCAAACAACACATCAGCCGGCCGCACATGCCCGAGACCTTGGAGGGGTTGAGTGTGAGCCCCTGGGCCTTGGCCATGCGGATGGAGACCGGCGAAAAATCCTCGAGGAAGGTGCTGCAGCATAGCTCGCGGCCGCACGGGCCGATGCCGCCGAGCATGCGGGCGCCGTCGCGCACGCCGATCTGGTGCATCTCGATGCGGGTGCGGAATTTGTGGGCGAGGTCTTTGACCAGGTCGCGAAAGTCGATACGGCCGTCGGCGCTGAAGTAGAAGACGATCTTCGAGCCGTCGTGCATATATTGGGCGCGGATGAGCTTCATCGGCATATTTCTGGTCCGGATGCGCTCCAGACAGAACCGGTAGGCGTCGCGCTCGCGCTGCTCATTGCGATCGGCGTGGTTGATGTCGTTGTCGCTGGCGCGCCTGAGCACCCGCTGGATACTGTCGGTGGCCAGCAGCTTTCGCTGGACGTGGCCGGTGACCTCGGCGATAGCCGGGCCGCGCTCGGTCTCGACGATGACCTGGTCGCCCGGCCGAAGCTGCAGCTCGCGGGCGTCGAAGTCGTGCTTGATGAAGTTGATGCGCAGCTTGGCCTGCACGACGTTATAGAGCCGCTTCCGGCCGCCGAAGGGCTGCTGCGGGTGGTCGCGCTGGCTGGAGCTGTCTTGAGCGGAGGTGGTCATATGTACTCGAGCTATCTACGTGGGAGCGAGGGCGCGTCTGGGCGAAGTTCACCGACTCGTCGCTCACCTACTGGGGGCGCGGCTGCGAAACGAGCCCAACAGCTCCTCGGTGATGAGCTGGCTGTTGACGTTTCGCATCATCAGGCGCTGGGCTTCGCGCACCTCGTCGATCATCTCCAGGGCGTCGTCGAGCGAGACACGCTCGGCATAGTCGGCGATCAGCTCGACCAGGTCGATATTGACCAGCCGGTCTTCGTCTCGACAGGTAAGATACAGCATGACGTCGCGAAAGAAGAGCTTTAAGACGTCCAGACGCTTCTCCAGCTCGCGGCGGTCCTTGCTCAGTGATTCGGCCAGATTCAAAAGCGGGACGGCCTCGCCGGCGGGCAGGTTGATCGCGCTGGTCAAAAACTCCTCGCGCGCCTCGAGCATGCCCGAATCGAGCACGGCGAGAGAGCGGCCGACGCTGCCCTCGCCGTAGCGGGCCGCCACGCCGAGTTCTTCGGCGGTGAACGGCTCGTCGAGCTCCTCTTCGCGCTCGTCGAGAATCTGCTCGAGCAGCTCGACGACCATCTCGATCTCCAGCGCTCCGAAGCGGAGCACCTGACAGCGCGAGATGATCGTATCGAGCAGTCCGTGGGGCTGGTCGGTCACCAGGATCAGGCGCATGCGCGCCGACGGCTCCTCGAGGGTCTTGAGCAGCGCGTTTGCCGCCGGTTCGGTCATCGTATGGGCCTCGTCGATGAGCACGATGCGAAAGCGGCCCTCGTAGGGCGAGCGGTGGGAGGCCTTCTCGATCTCGCGGATCTGGGCGATCTTGATGAGTTTGAGCTTCTCGCCGGTGGGCTCGACGAAGTGGACGTCGGGGTGCTGGCGCCCCTCGATCTTGCGGCAACTGCTGCACTCGCCGCAGGCCTCGCGAAATTCGCCCTCGGGGCGCTCGGTGCAGTTGACGATGGCAGTGAAGGTCTTGGCGGTCAGAAACTTCCCGACTCCTTTGAGTCCGGTAAACAGATAGGCGTGGTGGACCCGGCCGGTGTCCAGCGCTCTTTTGAGGATGTCGAGCGGGCGAGTTTGTCCGCGAATATCAGACCAATGCTGCAAGGGAACTCCGGGTGCGCGCGCTGAGAGGACGCTTCGTCATGGCCCGCAGATGGTACGGAGGGGCGGCGTTCCGTGTCAACGCGTCAATTCTTAGTCATGTTGGGGTTTTGGGTTTTGGGTTTGGGGTTTTGGGTTGGGGGTGACGACGAGGCTCAGCTGGCACAAACCAAGAAACCACCCTG
>JBKGZI010000432.1:0-4939 GCA_046545675.1 Persicimonas sp.
TCGCTACGGGTGGAGAGGGAGTTCATCGCCAACCCACGGCTGATGAACACACTCTTTGGGATCAGAACAACGAGTTGCCCTTGTCGGCGATCTCGTCGCAAGTGGTGTTTGCGTCGACGCGCACCATGCGGAAGTAGCTCTGGTCGGGGTCGGGGTGCGGCGTGCTGCTGGACATCTCTCCGACGATACGCCCTTTACGCTCGAGCACTTTCTGATCGGTCTGCCACTTGACCGGCCCGGCGATCTGGCCGTTCGTCAGCACTTTGCCCCACAGCTGGTCCCAGCTTTGTTGGGCCATGTAGAGCTCACCGCTCAACAGCCCGCTGAGCCGAATCGTCATGCCGGGGTGGCCGTCTTTGTCCTGGTCGAATACGCGCGGATCGTTCTTGCTGGTGGGCACTTCCTCACCGTCGTCTAGCGGGCGGACGCCGAAGTGCTTGGTCTTTTTGGGGGCGTAGAGATAATAGCCGCTGTCGCGCTTTCTGAGCTCGCCAGGGCGCTCGACGACATTCATATGCTCGACGAAGGGGTCCGGTACATGCGTCTTGACGGCGCCTTGGTCGCTGGTGATCTGGACGTCACAGGCCTGCTCGGTGAGCACGAGCTTCGTGCCCGCTTGGGTGATGCGCATTTTCTGGAAGGTGGTGGTCCGTGAGGTCACCTCGCCGATCAAAGGGGCGTCGGAGATCGACGTGGTGACCAACTTTTGCACCCAGACCCCCTCCAGATCGGGCACATCCTCGTCAGCCCTGCTCTGGGAGGCAGCAGCAGCCGGCAAGACGAGCAGGGCGATGAAGACGGTCGCAGCGATATATCTCATAGGATTCCTCGCGCTCGATTGGCCTCAGATAACGATCCTCCACGCATGCTCGGAGGGCTTGGTGGATCGAACCGACGAGTCGGCGCGTTTCATCCCGGGCGTGTTGTGGTTGTGTGGTGTCGACAGAGTCTCTTGCCGCGCGAGCGTTTCGCCCCCCGACGGGATGCGTTGCCTGTCGCCGACAAGTGGCTAGGTTTGTTCGGGGATTGTAAGGGGCTGGCTTCCCTGCTCGAAACAGGTCTTTTCCAGCCCTCTAGCTGATTTCGGGTATGAGTTCGTCCCGCCTCTGCCGAGCTGCCAATGTGAAGAGCCCGACCACCCCAACCGAGACCGGTTCGGAGCCAAGAGGCCGCCTGCGTCGGCTCTCAGCGCGCTTTTTTTATAGTTGGTATGCCCCCTGCGTGTTGGGTACGGCGTGCCTCGCGGCGACTCTCTTCGCCTGGTATTGGCTGCGCGAGAATCAACATACCCTTACCGAAACCCAATTCTCCGAGGACACACAAACCCATGTGTCCGCCATCGGACAGCGGGCCACTCGGCTGATCGCGACAGTCGACGCCCTCAACGCCTATTATGTCGGGTCGGTGCGCATTCACTCCGACGAGTTCGCTGCGTTCGCACAGAGCTTTCTAAACCAGGGCGACATCGCTCACACCGTGCAGTGGATTCCTCGGGTTCGCGCACAAGATCGCCAGGGCTACGTCGAAGACGCCCGCGAGAATATCAGGCACGAATACCAGATCCTCGAATTTCTCGATGACGGAACCCTCGTCGAGGCGCAAGATCGTGACGAGTACTTTCCGATCGCCTATCTGGAGGCGCGCGCGCCCACCGAGATCGCTCACGGTTTTGACTGGGGCTCGGTGTCTATGGCGCGTGAGGCGCTGGAGGCGGCGCGCGATCGCGCCCAGCCGGTTATGACCTCGGCGCTGGACCTGCCCGGCGAGGCCGTCCAGGCCCCGCACTTATTCGTGTTTTCACCGGTCTACGATGGGCCGAGGCCTCCCGCTGCGATCGATGATCGGCGCGAGCGATTGAAAGGCTTTGTCGCGGTCAGCGCCCCCTTAGAGGAGCTCGTGCGCGAGGTGCTGCGCGACGGTGAGGCCGCTGGCGCGCGTCTCTACTTGGTCGATGTTAGCGGCGATTCGCCCAAGCTGCTCTATCCCACCGTCGAATCCGGCGCGCAGATCGACACCCTGCTGGAAAGGCACGCCGAGCGGCAAGTTGCCTCGCAATATCGTGTCGAGCGCGACTTTGGGGTCGCCGGCCGAACCTGGCAGCTCCTGGGGCATCCCACCGCCAGCTATCTCTCACAGCGCACACGCACTCGACCACAGCAGGTCTTGGCTGGTGGGCTGGCATTGACTGTGCTGGTGGTTGGTTTTTTGGTCACGCTGGCCAAACGAAGTCGGACGGCGAGCCAAGTGGTCGAGGAGCGCACCCGGGAGCTCGAGCTGGCCAACGAGCAGCTTTCCGCCAAGACCGAGGACCTCGAGCGGTACCAGACGGAGCTGCAGGAGGCGAAGCACACCGCCGAGCGTGCCAGCAACGCAAAGAGCGAGCTGCTCGCCCATCTGAGCCATGATCTGCGAACCCCGCTCAATGCGGTCATTGGCTTCACGTCTTTGCTGGCGCGCACGGAACTCGATGAGGAGCAACGTGAGTATCTCGAAACGGTCGAGGAGTCGGCGCGACGTCTCTTGGAGATGGTCGATCGGGCGCTCGAGGTCTCTCGTGTTGATGTGACGGGGGCTGAGCGTTCGCATTCCTTTTCGCTGGCCCAGCTCGTCGAGGCGACCTGCCAGCCGTATCAACGTGAGGCAGAAAGCAAAGGGCTCGGATTCGAGTTGAAGCTCGACGAGGAGCTGCCCGATTCAGTGGTCGGTGATCCGGTGGGCCTTCGGGAGGTGATCGACCGCGTCGTAGAGAACGCGGTCAAGTTCACCGACGAGGGCCGTATCGAGGTCGAGGTTAGCCGAGTGTCGGTTGGCGACGAGCATGTCTGTGTGCGATTCGCGGTCTGCGACACCGGGATCGGGGTGCCCGAGGAGATGCGCGAGGAGATCTTCGAGGCATTCACACGCGTCGAGCAGCCCCTGTCTCGCCAATTTGGTGGCATGGGTCTGGGGCTCGCCGTCGCTCAACGACTCGTCGAGCAGATGCGCGGCAAGATCTGGTTGGAGACCCAGATTGGCCGGGGGAGCACCATTTATTTTACCGTCGAGCTGGGGGTGCCAGGTGACGGTGACGTCGAGCATGTCGCAGGCTCGAGAGATGACGAGGTCGCGCCGATGCGGGTGTTGCTGGTCGAGGACTCCGAGCTCAATCGCCGGCTGGTCATGCGCCTGCTCGGCCACCAGGGCCACGATATTTCAATCGCCGAGGACGGTGAGAAGGCCGTCGAGGCATTCGAGCCCGGTGCGTTTGACGTCGTGCTCATGGATATCCAGCTTCCCAAGATGAGCGGGTTGGACGCGACCGAGCATATTCGCCAAAAGGAGCGCCGCCTCGACGGCGCCCGGCGCACGCCGATTATCGCGTTGACCGCTCAGACGAGACAAGAGGAGCGCGAGAAGATCCTCGCCTCCGGGGTCGACGAGTATCTGCCCAAGCCCCTCGACGTCGGCCAGCTTCGAAAAGTGCTCGGCAGGCTGCCGCGTTGACGGTCTCGCGCTGATCGTCTCGCGCTGATCGTCTCCCCTCAGGCGGGCTCGGCGCCCGGACCCATTCGTTCGCTCCGCTGCCGGCCGTGCTGTGGGTCAGCGGGCTCGGTGCCGGGGATTTTGTCGGTAAACGAGGTCCTGTCGCCGAGCACATCCTCGACATAGATCATATTGATGAGCGCGATGAGCACGACCGCCAGCGGCGTGGCGACGATGACGCCGATCAAGCCCAAGAGCAGCCCGGCGACCACCTCGGCGATCAGCGTCAGCGCGTGGGGCAGGGAGACGACGCGGTGCTGGACGATCGGGGTGACCAGGTAGTTGTCGAGCCCCTGGACGCCCAGATACAGCGCGCCGACGTAGAGCACGTGCATGGGGCTGACCAACAGCGCCAGAAGCGCGGCAGGCACCACCGAGACGACCGGTCCGATGATTGGAACGAACGACACCAATCCGCTGATCAACCCGATCGTCAGCGCCAACGGTATGTCCAGCAACCACAGGCCGAGGGTCGTGAGCACCCCGACGGCGAGCATCGAAAGCATCCGACCGATCAGCCACCACCCGAGTTGATGGGACACGACGTCGAGGACCTCTTCGGTTCGCGTGCGGTAGTGCGACGGCACCAACCAGACGATGCCGCGCTTATAGGTGGCCGGATCGATGGCCACGTATGCCCCCACGAAGAGTGCGAATAGCGCGTGGGTGATCAGCGTGGCCACGCTGCTGAACGCGCCGCCGAGTTGTTCGAGGGCAGCCGTGCTCGGCAGCATTTCGCCGTTATCCACCTCGGCCATCAAGCGACGGCCAATCTCGCTGCTTTCGGCCCATTGCTGGAGCTCCTCGACGGCTCGGGGGATAACCTCACGCAGCTCGCCGGCCTGCTCGGCGATCGACGGCGCCAGCAACCAGCCCAGCCCTCCAAAGACGACCACCAAGACGCTCGACACCGCAATGAGTGCGATGCCGTGAGACATCTGGGTATGCCGGGCGAGGTAGTTGGTGGGTCCTCTCAGAAATACCGAAAAGAGTAGGCCCAAAAACAACACCAGTAGGATATCAATCGTCCGCCAGACGAGGAGCACGAGGAGCACGCTGGCCAGGACCAGCGCGACGACGGCGGCTGCGCGACGCATAAACTGCGAGAACTTCGGCTCGTCGCTCTTTGGGATCCCTTCGTCGTGTCTGTCGAGACGGGGTTCATCGATCCCCATACGCCTGATCCTCCGCTGTGGGTGGGGGAGACCGTCTCTAAAGCTAGGTGCAATCGGGGCGTCGAAAACATCTCGCCGCCACGCTCATCGCCAAAGTCATCGCCGAAACGGTGCTGCAAGAACCCAAAAACCGGCGCCCCCTCACTGAGAGGGAGCGCCGGCAGAAGACGGTGGAGCCGTAGTGGCTTTACGGCTTCATATTGCGGTAGCTATCGGGCCCGTAGTGGTGGAAGGCCACCCCG
>JBKGZI010000433.1:0-4906 GCA_046545675.1 Persicimonas sp.
CCAGGAGCTGAGCGTGAGCACGTCGAGCGCGTCGGTGATACAGCCGACGCTGTCGGACATGAGGTTGTTGTCCGGGGACATAAACCCGCGTAGCTCGATGTCGTTTTCCAGAGCCAGCCGCGGGATGCGCTCGTAGCAGGCGTCGGGGTTGCGCGTGGCGACGCGGAAGCCGCCGTCTTCGAATTCGATGCGCACCACGTCGTCGAATTCGGCCAGCAGGGCGCCGAAGCGGCGCGGCTGGTCGCAGTCGACGAAGATCGTGTGCGGGTGCTCGTCGATGAGCTCGCGGATCTTGTAGATATTGCCCTCGGCGAGCACCCGGCCTTTATTGATCAGCAGGATGTCGCGGGTCATCTGCTCGACCTCGTGGAGCACGTGGCTCGACACGATGATGGTCTTTCCCTCGTCGCCCAATTGCTTGACGAGATCGATCATCTTGTGGCGGCCGACCGGGTCGGTGCCGGTCAGAGGCTCGTCCAAAAAGAGCACGTCGGGGTCGTGGGACAGCGCCTGGGCGAGCTTGATGCGCTGGCGCATGCCCTTGGAGTACTCGCCGATCAGTCGGTTCTTGGAGTCGCTCAGCCCGACCACCTCGATGGTCTCGTCGGCCAACTCTTCGGCCTCGGCCGGCGCATAGCCCTGCAGCCGGGTCAGGTAGGTGACGAATTGGCGGCCGGTCATATCCTCATAAAACGCGTCCTGCTCGGGCACCAATCCCACCCGCGAAAATAGCGCGGGGTTATTCCAGATCGGCTCGCCGAACATGCGCGCGGCGCCCGTCGACGGGCGAAGCTGGCCGCTCAACACCTTGAGCAGGGTCGATTTGCCGGCGCCGTTCGGGCCCAGCAGGCCGGTGACGCCCGGGCCGATATCCAGGGAGATATCGTTGATGCCGATGACCTGGCCGTACCACAGAGAAATGCGCCGGACTGAGATGATCGCCGGTCGTGCGCCCACATGTGGGATCTCGCGATCGGCGGCCTTGTCTACCGTGCGTGTCGCTGTCTCGGTGCTGCTCATGCGATCCCCTCGAGCTTGTTGATTCGGTGGCGCAACGTGTACAGCGCGGCGCCGGTGACCGTGCTGAGGATGAGCAGCGGCCAGAATACGGCCACCTCGGGCGCCTCCTCGGCTATCAGGTGCTCGCTGACCAAAAGGAAGTTGCCGGGTAGATTCCACAATTGGGCGGTCTCGGCGCCCGACGAGGCGATGGAGACGATAAACGTGATGATCAGCGGCACGATGACCACCCCGATCCAGCCCAGCACCGCGTAGCCGGTCTTGCGCGTCAGGCTGCTCAGCCCGAGCACCACGCTGCTGATCACCACCGTCATCGACACCGACAAGGCCAGCGCCGTCGCCGTCTGGCCGATCACGGCGCCGGCGAGGTCGGTGCGCGCGAAATAGGCCGCCCGCAGCCCTCCGATGAGCAGCGCGGGGATCACCGTGACCACCGAGCAGATCAGAAACAGCCCCAGAAATTTGCCGAAGACATACTCCCAGCGCTCCACCGGCCTGGAGAAATAAAGCTGGAAGGTCCGATAGCGCAGGTCCTCGGAGATCGTGCCGCAGCCGCTGGCCATCATCAGCAGGGCGGCCGAATAGAACTGCACCTGCAGAAAATAGATGACCCCGGTCGCCCCGGGCGCGCTGGCGCTGCCCATCAGCTCCCCGGGGAGCTGGTCGCGCATCCCGTATTCGAAGAAGACCAGCCCCAGGGTGATCAGGACTGGTATCCACAACAGGATCGTCAAGATCCAGGTGCGCTTGAGGCTCTTCGCCAGCCCGATGGTCGTGCGCGCAAAGACCCACCAGCCGTGGCCCTCTCGGAGCGGCCCGTCGTAGCTGACGTAATTCTGTTCGTGTATGGCCATGGATTAGCTAGAACGTTGGGTATGGGGACTTTCGTCTACGATGTGGCTGCCGCGGGTGGGCTGCTCTCTCGTTTTGGTTCTTGGTTCTTGGTTCTTGGTGTTGGTGGTTGAGGTGTGGCGGCTTGTTGGCAGCATCTGAGCCTTTTGTACTGATATTACAAACTAGCACAACTCCTCGACAATCAGTGCCAAGAACCAAGAACTAATAACTTCTACATACTGGTCTCTTCATGTTCGTGCTCACTTAAAAGGCCCAAGAAGGCTTTTTCCAGCGTCAACTCACCTGGCATGAAGTGGCGGATCTGGATGCCCTCCTCGACGGCGACGTCGAGGATCTTGCGCGGATCGTCGTCGGGCTCCATGCGCACCTTCAGCCGGAAGCCCTCGCGGGAGGCGTCGAAGCCGCGGCTGATCAGCGCTTCGCGCAGCTGCTCGTCCTGGTTTTTGGTCTGCACGTCGACGACCCGCTCGGTGTCGCCGGAGGTCAGCTCGGCGATCGGCCCGTGGTGGACCAATTGGCCCTGGTTGAGCATGATCACCGAGCTGCATACCCGCTCGACGTCGTACAGAATGTGGCTCGATAAGACGATGCTCACCCCGCGTGCTTTGACGTCGTCGATCAGGTCGAGCATCTCGTCGCGGCCGGTCGGGTCGAGGCCGTTGGTCGGCTCGTCCAAGAAGACCAGCTTCGGGCCGTGGACCAGCGCCTGGGCGAGCTTGACGCGCTGCTTCATGCCGGTCGAAAAGCCGCTGAGCTTGCGGTAGCGCGCCTCACCGAGGCCCACATAATACAGCGCCTCGTGGGCGCGGCTAAACGCCTCGGACTTGGGCATCCCGGTCAGCTCACCCATCAGGCTGACGTAGCGCACCGCGGTCATATAGGGCAGGTAGCAGTCGTTCTCGGGCATATACCCGATCGCCTGGCGGATGCGGTGGGTGTCGTCGGGCAGCCGGTAGCCGAGCACCGACGCGCTGCCCCGAGACATCTCGAGCAGCCCGAGAAGCACCTTGATCAGCGTCGACTTCCCGGCGCCGTTCGGCCCCAGGAGTCCCACGCTTCCCTCCTCGACGCTCAGCGTGATGCCCTCGAGCGCCTCGAAGTTGCCGTACATTTTTTGAACGTTATGCAGCTCGAACAGCATGATCAGGGGTCCGGGGGTTCGGGGGTCCGGGGGTCCAGGGGTCCGGGGGTCCAGGAACAGCTTAATAGCAGGGTTCAGGGGTCCAGGGGTCCAGGGGTCCAGGAACTGCAACGAGCTGCTCGTCTGCACTCGGGCGCCCGGGCGGGGCTTAATTCGTGAACATCAAAATCGCGATCAGGCCCAACAGCACCAGCAAAATGAACACCATCGCGCCGATGGCGATGATGATGAGCTTTCGGTTCGAGTCGTTGCTCTGAGCGGGTTTGGGAGCCGAGCCGGCCATCTGCATATTCTGTGCGTGCTGCGGCTGTTGGGCGGGCTGCCGGTTAGCCTGCATGACCGATTGGGCCTTGCCAGTGTCCATCGCCATCGTCGAGGCGGTGCTCAGATCACGCGACGAGCCGCGCGCCGAGCCACCATCGGCCTGCAGCTCGGCCGGTTGGACCGAGGCGTGCTGCTTCTTTTGCTCTTCGAGGTGCTCGGTCAGCTTGCTCACCTGGTGCATGCCGGTGAGCTCGCTGCCCGGGAAATAAGTGTCGCGGGTGTCGAGTTGGCGTTCGGCCAAGATCTCGCGCTCGCGGCCGACCAGCGCCTCGAACATCGCCATGGCGTCGTCGAAGCGATCGTCGGGATCTTTGGCGATGGCCTTCATGATCAGCGCTTCCATCGTCGGCGCCACCGGGCCGACCTTGCTGGGCTTGGGCGGATCTTCGAAGACGTGTTTGGTCAGAATTTGGACCGGGTTTTTGTCGGTAAACGGCACCCGGCCGGTCATCAACTCGTAGAGGATGCAGCCCAGGCTGTAGATGTCGGTGCGGTGGTCCAGATCGATGGCCTGGGCCTGCTCGGGCGATAGATACTCGGGCGTGCCGTAGACGATGCCCGCCTGGGTCAGCTTTTGCTGGGGCTGGCCGCCCTCGGGCTCGTTGAGCTTGGCGATGCCGAAGTCCAGGATTTTGACGAAGTTCTGCTCGCCGCGAAACTTGGTCAGCAGGATATTGTCGGGCTTCAAGTCGCGGTGGATAATCCCCAGGTCGTGGGCCTCGGCCAGCGCGCTGCAGGTCTGCTTCATGATCTTGATCGCCAGCAGCTCGTCGAGGGTGCCGTGCTGGTCGAGACTGTGGCGCAGCTCACGGCCCTGGACATACTCCATGACCAGGTAAAGCAGGTCGTCCTCGGTGCGCCCAAAGATGAACACCCGAACGATATTCGGGTGGCTGAGCATACTGATGACCTTCGCCTCGCGGTGGAAGCGTTGGACGATCTCGTTGCTCTCGGCGGCGCGGGCGTGGAGCACCTTGAGGGCGACGTTCTGGTCGATGGCGTTTTGGCGGGCCAGGTAGACCGCGCCCATGCCGCCGGCGCCCAGCTTCTTGGTGATCGTATACTCGCCGAAGAACGTGCGTCCGACCAAATCGTCCTTGTTGGGGGGCGGCTGGTTGGGGCGCGGTGGAGAGGGCCTGGATTGGGAGGCGCCTGCTGGACGCAGCTGGGTGCCATCATGGGGACACACCGAGGCGTTGTCGGGGAAGCGTTTTTTGCACTGCGGACAGACTTTCATCGCAGATGGCTCCGGAGCATGACAGATCCCTGCACTAGTCGCTGCGAGTAAGGTTTGGTCTATAACATGCAGGTAGGAGGGCTGCAACTCGGCGCAGGGTTGCTCAATCAGTGAGGTGCGGGTCTTTTTCGCAGTTAGCGCCCCATGGGGCTTGTCCCCATGGACGCACAGCCTGGCAGCTAGCCAGGCTGGCCCCACCTCCCCCTCCTTCGCGGCACGCAGCGCGCCCTCCCACCGGCCCGGCTAGCGCGCCGGCACCCACTGATCAAACCTGACGCGAACACTCCTCGACGGGTTCACCGCTTGACTGGCAAGATACCGGTGCTAGT
>JBKGZI010000434.1:0-4898 GCA_046545675.1 Persicimonas sp.
GATATAATAGCAGGCCGAACCCGGCGCCGATAAGCCCCGCCACTGCCACATGTTGGCGCCGCAAGAACAGCCCCAACAGCGCCGTATAGATAATCGACAGCGAGAAATGAACGATCATGGCGACCGCGAAGATCGCCAGGTCGAAGGTCGCCGGCGGCGGCAGGACCTGCGGGCCCATGACGATGGCGGCCATCATCCGAGGTGGCCCCCAGATGCTGGCGCCCAATAGCGGCACCAGGGCCATCTCGATGATCAGGAAGACCAGCCCGGCGATCACCCCGGCCAGAACCACCGATCGCCAGTCGTAATCAAAGGGACTCCGGTCTTGGTTTGCTCGGGCCGATTCACTCATAACGCCTCCAGGAGCCTGTTCGGTTGATTGCCTCGGCCACTCGCCCGCACAGCAGTGGCTTAGATGACGCAACACTGCCAAATCTAAGGAGGCTTGCGCTCAGGTCGACCCCCCGACGGGATGGAGCCCCCCAAGAAACGGCCAGCGCCCCGTCGACCACTCGAGGGTCGACGGGGCGCTGGCCGTTTCGACAAACCGCATCAGACGGTTTGGGCTTGTGTCTATTTGTGGACGCCGTGGCTCAGGAGGGCTCGAGCCACGAGATCTTGACGTCGTCGCCGACGCGGTCGAGCAGGAATTGCCTGAACTCCTCTCGAATCTCGACCTCGACCTGGCGGATGCGCTCTTTGGAGACATCCCAATCCTTGCCCAGCTCTTTGAGGGTCTTGCGGTCGTCGACGATCATGCGCTCCTGCCAGATGGCCCGAGCGCGGGGCTCGTCGAGGTGATCACCGAAGTCATTGATCGCCTGCTCGATCTGAGAGCTGATCTCGTATTCCGCGTAGGCATCTTCGGGGCCGACGCCCTCGCCCTCCATGAGTTGGCCGACGGTGGTGCCGTCGTAGCCAGGCGCCGGGGCGTCGAGCGCCACCGGCGGGGCGTCGAGCTGTGCGCCGACGCGGACGACCTCTTTTTCGTCGACTTGCAGATACTCGGCCACCTTGCGCGCGGTGGGTTTGATGCCGCGTCTGGACAGCTCGCGGCGGGTCTTCTTGAGATTATAAAACAGCTTTCGCCCGGCCCTCGAGCCGCCGATCCGCACCGGATGAACGAAGTTCATCAAGTAGTTGAGGATCATCGCCCGAATCCAATACTGGGCGTAGCTGGTAAATTTGACCCCGCGGTACGGGTCGTAGCGGGTGACCGCCTCGGCCAACCCCACGTTGCCCTCCTGGACCAAGTCGAGCATATCGGCCCAGCGGCGCTTATATTCTTTGGCCAGCTTCACCACCAGCCGAAGGTTAGTCAAAATAAGTAGTTTGGCGGCGTCCATATCGTCTTCTTCGAGATAGCGCCGCGCAAGTTCCTGCTGCTCGTCGGCCGGAAGCGGCTCGACCTTTTGAAGTCTCGCCATATAGGTGGCCACAGGATCAGCATCAGAGGAGACATCCAGCGCCGACAGCTTATTGGCCGTGGCCAGATCGAGCAGCTCGTCCTCTTCTTCGTCTGCAAGGCCGCTACCACCGAGTTGATCTTCGGTGATGACCTCGACGTGAGCTTGGCTCGTGTCGACTCTCGACTCCGTCTGATTCATCTTCGTCCTCCTCGTGCTCAGATAAAATGAACCCGCCTCAAGTTTGCACCTCAAGCGAGGAGCGATGATGAAACACATACTGCAAGTCCGCTCTATCCTTGTGATGCACACCACCGGGCGTGCGTTTCAAAACAAATTGGACAACCGGCGCAACGTGCGCATCGGGCGACTCGATCAATAAACACGGCTCCGGGATCGTCAAGCGACCCGACGCCGCTCACATGATGTGGCCCCGGCTGGCTTGCAGGGCCCGGACCAGTGATCAGCTTTGAGGCGTGCATCCTTATCTCACCCCTCGAAACGACGCCCATCATGACACATACTGACCATCTGAACCTGTTTGAGGATATCCTGATCGGCACCGTCGGCGGCCTGGCTGGCACGCTGGCCATGAAGGCCTACTGGGCGGCGGTCACCCGCGTGTCGGGAAGCGACCCGCGCAGCCAAAAGCGCAAGACCAACGGCCAGACCGGCTCGATCGCGCTGCTGGGCACCCACCACGAGCCCGGCGAGTCCTCCACTGAGGCCTTGGCCCGGCTGGGCCACCGGGCCGTCACCGACGAGGAGCCGGACGAGGAGCAAAAAGAAAGGCTCAGCCTGCTCGTCCACTGGACCTACGGGGCGGCTCAGGGAGCCGCCTACGACGCGGTCTCACGGCGCCTGCCCGGCCCCAAGTGGGTCCAGGGGCTGGCCTACGGGGGCGCGATGTGGCTGTTGGGAGACGAGATCGCCGTTTCGGCGCTGGGGCTGGCCGAAGGCCCCACCCACTATCCGGCCCGCCAGCACGCCCATCGGCTCGGCGCCCACCTGACCTACGGGCTGGCCGCGGCGCTGACCACCGGGGTGCTGCACCGGGTCCTGGCGCGCTGATTCAGGCCGCTGCTCGGCACTGCTCACAGGCGGCGTCGACCGCGCCCATGATATCGGCGCGGCTTTCCAGGCCGGCCAACTCCCGGCGCAGTGTCTTCTCGCCGGGGGTGTGACGGAAATACCACAACAGGTGTTTGCGGATCTCGAAGGTGGTGCGCTCCTCGCCGAAGGTGTCGATATATAGGTCGACGTGGCGAGCCAGCGTGCGCCGCTTCTGGGCGAGGTCGGGCTTGGGCGGCACCGGCCGGCCGGCCAGATCGGCGGCGATCTCGGCGAACACCCACGGGTTTCCCAGCGCCCCGCGCGCGACCATGACCGCGTCACAGCCGGTGGTGTGGAACATGCGCCGAGCCGACTGCCAATCGCGCACGTCGCCGTTGCCGACCACCGTCATATCCACCGCCCCCTTGAGCTCGGCGATGATCGCCAGGTCGACGTGGCCGTCGTACATCTCGCTTCGGGTGCGCCCGTGGATGGTCACTGCCGAGGCCCCGCCGTCTTGCATCGCGCGGCCCACCTCCACGGCACAACTCTCTTCCCAGCCGGCGCGGATCTTTCCGGTCACCGGCACGTCGACCGCCTGGCTCATCGCGCTGAAGATCTCGAAGATGAGTTTGGGGTCTTTCAGAAGCCCGGCGCCGCAGCCGTTGGAGACGACCTTGCGCATCGGGCAGCCCATATTCAGGTCGACTGCGTCGGCGCCGGCCTCGACGACCAGCGCGGCCGCCTCGGCGAGCATCTGCGGATCATTGCCAAATAGCTGCACGCCGACCGGGTGCTCCGAGGCGCGAATGTCGAGCATCTTGTGGGTGCGCTCGTCGCCCTCGAGCAATTTGCGCGCGTGCAGCATCTCGGTGACCACCATCCCGGCGCCCATCTCCCGGCAGATCATGCGAAACGGCGGGTTGGTCACCGCGGCCATCGGCGACAGGACCACCGGCGGATCGATGACACAATCCGGCCCCAGCACACACGCATCGCGCTCGACGCGCTCGGGGACGGCTCCGCCCCACTTGGGCGGCTCCAAATTCTCGGCTGCTATTCCCATATACGGCGGGGGTCCAGGGGTCCGGGGGTCCAGGAACGGCTTCACTGCAACTGCTTGACTGCGACTGCTTATTGGTCGCCCCAGATGCGCTCGATGAACTGGTCGCGGCCGGAGCCGCGTCGGTAGGATTTGTAGCGCGCGGGGTCCTTTTTGTAAAAGTCCTGATGGTACTCCTCGGCCCGCCAGAACGTCCCGGCAGGCTCTAACTCGGTGACGATCGGCTCGTCAAAGGGCCCCGAGCGCTCCAATTCGGCTTTGGACTCCTCGGCGAGCTGCTTTTGGCGCGGGTCGTGATAGTAGATCGCGCTTCGATATTGGGTGCCGCGATCGACGAATTGACCGTCTGTTTGGGTGGGATCGATATTGCGCCAGAAGACCTCGAGCAACTGGGCATACGAGACCTCCTCCGGCTCGTAATACACCCGGATGGCCTCGGCGTGGCTGGTCTGGCCGGAGGCCACCTGCTCGTAGGTCGGGTGGGCCTCCTCGCCGCCGGTATAACCGACGATGGTGGCGGTGACGCCGTCGATTCGGTCGAAGGGCGGCTCCATGCACCAGAAGCAGCCGCCGGCGAAGGTAGCGATCTCGAGCGAGTCGTCTTCGGGCTCCTCGGCGAGCGCCCGGATCTTCTCGACGCCCTTATCGGCACCGCGAGCTTCGTTCTCGGAGGTGGCGGCGCCCGAGCCTTCGGAGTCGGTCGGCTTGGGAGACCGGCATGCGACCAGGCTCAACAGACCCACGACAACCGCAAAAACCAGGAGATGTCGGCGACTCATCGTACACACTCTCTTCTTGGCGAGACGTCACTCATCAGCCATGAGATGCGTCCGGCCACTCAAAAGTTTCGTTCTGTCTATTCGAAGAGTGAAGAAAACGGCGCGGGGAGGTGCTGGCGCAGGTAATCCAGCACCTCGTCGTCGAGATGGTCGACGAGTACGCGGCAGACCAGCCGCGCCTGCTCGCCGGCGTAGTCACGCACCAGGCCCTCACGGTGGCTGATGCGGTCCTCGAACTCGTCCATGTCGAAGGACTGGCCGCCCCAGGTGCGAGTGACCGCTTCGTCGAGGGGCTCGGGCAGGCGCGAGGAGACCCACGTGCGCTCGGAGGTCGTCAGAGTCTCGCCGAGCACCTCCAGGGTCGTCTGCGCGACCGCCTCGACCTTCTCACGCGACCACAGGTCACTGTTGTCCTCCACCTGATCGATGAACGTCTCATAATCCATAGTCAGTCATCCCGGTCGAGCCGATGCGCCCAAGGCGTCCCCAACTTACGCACACACACCCGCACGCCAAAGGGTCGGCGCAACATCATGTAGACGCAACACCAGATGTAGGCACAACACCATATAAGAGTCGCTCACTCACCAGATCCCC
>JBKGZI010000435.1:0-4897 GCA_046545675.1 Persicimonas sp.
GCGCGCCAACCCAGCGCGCGCCTTATGCGCGTTCAACCCTGTACACACCCTTGATCTTCTCGATATTTCGCATCGCCCGGTTGAGCTGGTCGACGTTGCTGACCAGCACCTCGAAGGTGTTGACCGCGCGCTGGTCGTCGGTGGTCAGGCAGTGGGCCTGCTTGATATTGACGCCGGCGGCCGAGAACGACTGGCTCATATTGGCCAACAGTCCGGGCTTGTCGGCCGAGTAGACCCGGATCTTGACCGGCCGGCGCGCCGAGGAATCGTCGCTGGCCGCCTGGCTGTCCCAGCGCACGTCGATCTGGCGGGCCTTCTCCATATGCTTGACCCGCGGACAGCCTCGGGTGTGGACCGACAGGCCGCGGCCGCGGGTCACAAAGCCGGTGATATCGTCGCCGGGCACCGGATTGCAGCATTTGGCGTAGGTGACCATGATGTCGTCGATGCCGTCGAGGACCACGCCCGGGGCCTGGGGCTTGCCGCGGCTTTTGATCTTGTCCCAGATCTGGCCGATCTTGGATTCTTGGCGCTTCTCGGCCTCCTCTTTGATCGCCTCGCGCTCCTCGTCGGGGAAGAGCTTCTCGACGACCGTCTCCGGCTGGGTCTTGCCGTAGCCGACGTCGGCGAGCATCTCCTCGACCGACGAGAATTTGGACTTCTCGGCGATCTCCTCGAGCTGGCCCTTCTTCTCGACGGCGCGGATATTGGTGCCGTATTTTTTGAACTCCTTATCCAGAAGCTCGCGGCCCAACTCGCGGCTGCGCTCGCGCTGCTCCTCGCGCACCGCCTTGCGGATCTTGGTCTGCGCCCTGCCCGTCTTGACGAATTCGAGCCAATCCTTGTTCGGCTTTTGATTCTTATTGGTCAGAATCTCGACGATATCGCCGTTTTTGAGCTGGTGGCGAAGCGGCACGATCTGGCCGTTGACCTTGGCGCCGGCGCAATGCGCGCCGACCTCGGTGTGGATGGCGTAGGCGAAGTCGACTGCGGTGGCCCCGGCGGGAAACTCCATGACGTCGCCGTCGGGGGTGAAGACGTAGACCTCGTCGTGAAAGAGGTCGATCTTGACCTGCTCCAGGAATTCGCGCGGGTCCTCCAGGTCCTGGTGCTCCTCCATGAGGCGGTGCAACCAGGAGAACTTCTGATCGTCCTTGTCGGGCACCGCCTTGCCCTCCTTATACAGCCAGTGCGCGGCGATGCCCTCCTCGGCGATCTTGTGCATCTCGGCGGTGCGAATCTGGATCTCGATACGCTCCTTATACGGGCCGATGACCGAGGTATGCAGCGACTGGTAGCCGTTGGGCTTGGGGATGGCGATATAGTCTTTGAAGCGGCCGGGGATGGGCTTCCACAGGTTGTGGACCAGCCCCAACGCCTCGTAGCACTGGGCCTTCTCGGGGACGATCACCCGAAAGCCGAGCACGTCGTAGACCTGCTCGAACTCGATTTGCTGCTCGCGCATCTTCCGAAAGATGCTCCAGAAATGCTTGGGGCGCCCGTAGATATCTCCGGCGATGATGTCGTTTTCGCGCAGAAGCTCGTCGAGGATCTTGATGACCTCGCGGATGAAGTTCTCGCGCTCGGCCTTCTTCGAGGCGACCTTCTCGGCGATGTCGTAGTAGGCATCCGGAAACAGATAGCGAAACGACAGGTCCTCGAGCTCGGTCTTCATCCAATGGATGCCCAGCCGGTGAGCCAGCGGGGCGTAGATATCCATCGTCTCCTGGGCGATACGCTCCTGCTTTTGGGTGGGCATATAGCGCAGGGTGCGCATATTGTGGAGCCGGTCGGCCAGCTTCAGCAAGATGACGCGCAGGTCGCGCGACATGGCGATGATCATCTTGCGGATATTCTCGGCCTGATGCTCCTCGCGGGTGTTGAATTGGAACTTCGACAGCTTGGTGACCCCGTCGACCAAAAAGGCGACGTCGTCGTCAAACATGCCCTGGAGTTCGTCGACGGTGGTCTCACAATCCTCGACGGTGTCGTGCAACAAGCCGGCGACCAGGCTGGCCACGTCCAGGCGCAGATCTGCGATGATGTCCATCACCTCGAGCGGGTGGGACATATAAGGTTCACCGGACTTACGCGTCTGCCCTTGGTGCATCTCGGCCGCATATCGAAACGCTGTACGCAGCATCTCGATATCGGGTTCAGGGTGGTAGGCCCGGATTTTCTTGATCACTGTATTGAGGCGATTTTCAAGCTGCATGTATTCGCCAGCACCCTCGGCTGCAGTAGCGGTTCCCGACTCAACCATCCGTTCGGTCACGTACCTTGTTGTCTTAACACACGACCTACACGCAAAATTCGCACGGGACACTTCCATTCACCACGTGCCGGAGGCCGTCGGCTCCTATCCGAAGTCACTCAGAGACAGACTTCTTGACCGAATGGTAACGGACAATCCAAAAGGCGGCAAGAAATGCTGAGATTGAACGAACTTGGCGAACCAGTCCAGCGACTACTTTTGGCCGCAGATCTCTTTGCCGCGCACCTCGACCTCCAGCGCGGCTTCACCACCCTGTTTCGGAATCAGGCACAGCTTCGCGCCGCGTTTGGGGTGAACCTCGCCGCAGTCGACCTTCCAAACGACCTCACTCAGTGGTGCCTTGCGGTCTGCGACGATGGTAAATGGGCTCTTCGTCGGACTTACGAGCGTGGCGTCCGCGCAGCTATCGTCATCACATGCGTCGAAGCGGCTCGCACAACTCTTGGCCACGAGTTCAGCTTCCTCGTCGTCGGGGTCGTCGAGGTGAAATTCGACGCGCAGATAGCCCGGCTCGAGCATTTCGGTCTGGGCGCGCCCAGACGTCTTGGGCGGCGCGTCGAGTCCGGCGCATAGGTCCCGGCGACTAAAACCAGGACCAAATTTAACAGGCGCATAGTCGCCAAAGACATGGCGAAAGGCCCAGTCTTCGCCGAACGCATCGTAATATTTTGGGGCCTCTCGCGCACAGGCAAGGGTCATGTCGCCGGTCTCGTTGTAGGCCGCGTCGAGTTCGTCGATGGCCGCGAGCATCGGGCTCTTCGGGAAGGCCTTGGTGAGCCGGTCTTTGACCTTCTTCAGCCTGCTTAAATCGCCGTGCTCGATGGCCAGGCGCGCGAGCATGAAGAAGGCGTATTGGCGCAGTTGATCGCGCGCCCTGGCTCGAAGCTCGGGGCGACCCGCGGCGTACTCTGCGTCGGCAAATGTGTCCTCGACTTTTGCCCCCGAGATGACCTCTTCGAGACGGCGGCGCGCACGGTCGGGCTTCTGGGCCTCGAGCGCATATAGCGCATCCCCGAAACGATGTATCCGCAAGTTGGGATTGATCACGCGGTCTCGGTCTTGGCCTCGCTTCCCGCCCTCTTCCGGCGGCACCGGCTCGATGAGCATTGTCTTTGGATTCCACTCCCATCGATGCACCGTCGCACGCTGGAACGTGCCCGCGCCGGCGTATCCCGCCGCCCCGTCGGCAACCTCGACGTACGCACGCTCGCCGTCCGGCGCCTTCACATCCACGCTGAGTGCGCTCATAAAAGCGCCGCCGCGCGGCGATTGCCACGAACCGGGATACTTCGATCCCGCAAGGACCGGGCGAAGCGCCGAGGCTCCGTCGACGCTGAAGACGCCGATTAGCTTCCAGTCGTTGTGGTTGGCACGAATCACCTGCTCCACGACGAGCTCGGGCACCCCGTCGCCGGTCAAGTCGACCGGGTCTGAGAATTCGTAGGGCATGTCCGGATAATCGCCTTGCTCGGCGACACCGACGACCGCCCAGCCTCCGCTGGCAGGAATCAGTGCGCTGACCGACTCACAGCTCATGCGCACTCGGCCGCCCATACATCCGACATAGAGGCGTACTGCGAGATCATCTTTGTCGTCACCGTCGAAGTCCGCCACTCGATATTGGGCTCGCACCTTGCCGTCGTCGATATCGTCCGGCTCGAAGCGAGCGCCGTTAGCCGGAAAGGCAAGTTGCTCACCGATCCATTCGGCCGTCTTGCCGTCGCCCCAGGCCGCGGCGATCCAGTCGAGCGTTGTACCGACTTCGCTCGTCTGCGGGGGTCCCTCTTCGATATTCTCGACTGGCAGCGCCGCCGTCACCGGAAGCGGCGTAAACGCTACCGGTGGGCGCCAAGATGGCTCGAGGTGCTCACGCCCTCGCACCCCATCGGTGCTCACCGCAAGACGCATCGCCATCGGCTCGGCGGCGATAAACGCGGGGTCGTCATCCCATGCGTGCAAAAAGGCGAAGGCCTCGCCGGGCCCAAGGGGAGTAAGTTCGGCGTTGGGCTCGGGCGGCGTGCGGAACCTGCCCGAGCGTAACGCCATGCTGTCGACGGCCCCGAAGCTCTCTTCGCCATATTCAAACCTGACCACCCACAGATTCTCGGGTGGCGCGACCAACGCCACACGCTCCTCATCGATGGCGAACGCATGGGTAGCGGTGTGCATCGCTGGGCTGGCGCCTGCGCGAAAACGCGTCACGAGCGCGTCATCCTCAGACTCAGCCTCTGGGTCGTAAATCGCAGCCGTATTGCCGCGGTTGAACAAAAAGATGCGCCCGCTCGGGAACTTCGCGGCGACCGAAAACCCGCCGGATTCAGCGCTGATTTCAGTCCAAGAGCCCGACCCGACGTCCAGACGTCGTGCCGGGCATCGCGCCGGTCCGGTGCTCGCCTGTGCGCAGCCGCCGACGAAAAACACATCGCCGTCAGGAAGCAGGAAAGTTTGGACGAGGTGATCGTAGAGCGAGAAATCCGGTGTACCAATGGAACGCCATTTGCCCTGCGCCGGCTCATAGATGAGCGTGTCGAGTTCCTCGCCCTCCTCGCCGGCTTGGCCGCCGACCACTAGTCCTTGAATAAGCGCTACTGAAGAGGATTTGGCATGAAAAAGCCCGAAAAG
>JBKGZI010000436.1:0-4864 GCA_046545675.1 Persicimonas sp.
GTTCCCTCCCCGCCCGAAGCGATAGCGAAGGGAAAGGGAGGATCAAGGAGGGGGTCTGTTTCATGGCGCAGGGCCGCAAGGCAGCACAGCCGAACTGCGTGCGGAAGAGGACGCCCCACCTTAATCCTCCCCGCGCTGGAAAACGCGCGGGGAGGAGACATACCGCTCAAGCAGCCACAGCCGTCTGCTTCAAGATGCGACGGATCCCCGTGATCGCCCGATACAGGCTCGCCTGGCGCGCCGCCGTGCCGCGGCCGACGCTGCACAGATACAGCGTCTCGCCGTCGATCTCGAAGCTGCGGATCGACAGGCCGTCGACCGAAAAGCCCGGGACCATCGAGGCGACCTTGTCGAGCACCTTCTTGCGGCGTTCGCCGTGGTGGGTGGCCAGCACCGGGGCGTAGGCGGCCAGCACCGTGGACGCCTCTTCCTCGCCCGCTCCGGCCAGCACCAGCCCGCTGCTGTCGCCGAGTACGAAGTGCTCGAGCTTCTGATTGTTGTAGATATATTCGAGTTGGTAGCTGATCGCCGTGTGCGCCTTGTCGCTGCGCTTGCGGCGTCGTTCACTATCAAAATTTACGACAGTCATTGCATCCTCCGTGAGCAGTCAAATGGTCGACGCGCCAGCCTTGGCGCATTTGCCAGTGTATGAGGATGTGGGGGAAGGGCAAAAAAATTGTGGTGGTGTGGATCGGCTGACAGCGCGTGAGCTTCCCTCTCCGCCCGAAGGGGAGGCACGGTCAAGCCGCATAAAAGAGGATCAAGGAGAGGCCCCACCTTGATCCTCCCCTTTCCTGCGCTTCGCTCCGGATGGGGAGGGCGCTACGCGGAGGCCCCACCTTGATCCTCCCCTTTCCTGCGCTTCGCTCCGGATGGGGAGGGCGCTACGCGGTGGATGTAGTCCTCGACGCGTTGGAGATCGTCACCGAGTTGGAGCTCGCGGTAGATGGCGGCGGCCTTTTGCCACAGCTCGACGGCCTCGCCGGTGTCGCCGGCCTCGGCGCGCAGCCGGCCGAGACGCTCGAGCGGCTGGGCGTAGTCGAGGTCGGGGATCGGGAAGCGCTCGGAGAGCTCGAGGACGTCGTCGAGGATCGCCTCGCTCTGGGCCTCGTCGCCGCGCAGTGACTTGACCAGCGCCAGGTTGAAGTCGATACCGGCCAGCAAATACGGATATTCGTCGCCGGTGACCATCGTACCCGCCGCGCTCAAATATTCGTCGGCCGCCTCGTAGTCGGCGCGCGCCATCGCGGTCAGCCCCAGGTTGGTGTAGACGAGCGCGACGTCGTATTCGGCGCCGATCGCCTCGAAGATGTCCAGGGCCCGCGTATAGTGGGTGCGCGCCTGGTCGTAACGGTCCTCGAAGCGGGCGATATCGCCGAGTCCGCTCAGGCTGCGCCCGGCGCCGCGGCGGTCGCCGAGCGTCTCGTAGCGAGACAGCGCGCGCCCGTACAACAAGCCCGCCTCGCCAAATGCCTTCTGGTAGCGGGCGAGCTGGGCCATGCTCAGCAGGTTTCGGGCGATGCCGGCGGGCTGCTCGGCCGCTCGGTAGAGTTCCAAAGAATCGTCGTAGAATTCACGCGCCGCCTCGCCGTCGCCGAGCATCCGCTCGACCTCGCCGAGCAGCCACAGCGACTCGGCCTCGGCGTCCATCCAGCCGCGCTGGGAGGCGGAGTCCAACGCCAGATTGGCCAGCTTGCGCGCCCGCTCGTAATCGCCGCGATGCCAGCAGACCCGCGCCGAGCCAAGCAGCGCTTGCTCGTCGACCGACTCGAGCGACGGCTCGTTGGCGACCAGCCCGCGCACCTTCTCGAAGGCCCAATCGGCCGCCTCGAAGTCGCCGCGTTGCCAGGCGATATGGCCCAGACCCAGCCAACTCTGGCCGAGCGGGCGCAAGATCTGTTTGTCGAGTTCCTCTCGATCCTTTCCGACCATGCGCACCACTCGCCGAAACGCGGTCTCGGCGCGATCGAATTCACCGAAGCCCTCGAGCAATTCGCCCAGGCGGACCTGCGTGTCGAGGTACTCCTCGGCGGTGAGGCCGGCGTGGTCGAAACGCTCGTCATCGTCGAGCGACGGCAGGTCGCCCGCGGTTTGGCCGACACCGAGCCGGGAGTCCATCAACTCCACGCACACCTCATAGGTCGACGCCGCCTGGCGATACATCGCCGAGCGTCGCAGCGCCTCGGCGCCGCGCAGATACCAGGCCAGCGCCTTGTCCGGCCTCGCGCCGGCTCGCCAATGCCCGGCGATCTCCAGGGAGAATGACTCGGTGCGCGTGCCCAATACGTCGATCATCGCGCGGGCCGCCAGCCGGTGCAGCTTTCTGAGCAGACCCGGCCCGAGCCCCTCGCCGAGCAGGTAGTCGCGAAGCAGCGCGTGGCTGAATTGGTACCAATCCTCGCCGCGGCCCTCGAGCTCGACGACGAACCCCTCGGCGAGTAGCCGATCGAAGTGGACGTCGAAATCGTCGAGCTGGGCCCGGTCGGCCTCGAGCTCGAGCATCCGCTCGAGCACCTCGAAGCTAAAGCGCGAGCCGGCGACCGCCGCACGCCCGAGCAGCCCGACCAGCGCCCCAGCCGTGCCCAGGCGTTGCTCGACCTGTTCGATGCGCACGTCGAAGAGATCGGCCAGGCTCGGGGGCATCGCCTCGCGGACCCCGTCGAGGTTTCTGGCCTTGAACTCGATCCCGTCGGATTCGAGCAGGCCCTCCTCGCGCAGATAGCGAAGCAAGAGCACCAGATGCAGCGGATTGCCCGCCGAGCGCTCGTAGACGATCGCGGTGAGCTGGTCGTCGCAGGGGACGATGGCGTCGACGAGCTTATAGCTGACCTGACGGCCCAGCCGGCTCAGCTCGATTCGCTCGACGCTCTCTCCGGTGTAGCGACTCAGCGCGTTGAGCTGAGCGGCTAGCTGCGGGCGCTCGGCCAGATCCTCGGTGCGAATGGTGGAGACCACGAGCAGCGGAAACTCGCGGTGGCGCATCTCGACGGCGAGGTAATCGAGGAACTCAGCCAGCTCGCTGCCGGCCCAGTGGACGTCGTCGAGGATGACCAGCCGCGGGTGGTAGAGGCTGGCGAGCTCCAAAATACGCGTGACCGCCGCGAAGAGCGCGCTGGTCGACACCCGCGTCTGCCACTGCTCGTCGGCCGCGTGACCGGCGGGCCGCAAAAACTCGATAATCGCCCCGGCGTCGGCGCTGTCGGGCTGGCCCCACTCGGCCAGGTGCCAGCGGACCCGCTCGGCGACCTCCTCACGCGCCAGGCCGCGGGTGCCGAAGATGCTCGCCAGCACCTCGTGCAGGCCGCGCAGTCCACCGTTCGCCCCCCGGGTAAACGCTCCGAGGTGGCCGCGCAGGAGCCCGTACTCCTCGCATTGCTCCTTGAGCCACATCGTCAACCGGGTCTTTCCGACGCCGGCCTCACCGCTGATGAGCACGTTGCAGCCCTGTTGGGGCCCGCGCGCTCGCTCGACGATGTCCATGAGCCGCTCGCGCTCGGCGATACGCCCCACAAACGGCACCCGCCGAAAAGCTGGCCCAAGCGCGGCCTTGTGGACCTCGTCTCGCACCTCGTCGAGCACATCGCCGGGCATGTCGTCGGGGCGGTCGTCGGGCCGATCGACCAAGGTGCGCGCGTGCTCGTCGAAGACGCCGGTCTCCTCGAGGGTCTTTCGCGCCGTGTGCAGCGTAAACTCCTCGCTGATCGCCAGCTTTGGGCCATCCGACTGCGGCGTGGGCACTTGCTCGGCCTGCGGGTCGCGGCGGGCCTGGCCGATGATCGGCTGCAGATCGCGGCGAAATTCGGCCGCCGTGACCCACCGATCGCGCGGGTCCTTGGAGAGCGCGCGCATGACCAGATTGCGAAGCTGGGACGGCACCGCCAGGCCGGCGCGGGCGATCATCGGCGGGATCGGGTCGTGGACGTGCTGGCTCATCACCGCCAGGCCCTTTTGCTCGCCAAACGGCGGCTCGCCGGTGATGAGCTCGTAGAGGATCAGCCCGACGTTATACAGGTCGGTTTGTGCGCCGAGGTTGGCGTCACCGCCGGCCTGCTCGGGGCTCATATAACGCGGCGTGCCCACGACCTCGCCCTGGCTGGTATCCCGCCCGGAGGTCGTCTCGGTGCGCACCCGCGCGATCCCGAAGTCGACCAGCTTGGGCAGGCCCATCTTCTCGGGCAGCGACGAGCCGGCCAGGACCACATTGGAGGGCTTGAGATCGCGGTGGATGACCCCGCGCGCGTGGGCATGGGCCAGCCCGGCGAGCAGCAGATCGGCGAGCATCAACACGTTCAGAAGCGACAGGCCGGTCTCGATGCAGCGGGTAACGGGATCACCGTCAATGAGCTCCATGGCGATGAACATCTGCGAGGTCTCATCGACGCCGAAGTCGTAGATCGCGGCGATATTCGGGTGCGACAGACGAGAGGCCGCCCGCGCCTCGCGCGCAAAGCGACGCCGAAGCTGGGGCAACCTGGACATCTCCGGGCGCAGCAGCTTCAGGGCCACCTCGCGGCCCAACGCCACCTGCGTCGCCCGCCAGATCGTGCCCACACCGCCCTGGCTGATCTTTTCGTCGAGGCGGTAGCGCCCGTCGATGAGGTCGTTTTTTTCAGGGGAGTGCATTGGAGGTACTGCAGGTAAATTGGGTGTGTGGCATCACGTGAAGGCCCCTCCGTCTCGCGCTGTAAAACGCGCGCGACACCTCCCCTTCGCTAACGCGCTGGGGAGGAGTATCCCTGCCACTAGGCTAAGTATTTGCTTCCCGCAAGAAGCAACCAATATACGTCACGCAAGAATACTCCTCCCCACGGTGTTCAGCCGTGGGGAGGTGCCTGAGCAACGCGAAGGCGGAGGGGCTTTCGCG
>JBKGZI010000437.1:0-4848 GCA_046545675.1 Persicimonas sp.
TCGTGGCTGGCATCGTGGCTGGCATCGTGGCTGGCATCGTGGCTGGCATCGTGGCGCTCGGCCGGAGGATCGGAGCACGAGACGACGGCGAGCAGGATGAGCGCGCACCAGCACGTGTCGACAAGAAAGAGGCGAGAACGGGTCATCGACAGCCGCTCCTGAGAAGATCGGATAGGGAGGCGAACGCCTCTCATGGTCCGCTGCGAGTCGGTTGTCGTCAAGGATGGGTCGTTTCGAGGGTGTGATCGGAAACATGGGTCGAGCGAGCTAACCGCGCGCTGTCCCGTGACTTGGATCACACCCCTCGCGCAAGGCACTTCGGTCCGATCCGGGTGGTACTACACCGGTAAGTGCAGTTAGGATGCGGTAAATGATGACAGGTTGTGTTGAGAGAGAGGACAAAATGTGGTGGTCCCGATATATCGCCCTCGGCGCCCTCGCGGCGACCTTACTGGCCTCGAGCGTCGCACATGCCAAGGCGTGGACTCAGCCCGAGGGCGACGGCTATGGGAAGCTGGCGATTCGCGGCATCGTCGGTGACCAGGCGTTTACCGCCGATGGCGATCTCGAGCCGAGCCGCTCGTTCGTAGACCTCTCGCTTCGCCATTATGTCGAATACGGCCTCGCCGAGCAGTGGACGATACTCACGCACGGCTCGCCGATCGGTTTTGCCGGTTATGGAGACGAGAGCACCGCGTATACCGGCCCGCTCTTCGTGGGCGTGCGTCGTGGGCTGCTCGATGGGCCATTCAAGCTCGCCGTCGAGGCGCACTACGGCTACACGCCCCCTTTGGGGGAGGAGAATCTCGCCGCCGAAGACGCTGCGTTTCGCTACATCCCGACGGTCGAGACCCACGCCGCCGGCGGCGAGTTGCAGGCAGGCTACGGCTTCGATTGGGGTTGGGCAGTCGCAAGCGCCGGGCTTCGTTGGTATAGCAGAGACGCCATTGATCCGGCGGTGATGGGCTTCGCTCAGGTGGGGTTTCACGCCACCGACACCATCCAACTCGACGCGCACGCCGCACTATACGAGCCGCTGGGCGACGTCGAGGAGACCAACGTCTCCGGAGCGGGCCAGACGCGCTATATCGGGGCTGGACTGGGGGCGAGTTGGTGGTTGCTCGACGACGTGGGGGTGGCGCTGGGCCTCGAAGGTGCCCCCTACGCCGAGTCGAACGCGGGGGCCGCTTCGATCACGCTGGGTGCGGAGTGGCGGATGTGACGCGATCAGCCGGCGAGCAGGTCGTGAAAGTCGTCGGCGAATCGGGTGACCTGATCCCAGTCGGTATATTCGAAGTCCTGGCTGGTATCGACGTCGCCGCCGGAGCTGGCGCTGATCTGCTTCATCACAAACCGCTTCAGCCAGTTGTATTGGGTGTATTTGAGCGCCCCGGCGAAGATATCCTTGAGGGCGGGACTCCAGCCGGCGTCGTTCAAAAACGACTGCATATACCGGCGCGCGTCGCTATCATCTTCGCTGGCCGCCGACAGGCTCACCGAGAAGAACGCCGAGGGCATCTCGCTGAGCTCAGCGGCGTGCTCATCGGCGAATTGTCGGATGTAGCGCTGGTGCTTTCCCTCGTGCAGCGAGCCGCCCACGATGATGCCGTCGAAGTCGGCCAGGTCGAACCCCTCGGGAAGCTGTGACCCCTCGAAGATCTCGGTCTGGTCGTCGCGCTGGCGAAGCTCGTTGGCGAGGTGCTCGCAGATCTTTCGGGTGTGACCTTCAGTGGTTCCGTAGACGATGGCGATGCGCTTCGACATAGGACGGCTCCTGGTGCGTGGGGTTCACAGATCTCGGGCCCATAACTTCTACAGCGCGACGCCATCGACAAGCATTTAGTGCAATCACGCGGAGCTTTCGGCAATGCTGGCTGGGGTTTGTGGCTTGGGGCTTGGGGAAAGACAACCTCAAACCGCACGCCCCAAACCTCGAGCCCGTTGGCCAATAACGTACGCATAGACACAAACGGCACATAACCCTAAAGAGCTGCATGTCTCTATTCAACGCCCACGCAGATTTTGAGAGATGCGCAGCACGTCGCTCAGAACACCGGCGGCGGTCACCGCGCCGCCGGCGCCGGCGCCCTGCACGATGAGCGGGTAGTCCTGATAACGCGCGGTGGTAAAGCCGACGAACGCCTCCGAGCTCACGTGCGGTGCGAACCGCCTGCGACATCGGCACGCCCTTCATCACCTCGTTGGTCAGGTAGCCGAGGGTGCCCGAGAAGGCGCCTTCGACGAGGTGACTCGATCGCCGGTGCGCACCAGGTTCTGGAGCGTGTCGACCACCGGCAGGCTCGCGCCGACGGTGGTCTCGTAGTGAAACGCGCGGTGGTGATTGCGCGCCGAATCCATCAGCGCGCGGTATTCGGGCCAGGGTGCGGTGACCGGCTTTTTGTTGGCGGCGACCACGTGCACCCCATTCTCGCGTGTTGCGGATACGCATCGGGATGCCCGACTCGATGAGCGGCAGCATCGTGCGGTTGTGAAATATGCTGGCGCCATAATTGGCCAGCTCGAGCGCCTCCAAATAACTCAGCGACGCCACCGGATAGGCATCCTCGACGATGAACGGATCGGCGGGCATCACCCCCGAGACGTCGGTGCAGATGATGACTTCCTCGGCCTCCAAGCCCCGGCCGAGCAGGGTGGCGGTGTAGTCCGAGCCGTTTCTGCCCAGCGTGGTGGTGCGCCCGTCGGGGGTCTGGCCCAGAAAGCCGGTGCAAATCGGCACCCGATCGGCCCACTGCTCGGAGACCGCCTCGATGCGCTCGCGGGTGGCGGCCCAGTCGACGCGTGCGCTGCTGAAGGTGTCGTCGGTGACCATCCACTCGCGCGAATCGGCGAAGACCGCCGGGAGCCCTCGCGCCTCGACCAACTCGGCCACGATCGAGGTGCTGAGTCGCTCGCCGAAGGACAGCACGATGTCGAGGGTTTGCTCGGTCTTCTGGCGCAACAAGCTGATGCCGAGCAGCAGCTTCCGAAGCGGCTCGAGTAGCTCGCGCACCATCGGGGTGATCTGCGGGCGGCTTGAGTCGCCGCCGTCGAGGGCCTCGTAATCACCAGGCTCGACTGCGGCTTTTTTCTCACTCTCTCACTCTCTCACTCTCTTATACGCTTGCTTTCTGCGTCGTTCGAAGCGCCCTCCAAGCGGCGCCTACCCCAGAAGCGGGCTCTGTGATGGGCTGGCGCTCGGTCTTGCACTTGGGGCAAAGCGACGCTTCCTCGCGCACCTGATAATCGCAATTCTCGCAGGGAACGCGGGCGCGTCTGTCGGCGACTCGCTGGGCCGCGCGGGCGGCCAACGCCACGATCACGAGGAGGGCGGTCCAAAAGACCAGGAACCCGAACGCGACCAGCGGGAGCAGCGGCAAGAGGATGAGCACGCCGACGACCCCGCCGGTCTCGATGCGCGCCCACATGCGGCCCAACTCGAAATCGTCGATGAATTCCAGGAATTGCGAGCGAAGCCAGGTCAGCCCGAGGTTGAGGCCAAGGCCAAGGCCCACGGCGGCCGTCTGGACCTCCATTCGGTGCTCGGAGGCCGCTGCGGTGGCGACTGCGCCGAGGACACCACCGGTTTCGGAGTCGCCGTTTGGGCCATCGAGCGGGTCATTCATCGGGTCGGCAGCGCCGTCGACGAGCGCGGCGGCCTCGGCCTCGGGCATGCCCAGCGCGGCGAAGAGCAGGGCGGCGCTGAACGCGCCGAACGCGCCGGTGACGTTGTCGACCTGCATATCGCGCAAAATCGCGGCGATGTCCGGGTCGTGCTTGGCCGCCGTCTCCAGCCCGGCCAGCACCGCGGCGGCGACGATCGCCGGCGCCGAGATCAACCACTGCATCACCAGAGGGACCGCGGCCAGTTCTTGATGGACCAGCAGCGCTACGACCAACTGGACGCCCAAGAAGGTCGCCGCCGGCCGAGCCGCCGCGGTGATCGACGGGCCGATGGTCATGGCGAGGAATCGAAGCACGACGAGGCTCATGGTGCAACCTCCAGTAGCCACGCGGCGAGTTCACTGATGCCAGGGACCTCGAGCGTCGACAGCAGGTGGACGGTGGCGGCGACGACGCCGGCGGTGGCCGCGATTGCGCCGAGCAAGAGGACGAGGATGCTCACCGGCAGCGCCCACTCTAAGAAGCCGATGGGGCGGTCGTCGGCCTGCCGGCGCAGTCGGCGCCGCAAGATCACCAGTCCGCTCTCGACATAAAGGGCCGTCAATAGCGGCCCGGCTGCGGCGAGGATAAACGCGCTGGCACCCACCAACGGTGCGATGGCCACGTTGATGAGCAGCGCGATCGTGGCGAGTGCAGCGCCGAGGAGCTTGATGCTCATACGTGTCAGAATGCGCCGGCCGGGCGCCAGCCATTTGAGACCTCGGCGCAACACGATCACGTGCAAGACGAAGAGGGCGACGAGCTGAACGCCGACCTGCAATAGCGGCACAAATCCGGCGGCAAAGCTGGCCAGGGCGACCAATAAGTAGCCAAAGAGCCGCCACTTGAGCCGACGCGCCTGCAGATCGCCGAGAATGTCACCGCCCTCAACCGCCAGCGCCGATCCGCAGTGTTCGCACTCCGCTTCCTGCAGGATGGCCGTGCGCGAGACGCGCTCTGCGCACCGGCCGCAGCGGGCGTGAGCGAGCAATTCTCTCTGGTGGGCGCTGTATTCCAATCTCGAAGGGGTCCGATGTCCGGCGTTGACAGGCGTCAGGGGTGATACCTTGTTGAGGACAACCCGTCCAACACTGCCGAATTCCTGCCGCCGCCGTCAACTCATGGGTCGGTGTGGGGTGTGATCGGCGTTGATCGGTAGACTTCATGTTCATGCGGCTCGACGGCGTT
>JBKGZI010000438.1:0-4826 GCA_046545675.1 Persicimonas sp.
GTTCAGGGGTCCGGGGGTCCAGGGGTCCAGGTGAGGCAGGGGTTCAGGGGTTCGGGGGTCCGGGGGTCCAGGAACGACGGGAAATCAGGGCTTCAGGGGTTCAGGTCTCGTCGTCGTCGATCCACTGCTTGACCTGGGGGGGCTGGTAGTCGGCGAATTGGTCGAGGAGATCTTCGGGCGAGTCGCCCACCAAGATGATCCGGCGATGTTCCGGCCACAAAAAGCCCTCGTCGACCGTGTGATCGAAGTAGGCGACCAGCGGCTCGAAATATCCGTTGACGTTCATCAGGCCGCACGGCTTTTTGTGCAGCCCGAGCTGCGCCCAGGTGAAGATCTCGGCGAATTCCTCCAGCGAGCCCATCCCACCGGGCAGTGAGATGAACGCGTCGGCGAGGTCTTCCATCATCGCCTTGCGCTCGTGCATCGAGCCGACCACGTGCAGCTCGGTCAGCCCGGTATGCGCGCGTTCCTTGTCGTTGAGACCACCGGGGATCACCCCGACCGCCTCGCCGCCCGCCTCCAGCGCCGCATCGGCCACCACGCCCATAAGCCCCACGCTGGCCCCGCCATAGACCAACCGATGGCCGCGCTCGGCCAGCGTACGGCCCAGCCGTGCGGCCGCCTCCGCATAAACGGGACGCTCTCCGATACTCGATCCACAAAAAACGCAGACGTTCATGGGTCAGGGGTCCAGGGGTCCAGGGGTCCGGGAGTCCAGGGAGCAGTATTGCCTAAGATCGAAAATCGCACGCCTGATCGGCGGCGCCTCGCTCTTAGAGAAGTTTCAGCCAAGTTAATCAAACATCCCCTCGTTGAAAAGCTCCACCCTGTTTCTAAACTAGACCTACCGAATATTGCGCTTGCAAATGAAAACGACTTTCATTATTGCTCGCCAGGTACTTCTGAAGAGGTTTTGAAAATCGATTTCAATTCCCCCGCCGGCAGTCGACGCGCACGGCGTGGGATTCCTGAAACGACGCCCGGAAGCCCTTGGACCTCAAAGCCGCCATCGCCTTCTCCGTAGTGCTGCACGCGATCTTCTTGTTGATCGCGCACACGACGGAGGTGCATGAGGACGTCGAGCCCGATCTCGCGGAGTTCCGCGAGGTGGCCTCGGTGGACTTCAAGATGGTCGAGCGCTTCGAGATGTCCGAAGATGGCAGCGACGATCCCGCCGAGGGCACCCCGGAGCCGGCCATGGACGAGGAGGCTGAGGCAGAAGCTCCAGCCGAGCCCGAGCCGGAGCCCGAGCCGGAGCCGGAGCCGGAGCCCGAGCCTAAAGAGGAGTCCGAGCCCGAGCCGGAGCCGGAGCCGGAGCCCGAGCCCGAGCCCGAGCCCGAAGAGGAGCCCGAGCCCGAAGAAGAGCCCGAGCCGACCGAAGAGCTCAAGTCGGTTGTCGCCGACAAGAGCGAAGAGTTGGACAGCCCCGCCGAGACGACCTCGGAGGCCGAGGAGGATGCCCAAGCAGCTGCGTCGACCGCGAAGGTCGACGGCGGTCGTGGAGATGGCAACGCCGAAGGCGACCCCGATGCCGAAGAGAACGCAGCCGCCAGCCGCACCGGCGGCACGACCGGCACCGGCAATAAGCGAGGTATTCGCAGCGGTACCGGCGTCGACCACAAAAAGCTCAACCAGAAGTACGGGTTGGTGCTGCACCGCCAGATCACCGAGACCAAGTCCTACCCCAAATTCGCGCGAAAGGCGGCCATCGAGGGCCGCGTGCTGGTGGCGATCACCGTCGACGCCCACGGAAAGATCCTCGACGTCACCGTCAAGTCCTCGTCGGGCCACCAGGTCCTCGACGACTCGACCCTCGAGACCATCCGCCGCATCGAGCGCTTCCCCGCGCCGCCGGACGCCCTGTCCTGGCAGACCAAGACCTTCGTCTTGCCGGTCAGCTACAAGCTGAGCTGAATGCGGCCTCGCGTAGTTTTCGCTTGGCGTTGAGTTTGCGCTGCCACGTTACTCCTCAGCCTTACGTCAATGCTCTTGGTTCTTGGTTCTTGGTACAGCGCTCCAGTTAACCGCCGTACCAAGAACCAAGAACCAAGAACCAAAACGTGGTATCATCATTCACTCTTTCGACGCCAAATTACCGAGATCCAACGCAAAACCGTGAGCCCTCTCATCGACATACGCATCTTTCAGGGCCACGCCCCCGAGCTTCCTCCGAGCGACGTCAACATCGTCATCGACGTGATCCGGGCGTTTACGACCACCCATATCGCCTTCGAAAACGGCGTCGAGAAGATCGTGCTGGCCGGCGAGGTCGCCGAAGCCCGCGCGCTGGCGGCCGACCACCCCGACTATGTGCTCGCCGGGGAGCGAGACGCCCTCGAGATCGACGGCTTCGACATGGGCAACTCGCCGCACGCCTGTGCCCAGCGCGACCTCCAAGGGCGCACGATGATCCTGACCACCACCAACGGGGTGCGCGCCACGCTGCACGCCATTCAGTCTATGGACGACGGTCGGGTATTCGTCACCGGGTTCTCCAACGCCGCCCGAACCGCCGCCTATGTGCGCGGGCTGGCCCGGCCGGCCCAGACGCTTCGGATCAACCTCATCGCCTCCAATCCCACCGATGACGACGACCGGGCCTGCGCCGAGTTCATCCGCGATCGCCTCCTCGAGGACAAGCCTGCCGCAGAAGCAGTTGGCTCCGACGCGGTCATCCGACGCATTCGCGAGTGCGAGGCCGCCCAAAAATTCCTGAATCCGGCCCGCCCAGAGTACGACCGGCGCGACGTCGAATGTTGCATGACGCCACGCCGCTCGGATTTTGTGATGGAGGCCGCTGAGATCGACGGCCGCCCGGTTTTGACGAAGCGAATCGACCTTTAGTGCAGGATATCCACATGGTCCACGGGGGCGCGACCCCGCCTATTAAGGCAATTAAGATTGACGTTCGGTCCGCTGGCAATGGTCGGTTGTTTAGGCCGCGAGCCGGCAACGTGGTCGCTTCCCGACGCCACGAATCGGCGATCATCGCCAGTCGTGAAGCCTTTAATTTTAGATGTGTTAATAGGCCGGCTCCCACGCCGGTGGGCCATGCCTCGACTCCTGTACCTCGGTCGATGAGACATACGTTGCGGACCGGCCATATGTGCAAAAATGCGACGTCATCCACCGGGCTCCCACGCCGGTGGGCCATGCCTCGACTCCTGCACCTTGGCCGTTAGATCTTACCCCAACCGATCAATCCGGCCCTCGTCGATGGCCTTGGCGGCGGTGTCGGCCAGCGCGCGCACCGCGTGGATGAGCATCGCGAAGCGCTCGTCGTCGGTATAGCCGGCTTCAAAGCGGTAGTAGATCTGCTGGCCGATGACCGCGACCTTATAGAGGCCGTAGACGAAGTAGAAGACGATGTCGTCGATGCTGCGCCCGCTCTTTTGGGCGTAGCGCTCGACGAGCTCGCGGCGGGTGAAGTTGCCGGGCATCAGCGTGGGTCCGAAGCTGAGCGCCTTGATGAAGTCGGAGTCGTCCGGCTCGACCCAATAGGCCAGCGTCGTGCCCAGATCCATGAGCGGGTCGCCGACGGTGGCCATCTCCCAGTCGAGGATGGCGCGCACCGGGTTTGGGTCGGTGGCTGCGAGCTTGTCGGGATCGAGCACCAGGTTGTCGTATTTGAAGTCGTTGTGGATGACCGAGGCGCCCACCTCGCCGGGCATATTGTCGGCGAGCCAGCGGCCGGCGCGGTCCATGGCCTCGATCTCGTCGGTCTGCGCCTTCTCGTAGCGCCCGATCCAGCCGGTCACCTGGCGCTCGACGTAGCCGTCGGGCTTGCCGAAATCCTCGAGCTTGGCCTCCGCGAGGTCGATATCATGCACCTCGACCAGCGTGTCGACGAAGGCCTCCGACAGCCGGCGCATGGTCGGCTCGTCGAGGCCGTCGACGTCGGGCTTATTGCCGCGCAAGATCACCCCTTTAACGCGCTCCATCAGATAAAACGGCGCGCCGATGACCTTTGGATCCCCGCAAAAGGCGATCGGCGCCGGGATCTTGTCGAAGACGCCCTCGAGGTGGCTCAAGATCGAATATTCGCGGCTCATATCGTGGCCGCGGGAGATCTTCTCGGCGCCAAACGGCGGCCTTCTGAGCACGAGTTCGCGGCCGTCGATGCGCAGCAGGTAGGTCAGGTTGGAGTGGCCCGAGCGAAATTGGCGCACCTCGATATCGCCGGCGAGGGCAGGTCGCTCCTGGCGGATCCACTTGGCGAGCGAGTCGGTGTCGAGCTCCTCGCCTTCGCGGACTTCTTTGGGCTGGTCGATGGTCATGGGGGGTCTCGTGTGGGCGGTGTTGGTGGATGATTCGGAACACCCGACCGCCTAGGCAAGCCTAGGGGCTGGACGGGCGAGGGCTCCGCAGGGGCCAAGGCCCCGCTCCGCAGCTCAAGCTTTTCGGTATTTTTTGAGTTCCTTTTTTGCGACCTGGGATTTGTGGACCTCGTCGGGGCCGTCGTAGATGCGGGCGGCGCGCTCGTGGCGGAACCACCAGGCCAGCGGGGTGTCGTCGGTGACGCCGAGGCCGCCGTGGATCTGGATGGCGCGGTCGAGGACCTGCTGCAAAATGTTGGCGACGTAGAATTTGATCGCCGAGATCTGCACAGAGGAGGCCTGCGAGCCCTTCTGGTCGATCTCCCAGGCGGTGCGCAGCACCAGCATGCGGGCGGCGTCGATCTCGGCGCGGCTGTCGGCGATCTTTTGCTGGACCATCTGCTTGTCGCCGAGCACCGTGCCCGGGTACAGCTCGCGGCGCGCCGCATATTTGCACATCAGCTCGAAGGCGCGCTCGCAGATGCCGATCCAGCGCATGCAGTGGTGGAT
>JBKGZI010000439.1:0-4810 GCA_046545675.1 Persicimonas sp.
CAACACCAGATGTAGGCACAACACCATATAAGAGTCGCTCACTCACCAGATCCCCGCATGGCGCGGCACAGCTCGTCGAGATCGACCGGCTTGGTCAGGTGCTCGTCGAAGCCGCTGTCGAGGCTGCGCTCGCGTAATTCCTCGCCGCCACGGCCGGTCATGGCCACCATTCGCACCGACTCGAAGCGCGGGTCGACGCTAACCGCGCTGCATAGATCGTAGCCGTCGAGCTCTCCGCTTAGTTGGAGGCTGCATAAGATCGCGTCGGGGACCCGCTCGTCGAGCGCGCCGATGGCCTCCTGGACATCATGGGCCAACCGGACCTCGTGGCCGTCGAGCTCGAGCAATTGCGCCAACAGATGTGCGACGTCGGGTTCGTCTTCGACCAGCAAGATGCGCCTGGCATCGTATATCTCAGAGCTCGGCTCGCCCGCGGTGACCTCGGGCGGCTCTTCGGACAACGGCAGGCGCACCACGAAGGTCGAGCCCCTCCCCTCACCATCGTTGTGCCCGTCGACCACCCCTCCGTGCAGCTCGACCAGCCCGCGCACGATCGCCAGGCCCAGGCCGAGCCCGCCCTGATAATTGGCGCTGTGGTCGATCTGCGAGAAGTCGTCGAAGATGCCGTCGACCTGCTCGTCGTCCATGCCTACGCCGATGTCGCACACCGCGATGACGGCCTGTCTTCGGGCGTCGTCACCGTCCACTTTGACGGTCACTCGGTCGCCGGGTGCGCAGGCATTTCGCGCGTTGTCGAGCAAATTGCCCAGCACCTGCGTGATGGATGTGATATCAGCGTCGATCCACAGCGGGTTCCGCTCGAACTCGGCCCTCAACTCGATGTCCCGGCTCTCGAAGGTCGCTTGTTGATCGACCAGAAATTGCGCGACCACCGACGTCAGGTCGATGACCTGCCGATCCAGATTGATCGTGCCGCGGTTGAGCCGGGAGAGCTCCATCAGGTCGTCGATAAGCCTTTCCATATGCTCGGTCTGACGGGCGATGATCTCGAAGGTCTTCTGGCGCAACTGTGCGTCATCATCGCTGAGCTCCTGCAGATGTACCGCTGCACGAAGCGCAGTGATCGGGTTGCGCAACTCGTGGGCGAGTGTGGCGATAAAGCGATCTTTTTGACGACACTTATCGCGGAGCGACTCGAGGGTCTCCTCCAACTCGACGTCGTCAGACGGTCGACGATAGCTCACTAAATTACTCTCTCCTGGACAATCTTCATCTGAAGTTGGGCGCCTGCCCCGGTTCCTAATCGTAGACTATTGAGTAGTTTTACCTACCCTATCAAGAATCGTTGTCCATAAACAACACACCTCGCCATCAAATTTCTCTCATAGACGAAATTCCAAAAATTAACCGGTGACCCATGGCGCCTACGCGCTCCTCGCACGGGTACAGATCATCACCCCGTACAGAGCAGCAACGCCCTCGCCTGGAACACAAAAGATCTGCGGGCTGCCCCTCTCACGATGAAAGGGCAGCCCGCAACGTCTTAGATGCTCAAAGAGAGGGCGGCCGGGTTCGGCAAGGCCTCCTTTTTTCAGACCTCAATTGTCAGTTCTCACAAACGGTCCGCGTATTGCCGGAGGTCTCCTCGAGGTCGAGCGCGACGCGACATTCTTCGTCGGTCTCGCAGCCGATGAAGACACATTTTCCACCGTCACAGATCTCGAAAAAGCCGTTTTGGCCGCCGTTGCACTCGGCGTCGTTGGTGCACGGCACCACGCACTCGCCGTCGGTGCAGACAGCGTCGCCATCCTGAGCGAAGTGCACACACTCGCGGTCGGTCTGGCAGCCCTGCTCGACGCAATCCCCGTCGTTGCATGTGTGGAAGAGCGGACAGTTGCTGTCGACCGCGCAGCCCTCGCCACAAAAGCCGCTGATGCAGCGGTCATCGCCCGGGCAGTCGTCGTCGTCGACGCACTGCACACAGTCGCCGTCCTGGCAGATGCCGTCGACGCCGCAATCGTCATCCTGCTCACAGGCGGCCCCGGGCCGGCACTGACTATCAGCACATTGGTAGTCGCAATCACAATAAAACTCGAGGTTTTGACAGTCCGGCGAGCTCGAGTCCTGGTCGCAGGCTTCCTTCCACTCGGGACATTCGGCGGGGCCCTGACAGCAGTCGTTGTCGCCCTCGCATTCGAGCAGCACACATTCGCCGCTGGAGGGATTGATGGCGTAATCGTTGCGCACACAGGTTCCGCGGACGCACGCCAGGCCTTCTTTGCAGTCGTTTCGAGCCGTGCACGACTCACCGCGCTCACCGACCTGCTGCGGGGTCATCAGGACCTCGTCTGGCTCACTGCTGCATCCGATCGCGCTGAGCATCAACACCATCGAAGCCATCAAGATCAGACCGGCCAGGCTTCCCATTCGATTCATTCGGCGCTTCATGATTCCACCTTTGTTGCCCCGGCTCATCGAGCCGGGGATGTCTTGGGTTCGAGAAAACACACCCCCGATCCAGCAGGAGCTTCTGGGCGCCCCTCATTAGATTGGGTGTAAAAAACTCCCGCCTAGATAGCATAGGCCTCGAAGCGCTTCAAATTTTCGCGGGACGTTGGTGTTCGCGGCTGACTCTCCTACAATCGCCATGTCAGGATACTCTTTCCGGGAGGATGAATGAGCACCGAAGCCGCCGCCCGACCTCGAACGTTGCTGGACGAATCCCAGCGCGGCAAACTGCTCGATATCGCCGAGGCGTCCATCGCCTACGGGCTGGAACACGGCGAACCGCTGGGCGTCGAACTCGACGAGGCCGCCGACTACCTCAACGAGCAGCGCGCGACGTTCGTCACCGTCTATATCGACGGCGAACTCGACGGCTGCATCGGCTCGATTCAGCCTCGGCGACCGCTGGCGGTCGACGTGGCCACAAATGCCTATATGGCGGCCTTCGAAGATCCACGCTTCTCGCCCGTCGGCGCCGACGGGTTGACCACGCTCGAGGTGCGCATCTCGGTGTTGAGTCCGCTCGAGCCTCGCCGCGTCGATGATGAAGACCAGCTATGCCGGCTCCTCGAGCCAGGCGTCCACGGGCTCTTGCTCGAGCACCGCGGCCGGCTCGGCACATTGCTGCCGTCGGTGTGGGAGAAATGCCCGGACCGGCGCGAGTTCGTCGCCCACGTCAAGCGCAAGGCCGGGCTCCCCCGCGACTTCTGGAGCGACCGGATGCGCGCGTCGACCTATACGGTCGAGTACGTGTGCAGAGATCATTAGCCAACTTGTGGCGCGCGACCACTACGCATAGATTACCCTCCCACATCCCAACCGGAGCTGCTGATGCCACGACTGATATCTTTGCTGACCGTCCTTGCGATCTCGTCGTTCCTCGCTGGCTGCTCGACTGGCGACACAGCCAGCCCACCCGACAGGCAACCCTCCGAGCGAGACCGGACCGACCAACAGGCCCCGAGCTCCGCCGAGCAGGCATGGGCGGATAGCCAGTCGGCAGCTATCTGCGCCGATCTCGACCCGATGGAGTGCTATATGGAGGGGATGAAGCGCGAGGCGGCCAACCGCCCTCAGCACGCGCTGCGCCACTTCCAGCAGGCCTGCGAGGACGGCGTGATGAGCGCGTGCTACGACCTGGGCGTGCTCTACGAGCAGGGAGAGGTGGTCGACAGAGACTTAAAGCGCGCCTTCGAGCTGTACGAAAAGGCGTGCATGGCCGAGGAGCCCGACGAGGTCGCCTGCAACAATCTGGCGGTGATGTACCAGCAGGGAGAGGCCGTCGAGCAGGACACCGAGCGCGCCGCCGAGCTGTACCGACGCGCCTGCGAGCAGGGATCGATGCTCGGCTGCCGCAACCTGGCCAAGCGCTATGTCGACGGGCGCGGCGTCGAGAAGAACCCGGCGCGCGCCGGCGCTCTGCTCGAGAAGGCCTGCCAGCTCGGCCACGCCGAGGCCTGCCCGCAGCTGACCTATCTACACGCCCGCGGGTGCCTGGACGGCGAATCCTGCCCCGGCGACGCGCTCGACCCCGACAAGGCCGTCGACCCGTTGCGCCGAGCTTGCCAAGAGGACGAATCGCCGCAGGCCTGCCTGGGGTGGGGCTTCATGGTCGAGTCCGGCTACGGCCAAGACCGGCCCGACCCGGCCGGCGCCGCGGACCACTACCGGATGGCCTGCGAAGAGGGCGTGCTGGCGGGATGCAACTACCTGGCCAACCTGTACCGCCAGGGCGCCGGGGTCGAGCCCGACCCCGACCAGTCCGTGGACCTGTATACCCGCGCCTGCGACGAGGGCTTCATGCTCTCCTGCCACACCCTCGGGGTGATGTACCTGCGCGGGCGCACCATCGATGCCGACCCGCCGCGCGGCTACGAATACATCCGCCAGGCCTGCCAGGGCGGGCGCACCGAGTCGTGCACCGGGCTCGATTTCCAGTGTTATGTGGGCGACAAGGCGGCGTGTGAGTGATCGCAGGAAAGTCGGACAAACCAAACCGAGCATGAATGAACCAACGGTCCCAGGGACCATGTCAACCAGTTTTCATGCGGGTCTGAGGGTGAACCGACGGGCCCCAACGACCAATATGCAGGCGTGAGAAAGCTTTTGAGGTGCCCGATCTGGTCGAATTTGAGGCCACCGGACGCTCCGACGGGTTTGGAGGCTCGGCGAGTGGGTTTTCTTGGTCGAATCAGTGTGTCTGGGGAGGTTGAAGGCACACCTGTGCGTGGCCGTCGGCGGGTATCTGGCGACAGGTGGTCAGCGGTGCGGTTGTGGTGACTTCCCGGAGCGCCTGACGGGTGGGTCAGGCTGCTGCAGCGAATGAGTCATCCGGGGGCTGGGC
>JBKGZI010000440.1:0-4803 GCA_046545675.1 Persicimonas sp.
CATCGCCCTCCCCACCCGAAGCGATAGCGAAGGGAAGGGGAGGATCAAGGTGGGGCGTCCTCTGCGTCCTCTGAAAGGCACGCCCCACCTTGATCCTCCCCGCGCTGAACAGCGCGCGGGCAGGGAGTCGACCGGTCGTCTTAGCCATCAGAATCGTACCCTCTCTCGCAATTCCTGCTCGTAGCCGACCACATCTTCCCAACTCGGCCGGCGGAAGTACACGCCGCGGCCGTCGTCCATGCCGCGCATGAACAAATATAAGTAGCCGCCGAATCGCTCCTCGAAGGCTGATTTGCTGCGGATATCGAGGAATTTGACCACCGCCAGCGAGTAGATGGTCGCCTGGATGGCGTAGCGCTCGGCGACGTGGGCGTCGAGGACTTCTTCGGTGTAATCGGCGAGGATGTCGCTCTTCCAGTCGGCGAAGTAGACGCGGCCGTCGGCCTCGAAGATCAGGTCGACGAAGCCCTTGATATAGCCGCGCTCGATCTTCCATTCGGTCTTTTTGCCAATATTTTTGTCAGGCTTGTCAATTTTGCCATTTTTGTCAGCGTCGCCGAGGTCGCCCAGCGTCGGGTGGGATGCCTCGGGGATGGGGTAGACGAATTCGAGTTCGCGCAGCGCGCGATCGGATTCGGCCACGCAGGGCAGCTCGTCGGGCCCGCCCAGCGGGGTTTTGAGCGAGCGCCAGACGAGTTCTTTGCAGAACTCGAGGTAGCTCGCATCCACGCTGTGCTGGCGCATGCGCGCCTTGAAGTCGGCGTCGACCTCGTCGTCTTCGAGCCAGCCGTCGAGCGCCTCGAAGCCGTTGATATGGTCGAAGTCGACGTTCTCGACGAGCTCGTGCAGGAAGACGCCGGCGCGCTTGCCGCCGGGCAGCGCCCGATCCTCGAGCAGCTCGGAGATCGGCTGGGCCTCGTCGGCCTTGAACTCCTCGGGCTCGATCTCCGAGCGCCGGCTGCGCTCACCCTTGATGCGGCTATACGAGCTGACCGTGTGGCGGCGGGTGCGGTAGGGCCTAAACTCGTCGTCGTCGAAAGGCTCGGGCAGCTCTTCGGGCGGCGTCCAGCGCGAGATGGCGGCCTTTTCGGCCTCGAAGTCCCGCACGGTGATGGTGCGGGCGTATTCGACCTGCTCGAGCTCGAAGTGGGGATAGTCTTTCGCTTCGGAGAGCCGCTCGCAGATGGCGTCGAGCCTGGGCAACAGCGCCGCGTAGGTGCCGTCGATGGCGTAGTCGCGTACCGGCGCGTCGTCTTTGGACTCGCCATTTTCAAAACCAATATAAGGCAGATACAGCCTGGACTTCGCGCGGGTCAGCGCGACGTACATCAGGCGCTGCTCCTCCTCGAATTGCTCCTGCGCCCAGCGCTCCTTGTCGGTCGCGGGCGGCGAGCCGATCTGGAGGACGGGTTGGCCGTCGTCGCCGTGGAAGCTGTAAAGGCCGCCCGACGGCGCCCGCCCGAAGCCGCCGTAGACGAAGACGACCTCGGCTTCGAGTCCCTTGGCCTTGTGCATCGTCATGATTTGAACAGCATCGCCGTCGGTCTCCAGGCGCTGGACGTTGCCGTCCTCGCCGCTTGGCACCTGCTCACCGGCGATAAACGCCTCGAGGCGCAAGATGAGCTCATCGAGGTTCAGTCCGTTTTGGCCGGCCTCCTCGAGCAGAAGCTCGAAGATATGCAAATAATTGGTCAGCGCGCGCTCGCTGGTGCTGGTGAAGATCTCGCGGCGCAGCAGCCCGCTGCGGGTCAAGATGTCGTTGAAGAGCGTCTCGAACCATCGCCGCTCGGCGAGCTGGTGCCAGTCGAAGAGATCGCGCAGCAGCGGCTCGGTCTCCGGCAGCTCGTCGGCGTCTTCGAGCTCGTCGATCTCGAGGCCGAAAAACGGCGTCAGCCAGCCCTTGAGCCGCCGCGAGCGGTCGTGCGGGCGGGCCACGGCGCGCAGAAGCTCCAGGATATGCGAGGCCTCGGCGGTCTGGAATAGCCCGTCCTGCTTGAAGAAGGCGTGCGGGATGCCCTCCCTGCGCAGATGCTCGGCGAGGCGCCGGCCATCGGTGCGAGAGCGGGTCAGGATATAGATATCGCTGGCCGAAATCGCGCGCGGCGGGCTTTTGGCCGTCTCGCGCACGAAGAGCCGGCCGTCCTCGTCGAGGATGCGGCGAATCTCGGAGGCAAAATAGGCGGCGAAGCCGTCTTTGAGCTTGCTCGCGTCGAGGTCGTCGTCGATCAGTTGGACGAGCTGCACGGGGGAGGCGAGCTCGTCGTCGCCGTCGACGAGCGTGCGGTCGGCGAGCGCGCATTCGACGGGCGTGTCGTAGGAAATATCGCCGGTGAAGAAGGGCGGCGAGGCTTCCTGGTCGAAGATCTCGTTATAGGCGGAGATCACGCCCAGCGACGAGCGGTAATTTTTGTCCAGGCGAACCAGCGCGCCGCCGGCGTCGAGCACGGTCTCCTTGGCGTCGAGGTAGGTATAGACGTCGGCGCCGCGAAAGCTGTAGATGGCCTGCTTGGGGTCGCCGATCAGATAAAAGACGTTGTCTTTGCTGTCGTGGTAGATATGCCGAAAGATCTTCCACTGCAGGTCGTCGGTGTCCTGAAATTCGTCGATGAGCGCGTAGCGATACCGCTCGCGGAGCTGCTCGACGAGGCCCTCGCCGCGGCCGCTCTCCAGGCTATCCCACACGAAGCTGAGCATATCGTCGTAGGAAAAATGCCCCTGCTGCTCTTTATATGCGGCGAGCATCCGGCGCAGCGTGGGCAGGAACTTGCCCACCACCGCCGCCTCGATGGGCACGACCGCCTCGTGGGCCTGCCGGATCAGCGAGCCCACCGGGCCGTCGAAGCTGTAGCTGGCGAGCTTCTCGTCCAGATAATCGTAGACGTCCTTGTCGCTGGCCACCGCCAGAAACGGCGCGACCTCGCCGGTCTCCCGGTAGCTCTCCACCGCGTCGAGCAACGTCGCGGCGCGTCCGCACGCCGCCTTGACGGTCGCGTGGTGGACGCCCTCGGCTTTGAGTTCGGCCCGCAGATCTTCGACCACCTCGGCCGTCCCCGGCTCGCCGAGCACGCCGAAGGCATCGAGCGCGGCGCGCAGCGCGGCCTCGTCGAAGGTCGGCCGAATCTCCCCGCGACTGCGCACACACTCGGCCATGATCGACTGCAACCGCTCGACCGCGCGGTCCTTGGCCTCCAGCCACGCCGATAGATACGGCCGAAACTCGTCCCGAAACGCAAACTCCCGTCGAAGCGCCTCCTTGAAGACCCGCTCGAAGATCACATCGAAATCAGTGTGGTTCTGGTCGAAGAGCCGATTGTTCTGGAAGGCGTTCTCGGTGAGCACCCGGTGACAAAACCCGTGGATCGTATGGATCGGCGCCAGATCAAACGACGACAACGCCCGCTGCAGCCGGCGCCGCTCGTCACGCCCGATCTCCCAGGCCGGCTCATACGACTTGGCCAACACCTCCTCGTCCCCATCCACGATCGCCTGCAACAGCTTGCGAATCCGACCCTTGAGCTCGCTGGTCGCCCGCTCCGTAAACGTCACGATCAGAATCTCGGCGATCCTCAACTCCGGGTCCGCCAGCAAGAGATCGACCACCATATGCTCGATCGTATACGTCTTGCCGGTACCCGCCGACGCCTCGATCACCGCGTGGTTGTCGTGCGGGATCTCAGTGAGGGTGGCGGGTTTGCGGATGCGGTAGGTTTCGGTCACTTGGTTTCTTGGTTTCTTGGTTGGTCGGTTTGGCTGGGGCGTTGGGGCGGTTGTTGGGGGGCGCCTGATGGGGTGGTTGGGTTTTGGGTTTCTTGGTTTCGGGTTTCTTGGTGAGCGTGTGGGCTCGTGCGTTGGTTATAGGTCAGGTTGGCGGGGTTTTAAACAGGCGGGTGGGGCTGGTTAGTCCGCGCGGGCTTCCCTCCCTGCCCGAAGCGATAGCGAAGGGACGCACGGTCCAGCCGCATAAAGGGAGGATCAAGGAGGGGCGTCGCCGAAGGGCGTCAATCGGTCACGGTCACCGGCGCCAAATCCAATTGGCTGGCATCCTCGCCCTCGTCGGAGCTGACGCTGGCGCCGATAGCGTACTCGCCGGCGGGGAGGTTCCGGAACCAGGTGGGATTGACGCCAATGAGGCTGATCGTGTTGCCGTCGATCTCGAAGTCCTCGCGCTCCGAGAATCGGTTGTCGCCCTCGACTTGGATGAAGGCATCGGCGTCGGTGATGTCGCCCTCGAAGGCGACGACGTCCATCTCGACGGTGAAGTCGACGCCGTCGTTGGCCTCGCTTTGCGAGATGGTGTCCGGTTGGACGCGGACGTCGAGGATCTCGGGCAAGCCGACGCCGTCTTCGCCGACGCCGCATGCGGTCAGGCCGATCGTGGTGAGGCCCAATATTGCCAGACATGCCGTAATGAGTAGGCGTCGCATATTGCTTCTCGTGTCGAGTCTTGGTTGGAGATTCGAATATAAGGGAGGTGGACGATTTGTGCAGTAACTGCTGGTTTCTTGGTTTCTTGGCATCTGGGCGGCCGTGGGTGTGCGGGAAATGCGGCGTCGATGACGTCCGGGGTCACTGCAGGGAGGTTGAACTGCTGGTTTCTTGGTTTCTTGGTTGCTTGGTTTCTTGGCATCCGGGTGGCTGTGGGTGTGCGGGAAACGTGGCGTCGATGGCGTCCGGGGTCACTGCAGGGAGGTTGAACTGCTGGTTTCTTGGCGCATGAACTTCCGTGGGCCGGTCAGCGGGCGCGCCTTTAGACCCCGGCGAGGTTGATCCCGCCGGTGAATGAGCTTGGGTGAGCTAGCTCGA
>JBKGZI010000441.1:0-4785 GCA_046545675.1 Persicimonas sp.
CTTAAGTGGCGTTGAAGACGAAATGCGAATAACCTGTGGGCGAACGGCGCGCTTTTCTTTTCTAGTGGAGCGGCCGATACACCCCCCTTAGAATGGGGCAACGTGGGCGTTAGCGTAAGGTAGACTTATAACTCACGCAACACAGACCTCGCAAAAAAATGCGCGCGGCGGGTGTGGCGATGGGATAGAGTGAATATGATATCTCCAAACCTGAGAATCGGTATCTCCGCTTCGGTACAGCATGCCGACCCGGGTCGCGGGCTGTATAACGGGCGGCCGCTATTATACGTCGAGCAGTCGATGAGCACTTGGTTGCTCGAGGCCGGAGTGCTCGCCTATGTCATCCCATTTGCGCCCGAGGAGGTCTCGGTGGATACGAGCCTCGAAGAGCTGGTCGCCGGCCTCGACGGGATCGTGCTACAGGGCGGCGTCGACGTCTCTCCGGAGACCTACGGCGAGGCTGAGATGGTCGAGCGGTGGCCGGGCGACGCGGTGCGCGACGTCTACGAAATCGAGCTGGTGCGCGCGTGCCTGGCGCTCGACCGGCCGCTCTTGGGCATCTGTCGAGGACACCAGATCCTCAACGTCGCCCGCGGCGGCACGCTCTTCCAAGATATCCCTACGCAGGTCGACGAGCCGCTCGAACACGTCGACCGGGAGCTGTACGAGAACAACGTCCATCCGGTGCGGCTGGTCGAGGGTACGCGCCTGTCCGAGATCTACGGCGGGCGCACCGAGGCAATGGTCAACAGCGTGCATCATCAAGCCATCCGGCAGCTCGGGGAGGACCTCGTCGTCGAGGCCCGCGCGCCCGATGGGGTGATCGAAGCGGTGCGCCTCGACTCGCCGGATCGCTATGCCGCGGGGGTGCAGTGGCATCCGGAGTTCCAGCGCCCCGATGATGACGAACTCCTCGATCGGTTCGCCCCCCTCGAGGACTTCCTGCAGGCCGTCCGCGATCGGCGGTAGGTCAACGGTCGGCGGGTGTGTTCATCGCCAGTAGGTTGGCAGAAGATCCCCTCCCCGCTTTTGCAGTCCCAAAGTGGGGAGGATCAAGGTGGGGCATCCTTTTGGGCGTAGCGCGCGTCGATGTCCCCTCCTTGATCCTCCCCTTCTCTCCGCTGCGCTCCGAGTGGGGAGGGAGTTCGTTGCTAACCGACGGTCGATGAACACACCCACGGTTGGCCCACTTGTTGGCCTCTGAGCCGTTCTTGGCGTAGTATGGGACCGTCAACGTCTGTCGCATCTGTCCAAAGGGTCCTTAAATATGCTGACGCGCCACATTAAATGGGTTGTGATCGCAATATGCGCCGTCTCCTTTGCCGCTGCCGGCTGCTCTGACGACTCGTCCACAGCGAGCGGTGAGGGCTCGTCGAATAACGGAGGCGGGGCGAATAACGCGGCCGACTCCGACCATGGTGGCGGATCCGATGATTCCGGCGGTCAGAGCACCGACGGCGACCACACCGACGGCGACCACACCGACGGCGGCAACAACGGCGCCAACAACGGCACGTGCTCGCCGTCGGTGATCTTCAGCGAGGTCTACCAGCCCAACGTCTATTTGATGCTCGACCGCTCGCAGTCGATGGAAGGCGAGCCGATGACTCAGGCCAAGGCGGGCCTCGACGCGGTCGCCGACCAATTGGCCCAGCGCATCCGATTTGGCGTGGGGGCTTATCCATTCCCCAGCGCCGGCTGTGGAATGGCCAATCGGATCGGCGTGGGGGCGAACTCCGCCGCGGACCTCCAGGAGTCCTGGCGAGAGCTGACCGCCGCGGGAGGTACGCCCACCGGCACCGCGATCTTCCAGGTGCGAGACCGCGGGCTGCTCGAAGAGGACGCCGACGATCACGACGACAAACGCGAAAAGGCGCTGGTGGTGATCACCGACGGAGACCCGACGGTGTGCGAGGATGAGCACGCGACGGTCGAGGAGGCCCAAAAGATCGCCGAGGACGGCGTGCCCGTATTCGTGGTCGGCTTTCGCTCGGAGGCCAACCCCGACAATCTCAACGCCCTGGCCGAAGCCGGCGGCACCGACGCCCCCGGCTCGGATCGATTCTACACCGCCAATAATACCGACGAGCTGACCGGCGCCATCGACAATATCTCCTCGGACGTCATCAGCTGCTCGCGTCCATTGGATCCGGCCCCGGAATCGGCCGATCTGTTGAGCGTCGAGATCGACGGCAATACGGTGCCGCAGTCCAGCGACGACGGCTTCAGCTATGCGGCGAGCAGCGGCGAGTTGAAAGTCCACGGCACCTGGTGTGACCAACTCCAGGACGCCGCCCGAGACGGCACCGTGCTCAAGATTACCGTCAACTGCCCTGATTGCGTGGCCGCCGGAGAGGCGTGCAGCGACGCCTCCGAGTGCTGCGGCGGCAGGTGCGACGACGGCGTCTGCACGAGCCCCTGTCAGCGCAACGGCGACGTCTGTGAGGACTCGGGCGATTGCTGCAGCGGCACGTGCGGCGTCGGCGGCGAACTCACCGGCACGTGCATCGACGGGTGATCGATGCAGGTCCTTCGTGACCCCAGGCTCCATATCATCTTCGGGGTGACCCTCAGCGCGGTGATGGGCGTGTCTTCGATCACGCCCGCCTTCCCCAAGATCGCCGACGCGCTGGACATCGCCCCGCAGCAGACCGGTCTGCTCATCACGTTCTACTACCTGTCGGGCGTGGTGCTCACTCCGTTTCTGGGCTTTTTATCCGACCGCATCGGCCGCAAGCGCATCCTCGTGCCGTCGCTATTTCTATTTGGCGTCGCCGGCTTTGCCTGCTCGTTGGTGCGCGATTTCGAGTCGCTGCTGGCGCTGCGCTTCTTGCAAGGCATGGGCGCCGCCTCGCTCGGTGCGCTCAACCTGACGCTGATCGGCGATATGTTCACCGGCTCGGAGCGCACCGCCGCGATGGGTTATAACGCCAGCGTGCTCAGCGTCGGAACCGCCGCCTACCCGGCCGTCGGCGGCGCGCTGGCGCTTCTCGGGTGGCATTATCCCTTCGTCTTGCCGCTGGTGGCGATCCCCGTCGGGCTCTTCGTGCTCTTCAAGCTCGACAACCCCGAGCCCGACGCCGCCGGCGACTTCAAGACCTATATGCGCCAGGTCGCCATCGGGCTGAAGGACCGCCGCGTGCTGGGCATCTTCGCGATCAGCTTCGCGGTATTTGCGATCCTATTCGGGCCATATCTGACCTTCTTCCCGTTGCTGCTGGCCGATAAATTCGCGATCGACTCGTTTGCGATCGGGCTGGTGATCTCGTCGGCGTCGCTGTCGACCTTCGTGGTCTCGGCCAAGCTCGAGGCGCTCACGCGCAGGTTCAGCGCCAACGGGCTCATCTACGCTTCCATCGCGCTCTACGTGGTCTCGATGGCGGCCATCCCGTATATGCCGTCGGCCGGCTGGCTGGTGCTGCCGTCACTGATCTACGGCGCCGCCCAGGGCCTGAATATCCCGTCGGTCCAGACGCTGTTGGCCGGTATCGCCCCGGCCGAATACCGCGGGGCGTTCATGGCGCTCAACGGCACCGTCTACCGCATCGGCCAGACCACCGGCCCGGTGGCCGCCGGCCTGCTCTTCGGCGTGTGGGGCATGCAGGGCGTCTTCTGGGGGGCGGCGGTCTTGGCGTTTATGCTTGTGTGGGTTGTTTTGGGTAGTTTGCGGCGGTGAGGTGGTTATTTGGCGGAGCCGGGGCCCGCTCCGCGGGGGCCAAGGCCCCGCTCCGCTACTCCTCGAGGAAAACAAACCATGCAAAACCCCAACAACCCCCTCCCAGTCGGCACCAAAGTCGTGCTCCGCACCCCCACCCGGGCCGGCCCGCGCACCCGCCCCAAGGGCGCGGTCGCGCAGGTGGTGCGCAATCCGCAGGAGGCCGGAGGCGACTATCGGCTGCGCTTTACCGATGGCGCCGAGGCGACGGTACGCCGCGAGGACGTCGCGATCTTGAGCCACTTTCACCGGCCCGATTGGGAGCGCCAGGAGCACCCGGAGGGCTCCGAGGTGCTACGAAAGACGGTGATCTATCGCTGTGTGGTCGGCTCGCAGGCGTACGGGCTGGCCGACGAGGAGTCGGATGTCGATCGGCGCGGCATCTACCTGCCGCCGGCGCGGATGCATTGGTCGCTATACGGGGTACCCGGCCAACTCGAGGACAAGCATACCGACGAGGTCTATTGGGAGATGCAGAAGTTCTTGAAGCTCGCGCTCAAGGCCAACCCGAATATCCTCGAGTGCCTCTACACGCCCGAGGTCGAGCACGTGCACCCGCTCGCCGCGCAACTGCTGGATATGCGTGAGATCTTTGTGTCGAAGCTCGTCTACCAGACCTACAACCGCTACGTGCTCTCGCAATTCAAGAAGCTCAATCGACGCTTCGAGAAGACCGGCGAGATCAACAACAAGCACGCCATGCACCTGGTACGCCTGCTATTGTCAGGGATTACGATATTAGAAGAGGGCTTCGTGCCGGTCGACGTCGCCGATTGGCGCGACCGGCTGCTGGCCATCAAAGACGGCGAGGTTGACTGGGAGGAGGTCGACGCCTGGCGCCTCGAGCTGCACGAGCGCTTCGACGCCGTCTTCCAGACCAGCGATCTGCCCGAGCGCCCCGACTACGAGCGCGCCAACGAATTCCTGGTCGAGGCGCGCCTTTGGGCCGTCGACGGCTGGGAGTAGTGCTTGCGGCCACGCCCACACGCCGTTGCCGTTAAGCCGTTAAGCCGTTGCCGTTAAGCCGTTGCCGTTAAGCCGTTGCCGTTAAGCCGTTGCCGTTAAGCCGT
>JBKGZI010000442.1:0-4766 GCA_046545675.1 Persicimonas sp.
TCTTCGACAGCGTCTCGGTGGTCACCACCTTCCAAGAGGAGCTCAAGGAAGCGGGCGTCATCTTCAGCTCGATCTCCGAGGCGGTCGAAAACTACCCCGAGATCGTCGAAGAGCACCTGGGAACGGTCGTGCCGTATACCGACAACTTCTACGCCACGCTCAACTCGGCGGTCTTCTCGGACGGCTCGTTCGTCTACGTGCCCAAGGGCGTGACCTGTCCGATGGAGCTGTCGACCTACTTTCGGATCAACGCCGAGCACACCGGCCAATTCGAGCGCACGCTCATCGTCTGCGAGGACGACGCGTACGTCAGCTACCTGGAGGGGTGCACCGCGCCGCAATACGACGAAAACCAGCTGCACGCGGCCGTCGTCGAGCTCGTCGCCAAGGATAACGCCGAGATCAAATATTCGACGGTCCAGAACTGGTACGCGGGTAACGAAGAGGGCAAGGGCGGCATCTTTAACTTCGTGACCAAGCGGGGCCTGTGCGAGGGCGTCAACTCCAAGATTTCCTGGACGCAGGTCGAGACCGGCTCGGCGATCACCTGGAAGTATCCGAGCTGCATCCTCAAAGGTGACAACTCGATCGGTGAGTTCTACTCGGTGGCGCTGACCAATAACCACCAGCAGGCCGACACCGGCACCAAGATGATTCACCTGGGCAACAACACGCGCAGCAAGATCATCTCCAAGGGCATCTCGGCCGGCAAGTCGCAGAATAGCTACCGCGGCCAGGTCAAGGTCGCTCCGGGAGCCAAGAACGCGCGCAACTACTCCGAGTGCGACTCGATGCTCATCGGCCAAGAGTGCGGGGCGCATACGTTCCCGTATATCGACGCCCAGAACCCGACGGCTCAAATCGAGCACGAGGCGAGCACGTCGCGCATCGGCGAAGAGCAACTCTTTTATTTCCAGCAGCGCGGCATCGACGAAGAAGACGCCATCTCGATGATCATCAGCGGCTTCTGCAAGGACGTCTTCCACGAGCTCCCCATGGAGTTCGCGGTCGAGGCCCGAGCCCTGCTGGGCATCAAACTCGAAGGCGCCGTCGGTTAACGCTGAACTCCTGAACCCGGGGGGCCCGGGCCTTGCCTGGACCCCCGGACCCGGGCTTTGCCTGGACCCCCGGACCCCCGGACCCCCGGACCCCCGGACCCCTGAACCCCTGTCTTTTACGAGGTACAAATAATGCTGAAGGTCAAAAATCTACACGTGAGTGTCGAGGGCACCCCAATCCTCAAAGGCATCGACCTGACGGTCAACGAAGGCGAAATTCACGCCATCATGGGCCCCAACGGCAGCGGCAAGAGCACCTTGGCAAAGGTGCTCGCCGGCCACCCGGCCTATGAAATCACCGAAGGCGACGTCATCTATGAAGGCGAGAGCATTCTGGAGGACGAGCCCGACGAGCGCGCCCAGAACGGCATCTTCCTGGCGTTCCAATATCCGGTCGAGATCCCCGGAGTGAGCAACTCCGGATTCTTGCGCCAGGCCTATAATAGCCAGCGTGTGGCCCGTGGCGAGGACGAACTCGACCCGCTCCAATTCGACGATCACGTGCGCGAGCGCCTCGAGCTGGTCGATATGAGCCCGGACATGCTCGATCGCAGCGTCAACGTGGGCTTCTCGGGCGGTGAGAAGAAGCGAAACGAGATCCTGCAGATGGCAGTCCTCGAGCCGAAGCTCGCGCTTCTGGACGAGACCGACTCCGGGCTGGATATCGACGCGCTTCGCACCGTCGCAGACAGCATCAACACCCTGTCGAGTGATGAGAACGCGGTCGTGATGGTCACCCATTACCAGCGGCTGCTCAACTACATCACCCCGGACCACGTTCACGTCATGGTCGACGGCCGCATCGCCAAGTCGGGCTCCAAAGAGCTCGCCCTGGAGCTCGAAGAGCGCGGCTACGACTGGATCATCGACGAAATCAAGGGACGGTGAGGAGAGTCATGGCAGTTTCAGACAAGGCAATTTCGAAGCTAAAAGACCTCTCGCGCGATTTCGCCGAGCAAGTGCTCGGTGACGGCGCTGAGAGGGCCCCAAAAACCCTGCGCGGCCTCAATGACGCCGCGCGTGAGCGTCTATCGACGCTGAGCCTCCCCGGCCGCAAGGACGAGGAGTGGCGGTTTATCCGTCTCAAGGCGTTGACCGGCACGGAATTCGTGCCCGCCAGCCTGATCGAGGCGACCGTCAGCCAGGATATGGTCGACGATTATGCGGTGCCCGAGGCCGACGGCCAGAGGGTCGTCTTCGTCAACGGGCGCTTCAGCGCTGAGCTATCGGATCTTTCGGCCGTCTCTGAAAAGGTCGAGATGGGCAGCCTGGCAGGCGCCGAGCTTCCCGCGCCGGTCACCGAGCATCTGGGACAGATCGCCGGGTATTACGCCGACGATTATTTTCTGAACCTGAACTCGGCCGGCTTCTCCGACGGTGCCTATGTGGTCGTTCCCAGGGAGACCTCGGTCGAGGGTGCGATGCAGATTCTGTATCTCTCCACCGAGTCGGGCCAAGCCTACGCGACGCATCCGCGCAATCTGGTCGTGGTCGGTCAGGGCAGCAAGGCCTCGCTTGTCGAGACCTACGTGGGCCCGCATTCGGGCGTGTATTTCAATAACGTGGTCGACGAGATTTCGGTCGCCGACAACGCCACGCTCCACCACAGCAGGGTGCAGCAAGACAGCATGGCGTCGTTCCACATGGCGCGCACCGCCATCGATCTGAAGCGCGGGTCGACCTACGACTCGCAGAACATCTCTCTTGGCGCTCGCCTGTCGCGCTACGATGTGTACGCCAACGGCGACGAAGAGAATATCGACTGCACGCTCGACGGCCTGGCGGTCCTCTCCGACGACCAAGTCTCGGACACCCACACGGTGATGGACCACCGAAAGCCGCACGCGGGAAGCCACCAGTTGCATAAGATGATCCTGGACGACAACTCCCACGCGGTCTTCAACGGCAAGATCTTCGTGCAGCGGCACGCTCAGATCATCGACGCCTATCAGCTCAACCGCACGCTGTTGTTGTCCGACAACGCCAAGGTCAACACCAAGCCGCAGCTCGAGATCTTCGCCGACGACGTCAAATGCACCCACGGTGCGACCATCGGCCAACTCGAGCCCGACCAGCTCTTTTACCTGCGCTCGCGCGGCCTTGAAGAAGGCGTCGCCCGCGACCTGCTGGTCTACGCGTTCGCCGCCGAGGTCATCGAGACGATCCCGGTCGAATCGCTCAAAAAATCCCTGCAACAGGCCGTCTCCCGACGTACCTCGCGCAACTAATCGCCTTGGGCCAAAACCATGTCATTGAATGAATTACAAACCGCCGTCGAGCCCCAAGGCACCTCGCCCGACCGCTCGACCATGAGTTGGGCTGAGATCCGGGCTGAATTTCCGGTGCTCGACCAGTCCATCAACGGCCACCCGTTGGCCTATCTGGACAACGCCGCCTCGAGCCAGATGCCCCAGACGGTCATCGAGCGCCTCACGTTGTATCAGACGGCCGAGCACTCCAACGTCCACCGCGGCGTCCACACGCTCAGCCAGCAGGCCACCGATGCCTTCGAGAAGGCGCGTGAGAAGGTCAAAGGCTTCATCAACGCGCCCGAGTCGGCCCAGTGCATTTTCACGCGCGGGGCCACCGAGTCCATCAACCTGGTCATGCACGGGTGGGGCCGAAAATTCGTCGAGGAGGGCGACGAGATCATCATCTCGGCGCTCGAGCACCACGCCAATATCGTGCCGTGGCAGATGCTACGCGACGAGAAGGACGCCAAGCTTCGCGTCATCCCGATGAACGATGATGGCGAGCTCGTACTCGACGAGCTGCCGGCCATGCTCAACGAGCGCACCAAGCTGGTCGCCGTCTCGCATGTGTCCAACGCCCTGGGCACGGTCAATCCCGTCGAGGACATCATCGAGATGGCCCACGATAAGGGCGTGCCGGTGCTCATCGACGGCTGCCAGGCGGTGCCGCATATGCCGGTCGACGTCCAGGCGCTCGACGCCGATTTCTACGCGTTCTCGGCCCACAAGATGTGCGGGCCGACCGGCATCGGTGTGCTCTACGGCAAGCGCGAGCTGCTCGAGGCGATGAACCCGTTTATGGGCGGCGGTGACATGATTCGAAACGTCACCTTCGAGAAGACCACCTACGCGCCGATCCCGCATAAATTCGAGGCGGGGACGCCGTCCATCTTGGCCGTCGTCGGCCTCGGAGCGGCGATCGACTACCTGAATAGCGTGGGCATGGAGCGTATCGCCGAGCGCGAGCAAGAGCTGCTCGACTACGCCAATAAGAAATTCGCCGAGCTTCAGGGCGTGCGCATCCTGGGCACGGCCGGCGAGAAGGCGGCCGTGATCTCCTTCGAGATCGAGGGCGTCCATCCTCACGATATCGGCACGATTTTGGACACCGAGGGCGTCGCCATCCGCGCCGGCCACCACTGCGCCCAGCCGGTCATGGACCGCCTCGGCGTGCCGGCGACCGCGCGCGCGTCTTTCGCCTTCTATAATAGCCGGGATGATATTGATCAGCTTATTGGAGCGCTTCAGATTGTCCGCGACATTTTTGGCTAATTGCGGCGGTTCTTGGTTCTTGGTTCTTGGTTCTGGTTCTTGGTAAGGCTCGTACCGACCGCCGTACCAAGAACCAAGAACCAAGAACATTTGCAGTACACCGACGCGCCTCGAAAACCGACGCATCAACGAGAAACCCATGGATCTCAGAAACCTGTACCAAGAAGTCATCCTCGACCATAAC
>JBKGZI010000443.1:0-4766 GCA_046545675.1 Persicimonas sp.
GGTCATTGCGGTCGACGAAGCCGACCACGATCCCCAACTCGTCGTCGCTGAGGCCGGCGACGGCCTCGAGCACCTCGAGCTGCCTGTCGATGAGCTCGTCGCGCTCGACGAGGTCGCGCGGCGGGTAGCCCAGCAACGCACACTCCGAGAAGACGACCAGCTCGGCGCCTTCGGCGCGCGCGCGCTCGACGCCCTGTTGGATGCGCTCGAAGTTGCCGTCGAGATCGCCGACCGTGTAGTTGAGCTGGGCCAGCGCCACGTGGAGCTTTCGGTTAGATGAAGACATGCTAAACGACGGCCTCCGGACGGATAAATAGATAGGCGGTATAACCGGCGTAGACCACCAGCATCAACACCCCTTCGAGGCGCGTGACGCGGTGGCCGCTTCGCAGGATCGGCCAGATGCCCACGGCGATGAACAACATGATCCACACGTCCACGTCGATGGCCGCCTGGCCCACCACCAGCGGTGCGACGATGGCGGCGGTGCCGAGCACCAAAAAGATATTGAAGATATTCGAGCCGATGACGTTTCCGACCGAAATATCCGACTCGCCGCGCAGGGCGGCGACCACGCTGGTGGCCAGCTCGGGCAGGCTGGTGCCCAGGGCGACCACGGTGATGCCGATGACCAGCTCAGGGATGCCGATGGCCGCGGCGACGGTGCGCGCCGACTCGACCATCAGATACGCCCCGCCGGCCAGCCCGCCGATGCCGCCGACGATCTTGAGGCCGTCGAGCAGCGGGTTGGCGTTTTCGATGTCGACGTCCGCGAGCTCGTCGAGCTCGTCGATGTCTTCACCGGCGCCGTCCTGGCCCTCTTTGCTGCCGCGGCGCGCCGAGACGAAGGCGTAGAGCAGATAAAAGACCATGCCGGCGGCCAAAATACCGCCCTCGATGCGTGTGATCTGGCCGTCGAGGCTGACGATGACCATCATGATCGAGGCGACCACCATCACCGGAAACTCCCGACGCACCGCCTGGACGTGGACCTCCAGCGGTCGGATCAACGAGGCACACCCCAAGATCAAGATGATATTGGCGATATTGCTGCCGATGATATTGCCCACCGAGATGTCGTCACTGCCGCTAAAAGCGGCCATCAGACAGACCAGCAGCTCCGGCGAGCTGGTGCCGAAGGCGACCACGGTCAGGCCCACGACAAGCGGAGTGATCCCCAGTCGAAGCGCGATCGCGCTCGAGCCTCCCACGAGAAATTCGGCCCCGAAATACAGGAGGGCGAGGCCGACGATAAATAGGAAAATTTCCAATCCCATGCAGCATCCAGGCGTGTCTGAGGGGGGTGCGCACTGGCGGCGTATTCTGTAACGCGCACCCATGGCTTCGTCAACAATCAGAGCCTGTCGGGGCCGGCGAAGTTGCCTTACGCACCCACATCTGATAATTAGCCAAGGTACCGACGCCGCAGGGCTTTTAGAAATTCAAGGGGCCTGTCGGTGGCCACCAAAGACCACGACTCCACACAATTTCGGACCACTCTTGAAGTTGCGATTAACCACACTACTCGCCGTCTTGTTGCTCTTAGGCGCCGGCACGGCCTGCGGCGATCAAGGTGACGAGGCTCAGCGCGACTCCGACGAGGCCGCTCGAGCCGACAAGAGCGCCCCCGATGGCATCGACCAGGGCCGAAAGCGCGACGGCGACCTCTCCACCGACGGGTTGAACGCCGAGACGCTCGACCTCAACGACGATGATGAGCCCGACCAGTGGACTTTTAAGTCCGGCGACGGCCCGGTTCGCATCGAGCGCGATATGAATTTCGACGGCAAAATCGACCTGTGGCAGTATTTCGACGCCGAGGGCGACGTCGTCGAAGAGGAGATGGACCTCGACCTCGACGGCCGCGTCGACGTGGTCGCCTACTATAAAGACGGCGTGGTCACCCGCAAGGCGATGTCGATTAACTTCGACGACAAGTTCACCATCGTCAAATTCTACAACAAAGACGGCCAACTGCTTCGCGTCGAGCGCGACCAGAACGCCGACGGCCGAGCCGACGTCTTCGAATATTATAACTCCGATGGCCAACGTGAGCGCATCGGATGGGATAAGACCGGCGACGGCGTCCCCGACGAATTCGACAACTTATGAATGATTGTGCGGGTGTGATGTCCTCGCGAGTCATCGCCGTCCGACGTCTTACGACTCGTTGAAGCAGTTCTTGGTTTTTGGTTCTTGGTACTGACTGATCGCCGCCTACTCGAAGCAGCCCCAACGAAGTCGAGACCCCACGTCATGTACCAAATCGAGCAGGTGCTGGTTCCGGTCGACTTTTCGACCTTCAGTCGAGCCGCGGTTTCCCTGGCACGTACGCTGGGCGACGACAAGCCGCGCGTTCACCTGAGCCATGTGCTCGAGCCGTGGCGGCGCTATACGCGCAGCGTGCTATTTCCCTACGCCGCGCTGGGCGAAGACGACGTCGAATTCGAGCATGAGCTTATCGACACCGCCCGCGAGCAACTGCTGGCCCACCTCCAGCTCGACCCGGAGGCCGACGAAGACCTCGGCCACTTCAACCTCGAATTCGGCCCCCTGGGGGAGACCCTCGGAGCGCATATCCGCAACACCGGACCGGATGTGGTGATCATGGGCGCGTTCGGCGAGGGCGGCGCCCGGCCCAACGTGCTCGGCTCGAGCGCCGAGAAGCTGCTTCGCACCTGCACCGGCCCAGTCGTGCTGGTACGTGATTATACGCCCCGGCCGTCGATCGACCACGTCGTGGTCGCCGTCGACCTGACCTCGACCAGCACCGAGGTGGTCGCCCGGGCGCTGGGATTCGCGATGCAGGTCGAAGCGAGCCTCGAGATGGTCTACGTGCTGCCCGACCCGCTGTCCCAGGATACCAACAAGCTGCTGGCCGGCCACCTCGACTTCGACGCCGCGCACATCCTCGAGCGCTCGCGCGCCAAGATCGAGGCGCTCTTCGACCGCGTGGCCAACCACATCGAAGTCGCCTTTCCCAAACAACGCCAGGCCCACGAGCTGCTCGCCAACCGTAAGGTCATCGTCGGCGACCCGGCCAGCGCCATCGTCGACCATGCAGACAGCGCCGGCGCCGATATGATCGTCGTCGGTGCGCACAACGCCCAGTCGGCATCTCGCCAGCAACTCGGCCGCGTGGCCTGGACGGTGGCGCGGACGACGCCGACTCACGTGATGGTCGTGCCGCCAACGAAGGAAGTATCTTTGTTGGGTGATGACGAGTCGTGATTTAGTTTGGGTGTGGATTCTTGCTATTGCGTGGAGGCCCCTCCGCCTTCGCTGCGCTCAGGCACCTCCCCACGGCTGAACGCCGCGGGGAGGAGTATTCCTGCGTAACGCACGGGGGTAGCTTTCCGCCAAAAAGCATTTATTTAACGATCTAGCTGGGATACTCCTCCCCAATCTAGCTGGGATACTCCCCCCCAGCGCTCTCGCGCTGGGGAGGTGTCGAGCGCAGCGAGACGGAGGGGCCTTCACGTGATGCCCAAAACCAACAACACCAGCACCCCCAATCAACCATGACCCCAACCCACCTCCTGAGCCTCCTCGTCGCACTTTCACTCACCCTCTCCGGCCTCGCCGCCTGCGACCGCGACAAAGAAGACTCCGCCGCCGAAGAGAGCACCCAAGAAGAACCCGAAAGCGCCGAGCGCCTCCAGGGATCGGCGCCGGCCGGCGGGGGCGCGGTCCCCGAGGAGTTTCGCCCAGACTACGTCTCCGAACTCGAGCGAGCCCGTCAGTGGAATCTCGAGCTGCCCGCTCGCGACGACCGGGCGTTCGAGGGGACCGGCAATAAGGAGCTCAGCGCGGTGGTTGCCGAGTTCGCCACCGTCGAAGCCGACCCCCTCGAGCGCGACTTCTTCGAGGCGCTCAGCAGCGGCGGCGAGCTGCCCGAGGTCGCCGTCGAGCTGGTCGACCGGCACGAGGAAAACATCGCCGAACTGCGCGACGTGCTTGGCCACACCAGCTACGCGCCGCGGTTGAACAGATCCGGTGAGCCGACCGATAACGGGCCCGACCAGCCGACTTACGCGGCTGCGCGGCTGATGGCCGCGTGGGCGGCCCAAGCCCCCCCGGAGACGTGCCTGGAGCGGTCCGCCGACGGGCTCCGGCTGGCGTTTGCGAGCTCCTACGGCATGGGCTATCTGGGCGGCTACAAACAAAACGCGCTCGCCCAGTGGGCTATAGCGGCGGCCACCGGTTGTATGAATAAGGCCTCCGAGCAGGTGCGCGAGGAGGCCGCGGCCCGATTCGCCGCCCTCGAGCGTGCGCGCCCGGCGCTCGTCGAGCCGACCTACTTCGAGTGGCTCGTCCAAATCCCCAGAGTCAGCCCCATCGCCTCCGGCGACTCGCAAGACCCCGAGCTATCGTCCGAGGACGCCCGGCAGGCGATCGCCCAACGCATGGGGCAATTCGACGAGCTGCGCGAGCTGGCGAAGACGACCTCCTATACCGACAAGAACGACCGCCTCGAAGCGCTCATCGGCGGGGAGGAAGATGGAGACAACCTCGTCTACGAGATGGACCGCAAGCTCTACGACGCGCTGCTCGAAAAAGACCGCGTCCTTCAAGAAGAGCTCGAAAAACTCGCCGATATGTAACCGCACAATTGCCCGTGGCATCTAAGGTTCGGTTGCCGGACCTCTGTGATGGCTCGTTAATTCTCGGTAGCCGCAGGTGATCAGCCACTCTGTGAATGTTCTTGGTGCTTGGTTCTTGTTATAGACCGTCAAGTTCCGATTGATGGTTGTGCGCTGGGGGCG
>JBKGZI010000444.1:0-4764 GCA_046545675.1 Persicimonas sp.
GCGCGGGGGCCTCGCGCTGGGCGCCGTCGGACTGGCCGGCCCGCGAGTTGTAGTGCTGCCAATCTTCCTTGGCGGCCTCGTGGTGACCGCGCTCGAGGTCGACCTGTGCCTGGGCTTGTTTGACCGCTGCTTCGAGCTCCTCGATGCTGCGTCGATATCTTGCTCGTCGATGCGAAAGAGCGCCTGTCCCTGGTCGACGAAGGTCCCCGGGTCGAGCGACTCGTATAGCCAGGTCAGCCGCCCCGATGCCTGGGGATAGACGTCGAGCTGGCGCGCCGGAATGACCGTCCCCGCGGCTTCGACGTCCATGGTGTGCTCGGTCCGCTCGACCTCGAGGGTCTCGACGGCCACGGCCCTCTCTTCCTGGGTGGCCTTCGAAGGCTTGTCTCTCGCGTTGAACAGCGCGAACCCCGCGACTGCTGCACCGGCGAGGATGAGCAGCGGTATGAAGAGGACCTTGATGATTTTCGAGTCTGGGTTCATCTCGAGCTCAGCTTGAGTGCCGTTACTCACTTTCTCACTTTCTCACTCTCTCACTTTCTCACTCTCTTGCTCGATCGACGACTCGACGTCATCGACCCAGCCGCCTCCGAGGGCGCGACACAGCGAAATCCGGTAGCTCAGGTGTTGGCGGCGCGCCTCGAGCAGAGTACGCTCGACCTGCTGGAGTGATTGCAGCGCGGTGAGCACGCGCAGATAGTCGAGCTGGCCGGAGCGGTAGCGCCGCTCCGCGATCTCCAGCGACGAGCGGGCGCTGTCGAGCTCGCGCTCGAGGCTCTCGATGCGCTCGGATTGATCGTCTTCGAGCACCAGTGCGTCGCGCACCTCTCGAAGACCGGTCAAGAGGGTCTGGGCATAATTATATAGCTGCTCCTCGGCGACCGCTTCGCTTCTGCGCACCTCGGCGCGAAGTCGGCCGCCTTCGAAGATCGGCTGGGCGATGCCCGCCGAGACGCTCCAGAAAAGCTGCTCGAGTAGATTGGACAGCTCCTGAGCCTGCAGGCCGAGGTTGGCCGACAGTTGCAGGCTGGGGAGGCGATCGGCGACCGCGACGGCGGTGCGCTCGTCGGCCGCCAACAGTTGCAGATAGGCAGCGCGCACGTCCGGGCGACGCTCGATCAGATCTGCGGGCACACCCGGATCGGGTATCGCCGGCATCTCGGGCAGGTCCTCGGCGTCGACCGCGACCTCGCCGCTGGGCGGCTCACCGATGAGCACCGCCAGCCGATGGAAGCTGGTCTGCAACTGGCTTCTGGCGGAGGAGATCTGCGCGCGCAGCGACTCGAGGTTCTGTTGTTGTTGGGTAATATCCAGGGCCGTGACCAGGCCGCGGTCGAAGCGGCGCTGGGTCAGCTCGAGAAAGTCCTCGGACAGCTCGAGTTGCTCTTCGAGCAGCACTAGGCGCTCGCGCTGGGCGATCACGTCGAACCACGCCTCGGCGACCTGCGAGGTCAGCGTCATCGCCAAGGAGCGCGCGCTCGCCTCGACCGAGCGAGCGTCTAACTCGGCGGCGCGAGCACGGCCCCTATTCTTGCCCCACACGTCGACCTCATAGGCGGCCGCCGCCGATAGCTTCCAGCTCGTCTGGGTCTGCGAGTCCGGCACAAATCCGCCGGCGGCGTTTGAGATATCCCCCAGATATTGCTTCGAGTGACTCACCCCTGCGTTGCCGTTGAGCGTCGGCCACAGCGACGCCCCGGCGATGTCGGCGGCGGCCTCGGCTTGATCCAGGCGCGCCCAGGCCGCCTTGAGCTCGAGATTGCCCTCCCAGGCGCGCTCGACGAGCCGGTCGAGGCCGGGTTGGCCGAAGTCGCTGCACCACGCCTCGGTGGCGATGCCCTCGATCTGGGCGTCGCCGTAGTCCTCGGGCATGTCGACGACGTCATCGGCGCGCTCGGCTTCGCGCTGGGTGCTGCAGCTCGTCAGGACGATCGCGGCCATCCATATGATCAGGCGGGAGGCCGGGGGCTTGGGCATACACACAATGATACTGCCACGGGGCGAAGGGGGGCACTTAGATGTTGAAGTAACTAAGCCTGCACCCGAATTAATTTCATTCCCCGCCCAATTCTTCAAGTCACACGGTGCGCGATCCGACAAAATGGACGAGCTTGGGCCGATACTGGCGTTGAAATGGTCGAAACCAACGCCTGATAATCACCCGTCGTGTTCGTAACATTTGCCGTTGGTTGCGCAGAACTCACCAGGATCGCAGTCGGAGCTCTCCTCACAGGCGCAACTGACGTCGTTGACCGTCTCGTTATTGTCCTCCTTGCACTCGTTATGCTGGCCGTCGCCGTCCTCGTCTGCGTCGGCGACTGCCCGCACCGAGATCGTCTGACCGCTCAGCTCCGGAGCGTCGGCCCATTGATAGGACAGCGTCTCGCTGCCGCCGGGGGGGAGATCCTTGGTCGTCGTCAACGTCGTCAGGTGCTCCTCGGTGCCGTCGACGGTCACCCAGGCGGAGACCTCGACCCCAGCGCGCACTCCGCGGGTACCGAGATTGGCGATCGTCAGGCGAAGCTCGAGACCGGAGCCGTCGCATTCGGTCTTGACGTTGGTGATCTGCAGGTCCGGAGCGTTGAACAGCCCCTCGCCTTGGACGTTTTGGCGAAAGTTATTGAGGTGATCGAGCTTCCAATTGTCCTGCATGCCGATCGGGATGGCGCCTGCCGTATTAGGGCGGCCGGCACATAACGAGTCATCGACGCCGTCGCACACGTTGGTGACGTGGTAGGCGTGCTGATTCCATACCTGGCGGGTCGACACCCAACGGTTTTGGGCGTCGGAGGCGATCAAGATGCCGCGTTCCTCACCGCCGAGTGCCTCGAAGTCCGGCCAGGTGGACCGGCAGCGGTCACCGATATCGGTGTTGCTGTCGTTGGAGATAAATACGATATCGGCGTGGTAGTCGGCGTCGACGTCGACGATGACCGGCAACTCCCGAGTCGTCCACGAGGTGTGCGCGCGTTTGAAGTGCACGTCGGTGGTGCCGTCCCCATTGCCGCTGCCGTCGTAGACCCGCACAAAACACTCGTCGGCGTAGACAGCTTCGGCTTTGCCGTCGCCCTGGAAGTCGAAGACGCTCGAGCCGGTGAGGCGGCTCGAGAAGTCCTGAGAGGGGTGCTTCCACAAGATCGAGCCGTCGGTCTCGTAGACGACATAATAGCAGGCCCCGGCGGTGGCTAATTCGGCGGCACCGTCCCCGTCGAAGTCGGCGACGGTGGGTGGTCCGGCACCGGTCTTCTCGGAGCATTGGGCGTCGCTAAAATGCGGGTGGCCAGTGGTCGGCAGCGTCGCCGACCAGATGCGCTCGCCGGTCTGGCCGTTGACCAACTGAATCTGGTCGCTGGCCGCGGTGCTGACCGTCACGATCTCGGGCAATCCGTCGCGCTGGCCGAATTGCTCCTGGCCGTCGGTGAACGTGCCGAAGTCGCCCACCGCCGGAAAGCCCGAGCCGGCCTCGTAGGTGAACATCGTCGGACAGGTATAGCCGCCCTGGCCATCGGGTTCGAATTTGAAGGCGCCGTCATGAGCAATGACCTCCTGGACACCGTCGCCGTCGAGATCTGCGGTGGTCGAATTGCTGTGTTGGCTACTGATGCCGCTGGCGACACATTCTTGGTCGCCGGAGACGCCGTCGAAGACCCGGTTGGCAGCGACGACCTCCACGGTGCCGTCGGCGTCGAGATCGACGAGTGCAGCCCCATCGGCGTGCATCTCGAACGGGTCAGTCTGCCACATGATCGCCCAATCGGTGGTGTGGTCGTCCAGGGCGATCAGGCCGTCTCCGCCCGGTCGGATAGCTACGATCTCGTTGCGCCCGTCGGCGTCGAGATCCCCAATGGCCAGCGACGACCCACCCGAGACCCGCTTGGCCGGGTCGGTCAGGTTGAAGATCGGCTGGTGGGTCTCGCCGTCGATCGCTCGAAGAATGCTCTCTCCGGTATAGTCTCGGTCTCTGTAGGTCGAAAAGACGATGTCCGGCGAGCCGCTCTCGTCGATGTCGATCACCGACGGCGTCATCATCACCTGATTATAGGTCGGCTCGGGGGTGGTGTCGTCGTCGCGCCAGGCCACGGTGACCTCCGGATCGAAGACCTGTGTGGGCGGGCGCCACTCGCAGGTCACCCCGGGGTCCGGGATGCATTTTGCGAGTGTCGGCTCGCAGATCTCGCCGTTGGCGCAGTCGCGGTTGTGGGTGCAATCGTCGCCAGGGGTCACGCAGGCGTCGCGCAGGCACAACTGCCCGTCGTCGCAGCACTCACTGGCGCATTGATCCTCGGGGGCGCAAACCGGCGCGTCGGCGTCCCTCTCCGCGTCGCCGCCTGTCGTGTCGGCGGTGTCTTCGGCGTCACTAGTCGGATCTACGTCGGCACAGTCGGCGCCCTCACATGCCCCACCATCGGCATCCGGGCCCATCTCGCCGGTTGTGGTTTCACCGTCGCACCCCGAGCAGCCGCTCGCCAACAGTACGGCGAGCGTTCCGCCGACACACATCCACCTCAACCATCGAATACACATTGGCCGCATTGCTCTTGCTCCAGACAGTCGAGTGACTTGCCACAATATGGTGAGAATGGAGCAACAAGAACGACGGTGCAAGTCGGACACGCGGGCCGAGTGTGATCGGTGTCGGTCGGTTGGCCGGAGGCTCCCTCCCCACTTGGAGCGCAGCGGAGAGAAGGGGAGGATCAAGGAGGGGAAATCAGAGCGCAATGTGCGAAAAAATACCCCACCTTGATCCCCCTTTATGCGGATTGA
>JBKGZI010000445.1:0-4762 GCA_046545675.1 Persicimonas sp.
CTCTCCTAGATCCTCTCCTGCCCTTCGCTTTGCTTCGGGCGGAGAGGGGACGTATGGTGACAAATTAGTCAAACAGCGCCTCATGACTACCCTCCCCGAGCGTTTTTCAGCTTGGGGAGGATCAAGGTGGGGGCCTCTCCTAGATCCTCTCCTGCCCTTCGCTTTGCTTCGGGCGGAGAGGGGACGTATTGTGACAAATGAGTCAAACAGCGCCTCATGACTACCCTCGAAGCCAAAAAACTGACCCACCAATTCGGCGACACAGCCGTGCTCGACGACGTCTCGCTGACCGTCGAGCCGGGCGAGTCGGTCGCGCTCGTCGGTCCGAACGGCGTGGGCAAGACCACATTGGTGCGCATCCTCGCCGGCCTGCTCGAGCCGACTGGCGGCCGGGTCTTGCTCGACGGCGAGGAGCTGCGGGCTATCGATCGGCGCGAGGTCGCCCGCAAGGTGTCCGTGGTGGCGCAGGCGCGCCCGCAGGTCTTCGAGTTTTCGGCCCTAGAAGTCGTCTTGATGGGCTTCCACGCCCGGACGGGGCGGTTCTCCTTGCCGTCGGCTCGCCAGACCGAGCGCGCCGTCGAGGCCATGGAGCGCCTCGAGATCGCGCATCTGGCCGACCGGCCCGCCTTGGTGCTGAGCGGCGGCGAGCTCCAGCGGGTGATCATGGCCCGCACGATGGTCGCCGAGTGCGACATGTGGCTGCTCGACGAGCCCACCGCAAGCCTCGATTTGCGCCACCAGATCGCGCTTTTGGACCGCGTCGCCGACCACTGCGCCTCGGGCGGCTCCGCCGTCGCCGTCCTCCACGACCTGGCGCTGGCCCACCGCTACTTCGAGCGCGCCATCGTGCTCGACCGGGGCACCGTCGCCGCCGACGGCCCCTGCGACGCCACGCTCACCGACGATCTGTTATCGGATGTCTTCGAGGTGAATCTACGCGGCGGCGAGATCGGCGGCCGCAAGGTGTGGGTGGCCGAATGAGGTCGCCCCCTAATCCCCACCAACCCAAAAGCTTCTATGGCCAAACGCAAATTGTAGTTTGCGCCGCAGTTCAGGCGCCCTAAATAGAGGATCCACCAACAACCGTGAAATCCTCTATTTGAGGCGACGTCAAACAACGACGTCGCAAACTACGATTTAGGGTTGGTCCTCTCGAGGCGTCTCGGTTTCCGGCGCGTCTTTCTTCTTGGCCGCCTCTTCCTGATCGGTCTTCATCTTCTCTTTGTACTCGTCTTTTTCCATCCGCTCGGTGAGCAGCCAGGCGCTGTCGCGCTTCTCCCAGACCTCGATGATGCGTTCCTTTTTGACGACCATGGAGGGCTCTTTCATCGACTGCTGCTGGACGTCGATGATCGCGGCGTTCTCGCCTTGGCTCACCGATTTCAGATCGAGCTCGATGATGCTGAAGTCCTCGCCGAGCTGCTCATAGCGGCCCAAGAATTTCTGGCGCTCCTCGGGCGCCACCATCATCGCCGCCGACTCCCAGCGCTGCCAGCGCATGTCGCGATGGAAGGTCATCACCGCCGCCTGAAGGTTCGCCTTGTCGTCGATCGCCTCCTTGCCCGGCGAGTTGGCGCAGGCCGGCAGGATGAGGGCGGTGAGGAGGATGGTCAGGATGTATTTCATGGGTGGTCGTTGTCCAAATAAAGGAGCGCTGCCAAGAGCTTAATGGGTGGTGGGTGGTGGGGCAAGTTTTGCCCCCATCACCCCTTCCCAATCACCGCCTTCACCCTCTCCAAATCCTTCTCTCCAAACTCGCGCAATACGAACATCACCACCAAAAACACCACCCCCATCACGGCCATCTTCCCGGCCACAAAGCCCAGGTAGATCAACTTGCCGTACTCGTCGACCCACTCCACCGGCAGCGCGATGAGCAGGTTGAGGCCGTAGAGCACCCCCAGGGCGATGAGGATGCGCACCACCGTCATCGGTGGGGCGGCGGCGCGGTAGGTTTTCCACAGCCACAACAGCGACAGCAAGAAGCCGACGAACATCGCGATGGTCGTCGCCGAGGCCGCCCAGTCCATATAGGTGGGCCCCTGGACCAGATATTCGCTGGCGAAGGCGACGTCGTTCTGGGCGACATTCACGGCGTGTTGGACGGCTCCCTGGGCGCTGTCGGTCTGTGCGTCGGCCACCGGCGACCACTCCAGGGCCTCGACGGTCTCCTCGTGGACGTTGTTGACGAACGCGTAGTTGAGCCCGGCGCTCAGCAGCAGGCTGGCGGCCATGATGATCACGGCGACGCCCGGCCGGCCGGCGCCGATGATCACCGTGGTGGCCATATAATAGAGCGCAAAGAAGATGATCGACACGCTCAAGATCGCCAGCGCCGAGGAGGCCGCGCGGTATTCGCCCGAATAGAGCCCGGCGACGATCGAATCGGCGTTGAAGGCCAGCAGCGCGCCCACGCTGGCGATCAGCAGCAGGCAGTAGCGGAAGGTCTCGCGGATATAGTCCTGGGTGCGCTCGCGGTCCTTTTTGAAGGTCGACTCGCTGATCAGTGGGAAGATGACGAACGTCACCGCGATGACGCCCTGATAGGGAATGCGCGCGATATTGAGCACCGCGCCGTACAGCCCGGCGAATTTGCTGCTGATCAGGTTGAAGAGATGCTCCGCCCCGCTCAGATGCGCCGGTACTTCGGCCGAGATGCTCTTGAGCACGAAGAGGTCCGCGCGCATCAGGCCGTTGAGCGCGAAGGTATAGGCCATGATGAGCACCAGATAGCCGGCCAGGCGCTTGAGCGCCTTTTTGGACGCGCCTTCTGCCTCCTCCTCGGCCGGGAACCGGTCGGCGTGGGTGCGCATCAAGCGCCAGACCCACACACCGCTAAACAGGCAGATGATGCCCGCCGAGCCCACAAAGCCGGCGACCGCCCCGCCCACGCCGAAGCCCAGCAGCACCAGGCCGACGATGCCCAGCATCTTGAGCGTGGCAAAGCCGATGTCCAGGCTCGCCTGGCGCACGAATTCTTTGACGCCGTTTAGATAGCCCACGAAGATCGCGTAGAAGGCGTAAAACGCGATGATCAGGCTGGACAGCCGGATCAAGCCGGTCAGCGACGGGTCGTTGAATTGGGCGGCGATCCACGGGCTGCCGATCGCATAGAGCGCGGCGATGGGAAGCCCCAAAAATAGCTGGAGCTTGAGCGCCTGGTTGACCACCCGCTTGGCGGCGTGCGGCTGCTCGCTGACCAGCTTGCTGACCGCCTGCAGCGTGCCGGTGATCATGACCATATTGATGAGGCTGATCGCCTCGGTCACGATCTTGAAGACGCCGAATTGCTCCGAGGACCCCAAAAAGATGGGCAGGCCCAGTTGGATGACCGCGCCGGTGACCATGAACCACATCTTGGCGCCGGTGATCACCAAAAAGCCGCGGCCGGTCTTTTTGGCGGTCTCGGCGGCTCGAGCGGCGGCTTGATCGGGCCCGTCGGCCACTTCTTTCGATTCTACGTCGGACATGTGATGGAAAACCCTGCGGAAAACTTAGTTCGCCACGTTTTACAGCACAGTGGCGGGGTTGGCCAATAGACTTGTGAGGGCAGCGCCATCCGCGTTTTGCGTCGGCCCGATAAGGTTGTAGAGTTCCAGCCATGAAACGATTGATGCTCATAATTGCAATGATCTGCTGTCTTCCCGCCTCTGCCCTGGCTCACGGCGGTTCACCGATCGCCGAGCAGGTCCAAGACGTGGGCGACTCGCAGTGGGTGGCGCAAACCAACTTCGGGATGGTCACCAGCGCCGACACGCAGACCTACGTGTGCGAGGAGGCCTTCGACGGCGGCGGCCGCTTTCAGATGGCCGCGCTCGATCTGCATCGTTGGGTCGTCTTCACCCGCGAGGCGATCTGGTACACCGAGGATGGTTGTGACTTCGAGCAGGTCCGCGAGCTGCCCGAGCACGCCGCCGGCGTCGCCACCAGCCCCGAGCGCGACCGTGTCGTCTACGTGTTAAACGCCGAGGACCCCGAGGTCGGCGGGCTGTGGCAGACCGAAGACGGCCGCAGCTTTACCCAATTCGACCTCGGCGTCGACGGGCTGCACCTGTCCGGCGCGCGCTTTATCGGCGAGGACCGGCTGGTCGTCTCCGCCTATCCGACCGACTTGTCCGAGAACGGCGCAGCGCACCTCTTGCTGGTCGACTTGGCCGAGGGCACCGCCGAAGATCTGGGCGATCTCTCCCCCTACGAACGCCCCTATATGCTCGACGGCGCCGGCGGCACCTTCGCGTGGTTTGCCCGAGAAGGGACGAGCTATATCTTCTTTTGGGGGACCCCCGACGAGCCCATGCGCGACTCGACCGAGCTCGAGATGTGGCCCGACGGCGCCAAGGTCTCCCAGAACGGCCAGACCGTCTGGATCGCCGGCGCCGGCGCGGAGGGCCGCGGCGTCCTCGAGGGAAGCATGACGAGATTCCCACGCTTCGAGCAGCGATGGTCAGACCACAGCGCGCTGTGTATCGGCGGCGACGCCGACTTGCACCTGTTGTGCGCGAGCCGCGACCGCGAGGGCCACGACATCTCGCGCGTCACCGACGGCGGCGACTTCGAGTCGGCCGTCGACTTCGTCGACCTCACCGGAGCCCGCGACGACTGCCCCGCCGGAAGCGACGTCGCCACCGCCTGCCCGCCGGTGTGGCCGGAGTTGGCTGCGGCGTTGGGGATTGAGGTCGAGGGTGGCGAGGATGCTGGTTCTGGCGAGGATGCGGGCGTGCCGGCCGATGTCGGATCTGGGCAGGAGAGTGGTGGATCGGAG
>JBKGZI010000446.1:0-4740 GCA_046545675.1 Persicimonas sp.
ACCAAGAACCAAGAACCAAGAACCAAGAACCAAGAACCAAGAACCAAGAACCTTCACAATAAGACTCGATCTTGGGACACCCGAGACGTGCCCAAAAACGAGCAAGTACGAGACCCCCCATGGAACGCGCATTGGTCATCGGAGCCACCGGCTTTTTGGGCCGCCGTATCACCCACGCGCTCGTGCACAGCGAGATCGCCGTCGAGGCGATGCGCCGTTGGAATAGCGACACTGACGAGCTCGACGAGCTGGGCGTGCAGACGGTCGTCGCCGATCTGCTCGACAGAAAGAGCCTGATCGAGACGCTCACCGGCTTTAATTATGTCTTCATGGCGGCCGCGCCGGACCCGGGGGCCGGCGGGTGGCATTATATTCGCGACAGCGTGCTGAGCATCCGGCACCTATTGGACGTCGCCCGCGAGGTCGACGTCGAACGGGTGGTGGTCACCAGTTGCGCGACCACCGTCTCCAGGCCCGCCAAGGGGTCGATGGCGACCGAAGAGGACGTCTACCTGCCTGGCAGCGCCGAGAATCAGATCGTCGAGGCGCAATACGCCGTCGAGCAGGAGTGCTTTCGTGAAGCGGCCGACGGCATGGAGCTGGTCATCGTCAATCCGGGCATCTGCATCGGCGACGGCGCGAAGATTCCCTCCCGAAAATTGCTGTCCAACGTGCAGGATGGCGCCCGCATCAACCTGGTCGACGTCGACGACGTCGCCCGGGCCCATATCGAGGCCGCGCGCGAGCCATCCTACGGCGAGCGTTTTTTGCTGGGCGGTGAGAATACCACCATCGGCGAGCTCTCTGAGCGCCTCGAGAAGCTCGGCGGCCACAAGAGGCGGCTGGGGCGCTACGAGGTCCAAAGCGTCGACAGCGTCGACAAGCTTCGCCACCTGCCGCTGTACGAGCAGGGCTGCTGGCTCGACTCCGGCCGCGCCGAGCGCCGGCTGGGTTTTCGGCCGCGCTCGTTGTGAACGGCGGGCGAGCCGACCGTCACCGCGGGATATCCACATGGTCCACGGGGGCGTCACCCCGCCTATTAAGGCAATTAAGATTGACAGTCGGCGATCGGCTGCATCCTCGCTTCTCGAGGCCGCGAATCGGCGATGACCGCCAGACGCGACACCCTTAATCTATAAATGCGTTAATAGGCCGGCACCCACGCCGGTGGGCCATGCCGCGATTTCGGGACCATGGCCGCTGAGTTCGAACGTCACTCATCGCGATGAACAATCCGATCGCGGCCGGTGTCTTTGGCGGCGTAGAGGCGCTTGTCGGCGGCCTTGAGGAGTTGGTCGGCCTCGACGCCGTCGTCGGGGCATTGGGCGATGCCGGCGCTGAAGGTCACATGGAAAGTTTCGCCATCGGCGCCGTCGAATTCGACGGCGCCGAATTCTGTTTGGATTCGCTCGAGCACCTTTTGGGCGGTCGCGGCGTCCTCGCCGACGATCGCGATGGCGAATTCCTCGCCGCCCCAGCGGCCGCGCAGATCTTCGAAGCGAAAACGATTTTGCAGCAGCCGGCCCAGCCCGGCGAGCACCCGGTCGCCGGCGATGTGGCCGTGGGTGTCGTTGATCTGCTTGAAGTGGTCGAGGTCGAGCAGGCAAAACGCCAGCGGTTTGTCGCGCCGGCGCACCTCGGAGATGCGAGCGGCGACCGCCTCCAGGAAGGCGCGTCGGGTCAGCAGGCCGGTCAAGAGGTCGCGGTCGGCGCGCTGGCGCATCAGGCGGGCGCGCTCGATGCGCACCCGCAGCCGGGCGAGGAGCTCGTCGGGGGCGGCCGTTTTGAGCAAAAAGTCGTCGCCGCCGCTCTGGTAGGCGGCCACGCGCGTATCGAGGCCGGCCTGGGCGCTCACGAAGATCACCGGCAGATCCTGCCAGCGCGGGATCGTTCGCAGCATGCGGCATAGATCGAAGCCGCTGATCCCCGGCATCAGCGCGTTGATGACCACCGCGTCGGGGTTGGTCCGCTCGAGCTGGTGGAGCACGTCGGTGGAGTCGTCCAGCAGGGCCACCTGCATGTGCTCTCGCTCGAACAGCGCCTGGGCGCGCCGGGCAAACGCCAGATCGTCGTCGACGACGAGCACGGTGGGATGGCCGGCGCGCATTAACGAGACCAGGTGGTGGACGGCCTGAGAGAATTCGGTGCTGTCGACCGGCTTGTCCAAAAAGAGCGCCGCGCCCACGTGAGCGGCGTGGACGCGGTCGCTGAGTCTTCCCTCCTCGGAGATGAACGCCAGTGGGATCGGCCGGCCGGTGCGACGCGTGCGCATCGTGCGCACGAATCTATAGGCGTCGAAGCCGCCGCCCATATCGACGTTGACGAAGACAGCCTCGACCCGGTCGCCGCAGCGGTCGAGCTGGACGAGCGCGTCGTCGGCCGAGCCCGCTTGGCACACCTCGATGAGCAGTTGGTCGCCCAGATCTTTGGCCTTGTCGATGAACGCCTGGTCGTCGTCGACGAGCAGGACGGTGGCCGTCTGGGGCTGGGCGGAGTTCTCGCCGCGGGCATTGGCGCTCTGCTCGCGGCTGCTCTGCACGTGCAGCGAGGAGGCGCGCGCGTTTCGAAGGGCGGTGTCGACCGCGCTCCAGATGCTGGCGCGCTCGGAGGGGCTGACCGTATCGAGTCGATCGACGGCCTGTTCGAGCGCGCCGGCGGCCTGGCCGATCTCGAAGTAGCCATGGCGGCCCGCGGCGCTCTGAATGCGCCGAGCGACCCGGCTGACCTGCTCGAGCTCACCGGCGTCGAGCTTCTCTCGGCGGGCGGCCTGGACGCACTCGGATAGCTCCTCGAGCTCGTCTCGCAACTCGTCGACGAAGGCGTCGCGCATCTGGGCGACCTCGCGCTCGACCGTCGAGTCGGCCTCGAGAGTCTCCTGGACCGGCGTATTGAGCAGATTGTCGATCTGGACGCCGAACTCCAGCGGCGCGATCGGTTTGTGGAGCACCAGCGAGACGTCGAGCTCGCTCATCAGCCGGTGGTACAGCTTGGAATCCTGTTGAAAATAGGTGCTCATGAAGACGATCTTGGAGTCGATGAAGACGCTTCGAGACGTCTCCAAGAGCCCCAACCCGGTGTCATCGTTCAACTGGCTGTCGACCACGCACAGGTCGACGGCCCGCTGCTCGACCTGTGCGATCGCCTCGCCGGCGCCGGCAGCGTGCAGCACCGAGTAGCCCCGCCGCATGAGAATGCGCGCGTATAGCTTGCGGCGTCGAGCATCCGAATCTATCAAAAGGATCGTCTTCATAGCCCGCGTCTACAGCGCGACGTCCATGTCTAAAGATGAGCGTGATCTACCGGCAAAGCTAAGAGCCGCGTAATACAGAGCAAGCCCCAAGGCTGCCGTTCCCGCCCAAGCCCCAAGCCCCAAGTCCGCCGTTATTTCGTCGCAGCCAGCTCGCCGAGCTGATCGCGCTCGATGGCTTCGAAGAGCGCGCGGAAGTTGCCGCCGCCGAAGCCCTGGTCACCTTTGCGCTGGATGAGCTCGATGAAGAACGGCCCGGCGTCGGGCTCGTCGTAGAAGAGCGCGGCTTCCTTCATGAAGATCTGCAGGAGATAGCCGTCCTCGGAGCCGTCGACCAGAATGCCCAGGTCCTCAAGGACTTCCCAGTCCTCGCCGATCTCGTCGACGCCCTGCTCGGCGAGTTCGTCGGGGCGGCTGTCGTAATAGGTCGACGGGGTGTACAAAAATTCGATGCCGCGCTCGCGCAGGGTGCGCACCGTCGAGATGATGTCCTCGACGGCGAACGCTGCGTGCTGGACGCCGGGGCCGCCGAAGTCCTCCAGGTATTTCTGGATCTGCGAGCGGTTGAAGAACGGGCGAAGCGGCTCGTTATTGGCGAATTTGATGCCGCTCTCCGGATCGCGGGTCACGATCGACTTCAGACCGGAGCCGGTGGCGCCCTCGGGGTCGATGTCGCTGGTGTGGAAGGCGATCTCCCAGAACTTCTCCATGCCCAGCACGTCCTGGTACCAGTCGATATACGGCTTGAGCGTGCGCATATTGGAGGTCAGGTGGTCGATGTACTCGATGTCGAATTCGTTTTCGACCTCCACATCCAGCATCTCGAAGCCGGGTGCGTAGCTCGGGTACTCGGCCTTTTCGACGAAGCCGAAGGTGGCGTTGCCCAGCGGGCTGGCGATCTCGAAGCTGCGGTAGCGTCCGCCGTCGGCGTCGTGCTCGTCGATGTCGGTCACGAACGTCGCGCCGCGCTCTTCGAGGCGATCCCATGCTTGCTGGGCGTCGCGTACTCGAAAGTTGACCGTGGCGATGCCCGCGGTGTGAAATTCGCGGTGATAGGCGGCAAATGAATCGTCACGCTGCGATTCGAGCACCTCGATGGTCACGTCGCCTGCGCGGAAGACCTCGGCGCGGTCGCCGGTCGACTCTTCCCATTCGGGCGTCGAGCTGGCCACATGGGTCAGGCCGAGCTTGTCGGTGTAGAATGCATGACTGCGCTCCAGATCGAGCGATACGAAGCGAAGGCCGTCGTATCCAACGATGCCGAGATTGGTGATATCCGCCATATTGAACCTCGATTGCTAGTGGCACCCCGCCGCGGCGGGTGGGGCGCTATATTTGTGTTATGACTGCGTCGGGATTGCGGTTGGTGCCCTAGCGAAAATTCTGCGGACTGTAAAGGATTAGAGGAGTTTATGAGCGCGCGTAAGGGGCGATCGGTTTCGATCCCGGTTGCACCTGAGCGCTGCGGTGACTAAGTAACTGCGGGCTTGGGG
>JBKGZI010000447.1:0-4734 GCA_046545675.1 Persicimonas sp.
CTCGGGGCGCTAAATACGTACAAGGGCGTGACCGATGTCGGCTTACCCGCAGCTACGGTTTGGACCCCGGCCTACCCAACTTCCCGATAAATCGATGGGTTATTGAGTTTCGCCGAGGCGCATACCTGTGTCTTCGAGCTGCCCTCGCAGCTCTGCGAGGGCGTCGGCGAGTTTTTGGCGGTCGAGGCGGGGGAATTTGTCGGCCAGCTCGAGGTTGCGCTGTTTGCGCAGCGCCTGGCGTGAGCCCTCCTGTTTTTGGGAGGCGATCTGGGCGTTGAACTCCGCGAGGAGTTCGGTCGCCTCGTTGACCTCGCTCGCCGTCATCGGGCCGGCGTCGAGCATGCGGCGCACCTGCAGGTGGGGGAGCATGCGGCGCAGCTCCTCTGTGCTCGCGCCGGGGTCTTCGCCCTCGCGCAGCGACTTGTCGACCCGGGCGACGTCCTCGGCGAAGGCGGAGGTCTCAGAGCCCTGTTCGCCGATGAAGTCGCCGACCTGGTCGATCCAGTCCATCGGGACGAGCAGCGCGCCGAGCAAGACCAGCAGGGCGAGCGCGGTCCACAGCACCGCCGGGCGCTTCAATGTGCTCTTGAGGTTCATATGTCTTCCAAAATGCGGGGGTCAATCGCGCGGCACGAGCGCGAGCGCGTCGGTCAACACCTCGACGCCGGCGTCGTCTTTATGCGAGTGCTCGCTGATGTGGCGGCGCCAGGCGCGCGCGCCTGGCTGATAAGCGAAGAGGTTGAGCAGGTGGCCGGTGATATAGCTCAACTTATCCCCTGCAGCCAGACGCCGCTCGACATAGGGCAGCATGAGCTCGACGGCCTCGTGGCGGTCAGGTACATCGCTCGCCGCGGCGGAATCGTCGCCGTAGATGCGCCGGTCGGCCTCGGCGAAGAGAAACGGCGTATCGTAGGCCGCCCGGCCGATCATGACCGCGTCGACGTGCTCGAGGTGCTCCTCGACCTCGTCGAGCGTCTCGATGCCGCCGTTGATCTCGACGAAGAGCTCGGGGAACTCCTCTTTGAGCCGGTAGACGTCCTCGTAGCGAAGCGGCGGCACGTTTCGGTTCTCCTTGGGGCTCAGGCCCTGGAGCCACGCTTTGCGCGCATGCACCGTGAACCGGCGGCAGCCCGCCTCGGAGACGATGCGCACAAAGCGGGCCATATCCTCATAGCTGTCGGTGTCGTCGAAGCCGATGCGGTGTTTGACGGTCACCGGGATGTCGACCGCGCGCTGCATCGCCTCCACGCACCGGGCGACCACCTCGGGCTGGCCCATCAGGCACACGCCGAAGTTACCCGACTGGACACGCTCGCTGGGGCACCCAATATTGAGGTTGATCTCGTCGTAGCCCCGGCCTTGGGCGATGCGCGCGCATTCAGCCATCTGCATGGGGTCGTCGCCGCCAATCTGCAGCACCAGCGGGTTTTCGCACTCCGAGAACGCGATGCGCTGCGCCCCGTCGGAGTCGAGCACCTCGCGGGTGTGGTACATCTCCGTGTACAGGAGCGTGTGCCGGGTCAGCAGTCGCAAGAAATAGCGGAAGTGACGGTCGGTGCGCCGCATCATCGGGGCGACGCTGAGGGGATTTGTTTTGGTGGTGGTCATGGTTGCTAATTTATGGCTATTTTGCGGCGTTGGGTATGTGGTGGCTTGGAAGGTTGTTGTTGGCCCCCTCCGGCGGCTTCGCCGCCACCTCCCCGCGAGCGGTGGAGGAGTGGCAAAACGGCGATGAGTTCAGAGTTGCCACCCCTCTCCACGACGTGGGGAGGTGCCGAGCGTGTCGTAAAACGCGCACGGTCAAGCCGCATAAAAGGCGGAGGGGGCCACAACAACCTACCACCCCCAATAGAACGAATCCCAACTCCACGCCAGTTTCCAATTCCACCGCATCAAGCTATACAACCCACGCCACCCACAAATTTCGCTGCTGTCACCGGATCTCCCCTATGAAGTCCATTACCACGCTCCTGGCTGCGTTCGCGATTATCTTCACCGTCGCCGCTTGCGCCACACCCGAAAGTGGCACAAGAGTCGCCGACACCCAATCCGTCGAGCAGCCCGAGGAGGGCTTCGACGGCCACGAGCGGCTCGCCGAGGAGGTCGTGCCCACGCGCTATCGGCTCGCGCTGGACCTCGACCCCACCCGGGACACGTTCTCCGGGACGACGTCGATTCAGGTCGAGCTGGCCGAAGAAGCCGGCCGCATCGACCTGCACGCCAAAGACCTCGAGATCGATCGGGTGTGGGCGAATGTGGGTAAGGCCAAGATCGACGCGAGCATCGTCGAGGGCACAAACGGCGGCATCACCGTGGTGCTCGACTCGCCGATAGGTCCGGGTGAGGCGACGCTCGAATTCGAGTATCAGGCCCCGCTCGACGAGACGCCTCACGGGCTCTACCGAGTCGAGGAAGGCGGCAAGTGGTACGCGTTCACCCAATTCGAGCCGCTGTCGGCGCGCGAGGCGTTTCCCTCCTTCGACGAGCCGCGCTTTAAGACGCCGTTCCAGGTGAGCATCGAGGTGCCCGCAGGCGACCAGAAGGCATTCGCCAATACGCTGCCCAAAAATATCGCCGAGGAGGACGGGACCACCTACGTCTATGAGGAGACCGAGCCGCTGCCGACCTACCTGGTCGCGTTTGCGGCCGGCCCTCTCGAGGTCGTCGAAGCCCCTGCGGAAGCCATCCCCGGCGTGCCGCTTCGGGTGATCACCACCCAGGGCAAGTCACACCTGGCTGCCTACGCCCTCGACAAGGCGCCCGCGCTGCTGGCCGCGCAGACCGACTACTTCGGCATGGAGCTGCCGTTTTCGAAGCTCGATTTGGTGGCCGTGCCCAATTTCGCGGCCGGCGCGATGGAGAACGTCGGCCTGGTGACCTTCCGCGAGCGCTTGCTCTTGCTCGATCCGGACAACGCCACCGCCAGCGACGAGTACGCGGCGCAGAGCGTCATGGCCCACGAATTTGCGCATATGTGGTTTGGCAATTACGTCACGCCGGCCTGGTGGAACGACCTGTGGCTCAATGAATCGTTCGCCACATGGATGGCCACGCGCACGCTGGCCGAGGTGGCGCCCGAGCTCGAGCCGCGCATCGACGCGGTGCGAGGATCGCTGAGGGTGATGAGCGCCGACGCGCTCGAAAACGCCCGCGCCATCCGCCAGCCGATCCGCGACGGCGGCGATGTCTATAACGCCTTCGACGGCATCACATATAGCAAGGGGCGCGCAGTGCTACAGATGCTCGAGGCTTGGATCGGCGAAGAGGCGTTTCGCGACGGCGTGCGCCGGTTCATGGAGCAGCACGCTTACGGCACGGGCACCACCGACGGGCTGATCAGCACATGGGAAGAGGTCTCCGACGAGCCCATCAAGGCGATGCTCGGCGGGTTCCTGGACCAGCCGGGTGTGCCCCTGGTCGAGGTCGAGCCGAGCTGTGAAGACGGCCAGAATACCCTCGAAGTCGCGCAGTCGCGCTATCTACCCGCCGGAAGCGACGCCGATCCGGATCAGCGCTGGCGCATCCCGGTCTGCTTTGGCTTCGAGGTCGACGGACAGGTCGAGCGGCGTTGCGAGCTCATCGAAGAGGCCAGCCAAACGGCCGAATTCGACACCCAAAGCTGCCCGACCTGGATCCACCCCAACGCCGACGAGACCGGTTACTACCACTGGAAGCTGCCCGCAGACGACCTCGTCGAGCTCGGCAGCACCCATCGCGACGAGCTCTCGATGCCCGAACGTGTGGCGCTTCTGCCCCACACCAAGGCGCTCGTCGAGGCCCACAGGTTCGACATCGACGCCTACCTCGAGCTGGTCGAAGCGATGGCCAAAGAGGAACACCGCGCCATCGTCGGTCAGGTCGTCGACGCGGTCTCCGGTGTCGAGGAGATCGCCCGCGACCAGGAACGGGGCGAAGCGTTCGAGAATTGGGCCGCCGAGATCATCTTGCCCCACGCCTGGCGGCTCGGCTTTGAGGCCAAAGATGGCGAGCCGGTCGAGGACCGACTCCTGCGCCCCAAGGTCATCCGCGCAGCAGCTACGTTGATTCCCAATGATGAGCTTCGCCTCGAGGCGGTCGAGGCCGCCGAGGCGTATCTGAAAGACCCCAGCCAGGTGCCGCTCTCCGAGGCCAAGACCGCCCTTCGCATCGCCGCGTTCATCGGCGACGAGCCGCTGTGGGAGCAACTCGAGCAGGCCATCGCCGACGCCCCGACCCCGTCGGCACGCGCAGCAACCATCAACGCGCTGGGCCATTTTCACGACCCCGAACTCGTCGAGCGCTCGCTGGACCTCTTTTTGAGCGATACGCTGCGCGCCCAGGACTTCTGGACGGTCATGGGCCCGACGCTCGGCGATCCCGAAACGCGCGAAGTGGCGTGGAGTTGGCTCGAGGAAAATTACGAAGAGATCGCCGACAAGCTCGGCGACAAGTCCGCCCCGTCGCTGCCGTGGGTGGGTTCGGCGTTTTGCTCGGAGGAGAAGCGACAGGAAGTCGAGGCCTTCTTCAGCGTCGAGGAGCGCCAGGCTCCCGGCCAAGCGCGCAACCTCGCCAAGGCGCTCGAGAGCATCTCGCGCTGCGTCAATTACCGCGCCTACGTCGCCGACGACGTGCGAGCGTTCCTGGCCGACCAGTAAAACCGGAGCGGCGCCGTCCCTGGCGTCGAAGCCAAACCGGAGCGACGCCGTCCCTGGCGTCGAAGCCAAACCGGAGCGACGCCGTCCCTGGCGTCGAAGC
>JBKGZI010000448.1:0-4695 GCA_046545675.1 Persicimonas sp.
CCCCAGCGCACAACCATCAATCGGAACTTGACGGTCTATAACAAGAACCAAGAACTAACAACACTTACGTTACTTCCACGACCTACTGGCGCTGATGAAGTTACGAAACGGTTCCGAACCTCACGAGTCATGAGCTATTTGATGCGTCGGGGGTGCGTATAGACGTTGAAGCGTGCGTCTCGGGCGAAGCCGACCAGCGTCATGCCGAAGGCCTCGGCCAGCTCGACCGCCAGGCTCGAGGGCGCGCCGACGGCGACGACGATGGGCACCTGCGCGCGAAGCGCCTTCTGGACGAGCTCGAAGCTCGCCCGCCCGCTCCAAACCACCGCCGAGGCCGCCAGGGGCAGCTCATCGTCGAGCAGGCGCGCGCCGACCAGCTTGTCCATGGCGTTGTGACGCCCGACGTCCTCATCGACCGCAAGAAGCTCTCCGGCAGGATTGAAGAGCCCGGCCGCGTGCAGCCCGCCGGTGTCCTCGAAGACGCGCTGCGCGCGGCGAAGCGCGTCCGGAAGCTCGGCGATTACCTCGGCCGGGACTGTGAAATCATCGTCGAGGACCCGACAATTCTGGACCTCGAGCGCCTCGATGGACGCCTTCCCGCACACCCCGCAGCTCGAGGTGGTGTAGAAGTGGCGCTCGAGCGAGGCGAGCTCGACCTCGACGTGGTCGGCGAGCTGGACGCGCAGGATGTTGCTGTCGGCGGCCTCGACCTGCTTGTCGCTCGATTCGCTCGACTCACACCATTCGAATCCTTCGACGTCGCCGGCCGCGGCGATCATCGCTTCGCCGTACAGAAACCCGGCGGCGAGCTGCTCGTCGTGGCCCGGGGTGCGCATGGTCACCGAGATGCTCTTCTCGGCGGGCCGGCCGCGCAAATCGAAGCCCAGCCGAATCTCGAGCGGCTCCTCGATCGCCACCTGGTCCGCCACGCCCCCGCCCCGATCGCCGCGGTAGCGCACCACCTCGATCGGCTTCGATAGGCGGTCCTTTGCGCCACGGCGCTTGTGCAGGAAATCGTTGGACATTTTTCGACGGGCTCCGGGTTTGGACTCATCAGCCACGCTACCAGAGACACCGGCTCGGCGTCAGCCTTCCAAGTGTATCACTCACCGCTGCCAGACCTTCTGGAAGTTTAAGAAAATAACCGTCGCGAAGGATTGTGCGGGCTGACCGCGCTCCGCCCTTCGCCGTAGCGTGTTGGTGAGGTCGCCGCGTCGGCCACCTTCGGCGTCGACAGAGCGGGCGCCCCCCAGCCCGAGGCTTAAATCCTTAAAACTCCACCAGGTCTGCATCCAGGGCAGGATGCCCGGGCACCGATGTCTTTGAGCCGATGGGGCGAGCAGCAGCAGGTTCGACGTCCGCCCCGTTGTGTCCACGTTCTTATACACACCAGTCGTTTAAAACATCGCCGGCGACCGATAGTGATCGTCACCGATCATCTCGAGTCGCTGTATTCTGCACCAGGGGGACGCAGATGACCAAACGATACGTGGGCACCACGCTTACATACGACGTACGAGCCAAGACCTATCTTCGAACCGAGGTATACCAATCCGACGACCCGGGGGAGACGGTCGAGCTTCGGATCATCGAGCCGGATTCCGATGAGACACCCAAGACGGCGACTCGAGCCGAGAAACTAAGCAGGCAACACGACGAATACCGCACCGAACCAATTCTGTTGCGAGCCGAAGATCGAAAGTTCGAGCACGAGCCACCTCGGCATAAACGGGAGCGATCCAAGCGGCGCAACACCCGTGTGTTGTCATCGCAGCGGGTCAAGCCGTCGGCCAACGGCCGGCCCAAGATGGTCGTCTCAGACCGCAGCGGACCGAGCGAGGACAACGAGCATAGGACACCGCCTCCGGTCGCCGAACGCACCCTCGATGGGATTCCCTTCGTGCGGCGCGAGAATGACTGACATTTACGGGTCGGGCAGGGGCAGGCCGCTGGGGACGGTCTGCGGCTCGAGCTCGTCGAGTTCTCTGGCGGTGGGACTGGTCAGAGATTCCAGGAAGGCCAGCAGCGCGTCGACCTCATCATCGGTGAGCGTGGTGGCTTCGATATCCACCAGGGTCTCTTCGACGCTGTCGAGGAGCTCCGGCTCGTTGTGAACGTAGCGTTGGAACTCCTCATCGAGTTGGGAGGGGTCGTAGTTGCGCAGGCCGTCTCGGACATCGAGATGATGGCGCAGCGCCGCTTCGAGGGTCGTATAGACCCCGTTATGCATGTAGGGGCCGGTCAGCTCGACGTTTCGCAGCGACGGGGTGCGAAACGCGAATTTATCGGCTTCGCCGCCGTGGGTCCGGAAGATCGCGCCCATATCGACGTCGTAGTCGACCTCCGGGCCCGGGCCCAGCGGGCGCACGCCGATATTGCGGAGCTTCTCGTCGCTCAGAAGCGCCCCGCTATGACAACGGGCGCAATCGGCCTCTCCGTAGAAGAGATACGCGCCGCGTTTTTGCTGCTCGGTCAACGCATCGGCGTCGCCACGCAGGTAGTCATCGAAGGGGCTGTCGGTCAGCGTGAATGCGTCGATGATAAATGCGCTGAGGGCGTTGGAGGCGTGTGCAAATTCGACCTCATCAGGGGCCACCTGAGGGTAGGCCTCGGCGAAGAGCGTGCGGTATTCCTCGACGGCCATCAGGCGATCGACCAGCGCCGACCACACGCCCTCGAGGTTCTGGTCGTGGACGATGGCAAGCTCGTTGGGGTTGCCCTCGATGTCGACCTCACCGTGGTCGCCGCGTAGTTCATCGCGCGAGAGCACGGGCATCATCGTCTGGGCGGCGAGCAAGTTGTCGAGTTCGGTGGGCAGAAAGCGCAGGAAGTTCTCCTCGGACTTCTCCCATCCCTTGTCGAAGATGACGAATTGGCCGTCCTCGTTTTGAGTGACCCGGCCGTCCCACAGCAAGCTGCTTGTATTCTCGTCACCCAGGTTGAATAGCGGTGGTGATTTGCGGGGCGTAAAGGAGTGGCCCGGGCCGGGAAACCGCTCGCCATCGCGCTCGACGAAGTGGGTGCCCACAGCCAGGGCTCGACGCACGCTGGTGCCTTCATCCATGCGATGGCAGGTCGCGCAGGATGTGTCGCGGTTTCCGCTCAAGATCGGGTCGAAGAACAGGCCGTGCCCGAGGCGAACCTTCGCCTCATCGAAGGCCGGCGCCGATGCGACGGGCGCCGCTCCGGCCTCGGCGAGGAGCGCCGTCAGGCGCTCGTCATAGTCGATGGCGTCGGTGTCAGCCTGTGCCTGTGCATCCGGCCGCACGTCCGATATTGCCTCGGCGTCCGAGCCCGCATCGGCGCTCTGGCCGGGCGTCTGCCCGCCGCAGCTCATCGCAAACAACAAGAAGGCCGCGGCGGCCAAAGGCCGCCCGGCGACCTTTCCTGGCGGTCGATTATTCATCGATTTGAACGCGCGCACCAACTGGGGTTCGGCTTCGCACGAAGAAAAAGAGCATCAATAGCAGCGCTGCGCCGGCCAGATAACCCGCGCCACCGACCGGATGAGAAGCGACGCTCTTGCAGGAGCATCCGCTGTGGCCGTCGAGGGTGCCCTGGTAGCGCTGCGACTCATCGAAGTCGCCGCCGTTGTCGCCTCCGGTGCCGGCGTCATCACCGCTGCCGGTGCCGGCGTCGGCGCTGGGGTCGGTGCCGGCGTCGGCGCCGGGGTCAGTGCCGGCATCGTCCTCATGACCCGCATCCGGGTCACCGGCATTCACACAAACCGGCTCGCCGGCGCACTGGCTATCGTCACAATCGACGTCGCCGTCGTTGTCGTTGTCGAAGCCGTCGTCGCAGTCATCTTCGATGACGGTCCGCTCGTGGCCGTTGACATCGTGCATCATCCACACGCGGTCGGTCTGGTAGTCGGGGGCGACAAAGCTGAACGTGACGTCGATCTCATCGCCGTTGACCACGAATTCGAAGTCGTCGATGAGCCGACGGTCGACTTTGCCGGTGTCGGGATTCTCGGTCCACACGCTTCCCTGGTACATGACGTCGAACTCCACGAACGGGCTCGACGACAGTCGGATCAGACCCATGCCCAGGAAGTGGGTGTCGTCGTGGTCGGAGCCCATCGCCTTCGGGCCCATCTGCACACGCTGGATGTCGTAGGGGCTGGCGTCGTCCTCGGGGAAGGTGCGGAAGGTTGCGGTGACCTCGAGGATGTCGCCTGAGCTATAGTCCTGCTCGTCGATATCAACGCTGGACTCGATGCGGCCGACCTTGGGCGTCAGGCTGCTGGCGGTGGCCGTCGTACGGCTGACGTCGAGCGGGAATTGGGTGTCATCGAGCAACATGACCGTCGAAAGGTCCGGCTCGGAGCCCTTGAAGACGATGCCCGCACGTCCACCGAGCGAGCCCAGGAAGTGACTGTCATCGGAGGGGTCGAGCGGGTCGTAGCCGTTGGCGACCTCGTCGCCGTCGCTGACCCCGCCGCCGTCGGTGTCCCGGTCGGTCGGGTCGGTGTCGTGCACGTCGATCTCGCTTCCGTCGCTCAATCCGTCGTTGTCGGTGTCGGTCTGGTTGGGATCGGTGCCGTGAGTGTTGACCTCGTCGGCGTCACTGAGCCCATCACCGTCGGTGTCGGCGACCAGCGGGTCGGTGTTGTGGACGTTGATCTCGTCGCCGTCGGAAAGCCCGTCACCGTCAGTATCGTCACTCAGCGGGTCGGTGCCGTGGATATTGACC
>JBKGZI010000449.1:0-4689 GCA_046545675.1 Persicimonas sp.
TCCGTGATTGCACTTAATCATCCTGCCCACACCCGGCCGAGAAGGCCCGCCCGTCAGCGCAGGTTCCGGGGCTGAGCAAGAACTCTTCGGACAGCGTGCTGTGGGGCACGAAGTGCTCGCCGTCGAGCTGGGGCGCCAGGGTGAGCGCCTCAGCAGGGCCGGCGTCGTAGTTCAGCGCCGAGAGTACCTGGCCGGCCTCGTCGAAGATCGCCACCGTGCCGCCGTTATTGCTGAACGCAAAGCGCGACGAGGAGACGCGCACGATCGCGTCGTCGCGCGCCGGGGCGAGCCCGCCGCCGAAGACCACCGCCGCCTGTTGCGGCTCGAGGCAGGTCGCGCCGAAGGTGAATTTGGGGGTCGATCCGTTCGCGATCGCCACCCCGGTCAGATCGATGGTGTGGTCGGCGCCGTTGACGACCTCGACGAATTCGTCGTCGTAGGGATCGCGGATGCCGTCTTCGTTGGCGTCGCCGTCGGGACCGGTGGGTACGTTGACCAGAACCTCGTTGAGCACCAGATCGCCCGCCTCGGGCGGGTCTCCCTCCTCACACCGCGACGGCTCTAGGGGGCCGGCGTCCTGCGAATCCGACCACGCTGCGTCGGTGTTCGGAGACGTTTTGTCGGGATCGCCGATCGCCGGCCGGCACTGTCCGGCGCGGCAAAACTCGCCGCTCGCACAGTCGGAGGTTCGCCGACACGACCACTCCGGAGTGGGCACACAGGCCGCTGTGGCCAGCAGCGTCCACAGAAGCCCCAGCCAAATAGTGGCCTTGGAGGTCGGACCTGTCTTGTGGGTCGAGCTCATCGTGTCTGCTCCTTCCTCGCCTCGGCGAGGGTTCGACTGAACCAACCGGCGGTCATCGCGTCGACGTGAGCCGAGTAGCGGTCGACCTCGAGCTGGAGCTCGATGCGCTTTCGCCATTGATCGCGCGGCGTGAGCATCAGCTCGACCAGATGCCGCCGGCGCATATAGTAGGCCTCGCTGACCTCTTCGAGCAGTATGCGGCGTGCCTTGCGCCGTTGGCGCACCTCGCGCGCGATCGTCGACTCGCTTCTATCGTAGACCAGTCCCGACAGATCCCATTCGAGATCGACTGCATAGAGGGTGCGTAGGCGGTTGTCGTCGACGAAGTGATTCCGAGCGCCGTCGCGAAACATCTTCCCGGCCTGATCGGTTTGCATATCCTCCTGATAGCGCGCCTCCCGGTCGCGTTGGTCGAGCCAGGCGACCTCACCGCGTACCTCGGGCAGCAGGTGGGACCAGCGCGCCCGTGACGACCACTGGTCGAGATCGTCGGCGTCGTAGCCGCTGGCGCGAAGTGCGGCCTGCTGGACTTGATCGACGCTGGGCTCGGCCGACAGGGCGCGGTCGATGGCCTGGCGAGGTTGCGACTGCCCCCCGGCCTCGGCGGGCCAGGCGAGCAGGGCGCAGGTGACGAGGATCAGCGCCGAGAGTAGAGAAAGTCTGCTGGGGCTAGCGCTGATCATTGGGCCCTCCGAGCTCGTCATCGGCGTACCAGAGCTCTTCGATCTCTCGGCCGACGCGTTGGCGCAGGATTCGACATCTGGTGGACTCCAGGCGTTGGGCGACCTCGAAGCCCGCCGGAGGGGCCACCTGCAGCATGCGGATCACGTCCCACTGAAATTGGATCTGCCAGCCGAACGGTCGATCACTCTCGAACTTCGAGCGGTCGGGCTGATCGTAGCCGTCGGCCGGCTCGGGGGCGGCGACGACGGCGGACGCGATGGTTTGTTGGCGATCTTCGTGGCGGTCGTCGGGCCGAAACCAAAGCCTCAGTCGTAGCGTCGGTGCAAAGCGGGACGCCTTCTGTCGCACAGAGTCACCGCGCACATCTTGTTGTGAGGCGTCTTGTCCCGAGAGGTCGAGCGCGCACGGATCTTCGAGCGTGGAGGCCGATTGCGGCCACAGCACGACGATCGCGGCGACGACGAGCGCGACCCCAAATGAGGCGAATGAGGGGGAGGTAAAAGAGATAGAGTAATTCGAATCATCATCTATGTGTTTCATCGCAAACTCCCTTGGTTGATAACCATGCTCGAGTAACCATGAAGGACTGCAAGCAGCCCTCATTATGGTTATCGGGAGATTTCGCGATTCGTTGCGTCTTCGGCCGAGAAATGCCCTCGTGTGGCGGGGTCGAAAGTCGGCGATCAGTCAGTATTGGTGGGCCGAACGCCGATCTTATCGTTCCGAGAGCGCGTCGATGATTTTCTGATGGAGTCCGCCAAAGGACGAGCCCGAAAGCCCGGCGATGACGTCGCCGGATTCGGCGTGCTCGGCGAGGTAGCTGACGATGTCGTCGACGTCCGGGACCAGAGTCGTCTCCGGGCCGAGCGCGCGGATCGTCTCGGCCACCTGGACGATGTCGAGGCGCTGGTCGGCGGAGAGGTCGTCCTTTTTCTGAAAAGGCCGGGACAAAATGACCAGATCTGCAGCCTCGAAGGCCGGCGGATAATCGTCCTGGAAGACGCGTCGGCGCGAGGTGTTGCTCTTGGCCTCGAAGACCACCCACAGGCGCCGGTCGGGGAAGCGAGCCCGCAGCGCGTCGACGGTCGCCTTGACCGCGGTGGGGTGGTGGGCGAAATCGTCGATGACCCGGATGCCGTCGACCTCGCCGACGAATTCTTGACGCTTCTTGACGGTCTTGAAGGTGCGAAGCGCCTCTTTGATGACGTCGAGCGAGACGCCCTCGTCGAGGGCGATGCCGGTGGCGCCGAGCATATTGCGCACGTTGAACTCGCCGACGCACGGCAACTCGAAGGTGCCCAGGGAGCGGCCGGCGTGGACGACCTCGGCGGTGGTCATCTGGCCGTATTCGATATGGCGGGCGAATAGGTCATTGGACTCCTCGAGCCCGAAGGTCTTGCGCGGCGCGGCGCTGTGTTCGCTGACGGCGAGCGCGCGCGGATCGTCGCCGTTGACCCACAGGCTGCCCTCGGCGGGCACCATCTCCACGAAGCGCTCGAAGACGTGCTCGATGGACTCCACGTCGGGGTAGATGTCGGCGTGGTCGAATTCGACGTTGTTGATGGTCGCCCGAAACGGCGAGTAATGCCAGAATTTGGGGACTTTGTCGAAGTAGGCGGTGTCGTATTCGTCGCCCTCGAGCACGAAGACGTCGCCGTCTCCGAGCCGGTAGTTGGATCCGAAGTTGCCGGTGATGCCGCCGATCATAAAGCCCGGATCGCGCTCGGCGCGGTACATGATCCAGGCGAGCATGCTGCTGGTGGTGGTCTTGCCGTGGGTGCCGGTGAGCACGAGCGTGCGCTTGTCGCGAAAGAAGAAGTGCTTCAGTGCCTCGGGCAAACTCAAGTGCGGGAGCCCACGCCGGCGCATCTCCTCGGCGTCGGCGTATTCGGCGCGGCAGACGTTGCCGACGATGACCAGATCCGGGTCCCAATCGAGGTTCGAGGCCTTGTAGCCCTGCATGATCTCGATGCCTCGCTCCTCGAGCCACACGCTCATCGGTGGGTAGGCCATCGCGTCGCTGCCGCGCACGGTGTAGCCGGACTCCTTGAGCATGGCCGCCAGGCTACCCATGGCCGTGCCACAGACGCCGATGATGTGGATCGTCTGGATGTCGGCGGGAAGATCGGGAAAGGGACGCTTGGCTTCAGCGGTCACGGGGGGCTCCGGTGTGGTTTGTGTGGTTGTTGAGGCCCCCTCCGACGGCTCCGCCTCGCTTCGCTTCGGCACCTCCCCGCATCGGGGAGGAGTGGCAAGACGGCAACGTGTTCAGAGTTGCCACACCTCCCCAGATTTTGGGGAGGTGCCGAAGCGAAGCGAGGCGGACGGGGCCACGGCAATCCGTCATTCCCGATGAACAAACGCAAGAAACGCCTCGCGTTGTTCCTCGTCGAGCTCCGAAAACTCCACGCGCATGCCGCGCTCACGTCGGGGCGCCTCTTTGACCTCGATGACGCGCGCCTCGAGCGAGAACGATTCGTGGCCCTCGGGATGGGTGATCTCGCAGAGGACCATCGAGTCGGGTGGGCTGAGCTCGGAGGTGCGAACGAAGATATTGCCCTCCTCGAGGTCGCGCTCGGCGAAGGTCAGAAGCTGCTCCATCGAGCGCATATGCACGGTGATGGTGGCGGCCTCGAGTTCGCGGACGTGATCTCGCGCCTCGGGATCTCGTTCGTAGGCGTCGGTGATGAATTCGCGCCAGCGGTCGCGGGTTTCGCTGCCCACGCCAAATAACTGCAGGCCCATGCCAGGCGTCTTGCCGCTCTCACGCGCCTCGACCGCGTTGACCGTATGTGCGACCAGCCCGAGCATCTGCAGCGGCTCGTCGGAGACGGTCAGGCGCGTCTGAAAACGCACCAGCTTGCGCAGCGGCAAGGGCTCGGGGCAGGCGATGAACACGCCTCGGTACGAGGCGTTGTCGATCGCATAATTCAACTCGCCGTCGGGCAATTGCAACACCACGGGAAGCGAGATGTCGACGCGCGGCTCGCGGCGCAACTTGTCTGGATCTGTATCCATCGAGGGGCCTTTCTCGTCGGTTGGGGGCTGTGTGTCTCCAACATCATAAGAGAGACAGCCGACGAGGGGAAGGGCGGTGCGCTCACCCGACCGCCGCTCCGGGCCACACGCGCCAAAAAACGGCGCGCTCACCCGAAGCTACCGGTTCCCTCACGCCCCTGCGGGGCTAGCCGTCTGTGGAT
>JBKGZI010000450.1:0-4686 GCA_046545675.1 Persicimonas sp.
AGTGAGAGAGTAAGAAAGTGAGAGAGTAAGAACAACCGTCGACCGAGCGCTCGAGCTCGGCCAAGAGCAGTTGAAGTATCTAACTCTCTTACTTTCTCACTGTCTTACTTTCTCTTGCACGATCTTGCTGGGCGAAGCGCACTACTCGAAAGGGTAATTGGCTCTGAGCGCCTCAATCCCCGGCAAAGGCTTACCCTCGACCATCTGCAAACTGGCGCCGCCGCCGGTCGACACGTGGGTGATCTTGTCTGTGACGCCGGCCTTGTTGACCGCGGAGGCGGAGTCGCCGCCGCCGATGACGCTGAACGCGCCGCTTTCGGCGATGGCGTGGGCGATGGCCATGGTGCCTTTGGCGAAGACGTCGCGCTCGAAGACGCCCATCGGGCCGTTCCAGAAGATCGTCGCCGAGTTGTCGATGGTCGTCTCGTAGTTGTCGATGGTCTTCGGGCCGATGTCGTAGGCGGCCTTGCCGGCGGGGATCTCTCGGCGCTCGGTGGTCTCGACCTGGTCGTCGGGGGCGTCCATGGACTCGGCGACGACGTGGTCGACCGGCAGATGAAAATTGACGCCGCGGCGCTCGGCCTTTTGCATGATCGCGTCGGCCTGCCTGAGGAAATCCTTTTCGACCATCGACGAGCCCACCTCGATGCCCATGGCCTTTAGAAATGTGTAGGCCATCGCCCCGCCGATGAGTACATTGCTGACCCGCTCGATGAGCGTGTCGAGCACGCCCAATTTGTCGGAGACCTTCGCCCCGCCCATGATGGCGGTGAAGTTTTTGGTCTTGCGCTCGACCAGGCCGCCGAGTTTTTTGATCTCATTTTTGATCAAAAAGCCCGCCGCCTTGGAGTTGCGGTCGAAGTGCTTGGCGATGTGGTACATCGAGGCGTGCTTGCGGTGCGAGGTGCCAAACGCGTCGTTGACGTAGACGTCGGCCAGCTCGGCCAGCTCGGCGGCGAAGGCGTCGTCGCCGCCCTTCTCGCCCGGATTGAAGCGCAGGTTCTCGAGCAACATCACCTGGTCTTTGGCGCGCATATCGGTGATGAGCTTCTTGACGAATTCGCCGGTGGTCTCCTCGGGGAAGATCACCTCACAATCCAACCAACCGGCCAGCTCGTCGCCGACCGGCTCGAGGCTCAGCTTCGGGTCGGGCTTGCCCTTGGGCCGGCCCAGGTGGCTGGCCAGGATGACCTTGGCGCCGGCCTTCATCGCATGATCGATGGTCGGAAGCGCCGCGCGAATGCGGGTGTCGTCGGTGACGTTACCGTCCTCGTCGAGCGGGACGTTGAAGTCGACCCGGATGAAGACGGTCTTTTCGCTCAAGTCGAGCTCGTCGATGAATTTGATGCCGGTGGTGTCCATTGATCAGGGGTCCGGGGGTTCGGGGGTCCAGAGGTCCAGGAACGGCTTGGAACAGCAGGGGTCCAGGGGTCCAGGGGTTCAGGGGTCCAGGGGCTAGGGAGGCCCCTGGGTTTGGCAATGGCTGCTTATTGCGCCGCCACATACTTAACCACATCCACCATCCGGTTCGAGAAGCCCCACTCGTTGTCGTACCACGACACGACTTTGGCCATCTTCTCGCCCACGGCCATGGTCGACTTGGCGTCGACGACCGAGGAGTGGGGGTTGCCCATCAGGTCGGTGGAGACGACCGGGTCGTCGGTGACGCCGAGCACGCCCTTCATGTCGCCGGCGGCGGCTTCGCGCAGCGCGTCGTTGACCGCGTCGATGCTGACCGCTTTGTCGAATTCGCAGACCAGGTCGATCATGGACACGTCCGGGGTGGGCACGCGCACGGCCATGCCGTCGAGCTTGCCTTCGAGCTCGGGGATGACGCGGGTGACGGCCACGGCCGCTCCGGTCGAGGTGGGCACCATATTCTGGGCGGCGGCGCGGCCTCGGCGGAAGTCCTTTTTATGCGGCGAGTCGAGCAGCGCCTGGTTGTTGGTGTAGGCATGCACGGTGGTCATCAGGCCGTGGTTGATGCCGAAGGTGTCGTTGAGCACCTTCGCCACCGGCGCCAGGCAGTTGGTCGTGCAGCTTGCCACGTCGATGATCTGCATGCTGTCGGCGTCGATGTCTTTGTGGTTGACGCCGTAGACCACCGACAGATCGAGGCCTTTGCCCGGCGCCGAGACCAGCACGAACTTCGCGCCGGCGTCGAGGTGCTTTTTGGCGTCTTCGCGCTTTCGGAAAAACCCGGTGCATTCGAAGACATAATCGACGCCGAGATCTCCCCACGGCAGGTCGGCCGGGTCGCGCTCGGACATGACCTTGACTTCCTGGCCGTCGATATTGAACCCGTTCTCGGACAACTCCACCGTGCCGCCGTACTCGCGATGGACGGTGTCGTATTGGAAGAGGTAGGCGAGCTGCTCGCGGCTGGTCAGGTCGTTGACCGCCACCAGCTCGATGTCGTTATCCTGCATCGCGATGCGACCGACGCAGCGACCGATGCGGCCAAATCCGTTGATTCCGATGCGAATGGTCATGGGAGATCCTCTCGTGTGTTTGATGATCTATACAATAGGGCGACTAACTAAATAGGTGCTAGATCGTGAGTGTCAATGTGGAAAGGATCGGAGAGGATCAGTCGAGCGGATAACCAAACCGTGGCCGGGGGTAAGAACGACGCTTTTTGTCGTTCGCACCCTCGGTGGATGGTCGGCGCTCCATCGAGGTTCCGACCCGGCCCTCACTCCTCGGACAACTCGACCGCCACGCGCTCGGCGTCGGGCTTGAATAGCTCGCGGGCCTGCTCGACGACGGGGTGGCTTCTCGTATCCTCTTCGAGCTGCTTTTTGCGCTCGAGGAAGTCGATCTCGCGTTCCTCGGCGAGGGTGGGATCGCCGTTTGTCTGGCCGTCTTCATCGGCGGGGAGCCGCGCGGTGAGGGTCCATTCGGGGCCGAATAACTCGCTCAGGCCGGCCTCGGCGATGGCTTTGCGGCGGCCCTCCTCGTAGAAATCCATATATTTGGGGTCGAATTCAATGACGACCTCTTCGTCGTCGAAGACGAGCAGCCGGGCGTGCTCGAGCGTCGCGGCTACCGGCGCCGCGTCCCCGCGCACATGCTCGACGACCGCCCTCCACCGATCCCGCTCCTCCAACGCCAACAACTCCCCGATATCCGGCAACGATTTCTCGTCCGGCTCGTCCTGTTCGCCGTCGCCGCCGGAATCCCCGGGCTCCCTTCGGTCGGCCGGGGCTACGCTTGCCTCGCTCGGCTCGCGCCTCGCGTCGGCTTGCGGCGCCTTGGGTTCAGTCGGCGTCCCGCCGTCGTTTGCGGTGGGGACGGCTTCTCCAGCAACCGGAGCTTCTAGTTCAATTTTTTTTTTTGCTTCGGCCGGTCTGGCCAGTTGAGAGGGCTCGGCGAGCGCCTCGATATCGATATCTTCTTCCAACACACCTTCGAGCGAGGCCAATCGGTCGACCAGCAGGTCCAGGCCGACCAGCGGCTCGAGCTTGGCCATGCGCACCAGCGTCATCTCGAAGAGCAGCTTCGGATACGGCGAGCGCTTCATCTCACGGGCGCCGTCGGCCATGACCGAGAAGTAGCGATGCAGGAGATCGGTGGGCACCGCGTCGACCTGCCGGTGAGCGTTCTCGAGCTCGCTTTCGGTCAGGTTGGTGACTCGGTCGGGGTTTTCGACCACCGAGGTCACCACCAGATCGCGCAGGTGCGTGACCAGCTCGCTGGCGAATTGCTGGAGGTCGTAGCCGTAGCGGTTGACCTCGTCGAGCACGCTCAGCGCGCCCTCGGCGTCGTGGGCGATGAGCGCCTCGCTGAGTTCGAAGAGGTGCTTTCGGTTGGCCACACCCAAGATCTGGGCGACCTGTTCCTCGTCGAAGGACTCGCCGGCGAAGCTGATGATCTGGTCCATCAGGCTCAGCGCGTCGCGCATGCCGCCGTTGGCCTGCCGGGCGATGAGCTGCAGGGCGGCGCGCTCGGCGTCGATGCCCTCCTCGTCACATAGTCGGCCCAGGTGGGCGACGATGTCGTTTTGGCTGATCCGCTTGAAGTCGAAGCGCTGGCAGCGGCTCAAGATGGTGACCGGGATCTTCTGCGGCTCGGTCGTCGCGAAGATGAAGTGGGCGTGCTCGGGCGGCTCCTCGAGGGTCTTCAACAGGGCGTTGAAGGCCTCGGTGGTGAGCATGTGGACTTCGTCGATGATGTAGATCTTGAAGCGGTCGCGGCTGGGCGCGTAGCGCACGCCCTCGCGCAGCTCGCGGATCTCGTTGATCCCGCGGTTCGAGGCGCCGTCGATCTCGAAGACGTCGACCGACTGGCCCTCGTGGATCTCCTCGCACGACGAGCACTCGTAGCAGGGCGTGGGCGTGGGGCCCTGCTCGCAATTGAGGGCCTTGGCCAGGATACGCGCGGTGGTGGTTTTGCCCACGCCGCGCGTTCCGCAGAACAGATAGGCGTGGGCGACGCGGTCCTGCTCCAGGGCATTCTTGAGCGTGCGGCCGACGTGCTCTTGGCCGACGACTTCTTCGAAGTATCTGGGCCGCCACTTGCGGGCGAGGACAACGTAGGACATGGCGTTTCGGGGGCTATGGGCGCGGGCTTAGCGAACTGCGTGTCCGTTGTACTTTATGTGGGGTGAATGCTCAATGCCTTCGCCTCATCCGGGTGTGTTCATCGGCGGTAGGTTGGCGAGAGACCCCCTCCCCGCTTTTGCCG
>JBKGZI010000451.1:0-4681 GCA_046545675.1 Persicimonas sp.
CGAGCAACACAAACTCAGCCGCAAACCCCGGCCCCATCGCCAGCAGAACCCCCGGCTTGCCGCCGAGCCCGCCGCCCTCGATGCTACGCCTCAACACGTCGAGCACCGACGCGCTCGACAGATTGCCCAGCTCGGCCATCGACTCCCAGGCCAGGTCGAGCTGGCCGCCTTCGAGGGCCAGCGCGGAGCCGATCGCCTCGAGAACCTTCGGCCCGCCCGGATGTGAGATCCAGGCGCCGATATCGTCGCGGCTCAGCTCGTGTGCTCCCAAGAACGCGTCGACTTCGCCGGCCAGCTCCGTCTCGATGACCTCGGGCAGGTCGCCCGAGAGCACCAGGCCGAAGCCGTTCTGGTCGATCTCCCAGCCCATCACCCACTCGGTGTCGTGGAAGAACGCGCTGCGGTTATCCACGATCCGCGGCCCGGACCGCTCGGTGCGGGCCGCTTGTTCGGCGCCCACACCGACCACTGCGGCGGCGCCGTCGGCGAAGAGGGCGGCGGCGATATAATCAGCCATCGACACATCGTTTCGCTCGACGGTCAGCGAACACAGCTCCACGGCGACCAGCACCGCCGTGTGATCGGGGCGCGCGCGAAGGTACTCGGACATTCGGGCCATCCCGGCCGCTCCTCCCACGCATCCCAGCCCGAACATCGGGGTGCGCTGAATCCTGCGCGGTAACTCGAGGGCGTTGATGATGCGCGCATCCACACTGGGGCTGGCGACGCCGGTGACGGTCGTGAAGAAGATCGCGTCGACCTCACTGACACCCAGATCGGCCTCGCTCAGCGCAGACTCCACGGCCTCGGCGCCCAGCTCGGTCGCCACCCTGATATAGTGGTCGTTGGCGGCGCCGAAGTCGGAGATCTGCGCATACGCCTCGGGCGCGAGCGCCACATGGCGGCTGTTCACGCCGATCCGCTCGAAGAAATATTCGAGCCACTCGCGATCGTACTCGACGCCGTGCATCTCCCAGAGCCCACGGACTGCCTGCAGAGCCTGCTGCTGGTCGAGCCGATGAGGCGGCACGGCCAGGCTGACCCCTGCGATCTGGGGCGCTTTGTCGGTCGTTCTCAATTGCATGTCATATCCGGATTAGTGGTCGCTGATGAACGCGCTACGAGCCTTCGCGAGCGTGCGCTCTCTGAGCGCGTGCATCTGCTCGCTCAGTCCCACCTTATAGAGATGGGGGTTTTGGAAGCGCTTATGTTCGTCCGGCAATCTGGCGAGCTGGCGCTGCGCGTACCCTGCGGCTTCCTGCGCACTGGGCCGGCCGACGAGCACCTCGCCTGCACGCATCACCGGACGGAGCAGGCTCTCGCAGTCGTAGTCTGCGATGTCGACGCTCTTATTGGGGTCGTGCGGGTGTATCATGCGCTGTGGCTCGGTCTCGCCGTCGACGATCACGCAGTCGCCGTAGAAGAGCCCGCTCTCGTCGACGAGCCGCACGACTTCTTTGATGCCCGGAAAGTTCACTTTGGTACGATTCTCCGAGATCTTTAGGCGCGGCTCGTCGTCGACCATACTTAATTTATAGACGCCATCGAGCGCAGGGCACTCGTAGGAGGTCACCAGGCTGGTGCCCACTCCGAAGGCGTCGATCGGCGCGTTCTGGTCGAGCAGCGACTTGATCACGTGTTCGTCGAGCTGGTTGGAGGCGGCGATCTGGACGTAGTCGAGGCCGGCCTCGTCGAGCATCTGCCGCGACTCTTTGGCCAGCCAGGCCAGGTCGCCGCTGTCCAGTCGGATGCCGGCCAGGCGATCGCCGCGCTCGGCCATCTCCTTGGCCACGGTGATCGCGTTGGGCACCCCGCTTTGGAGGGTGTCGTAGGTGTCGACCAGCAGGATGCAATGGTTCGGGAAGCTGCTCGCATAGGTCCGAAACGCCTCGAGCTCCTCGTCGAAGCTCTGGATCCAGGAGTGCGCCTGCGTGCCCGCGATCGGGACCGCGTCGCGAAAACCAGAGAAGACGTTGGAGGTCGAGTCGCAGCCGCCCACGACCGCGGCTCGGCCGATCTGGGTGCCCGCAAATCCGTGCGCGCGCCGTAGCCCGAAGTCGATCACCTTGCGCTCCGGGCCGGCGGCATGGCGCAATCGGGAAGCCTTGGTGGCGATGAGCGACTCGAAGTTGAGCACGTTCAACAACAGCGTCTCCGCGATCTGCGCCTCGAGCAGCCTGCCGCGCACCCGCACCACCGGCTCGAAGGGGAAGACCAGGTCGCCTTCGCGCGGGGCGAAGACCTCGGCTTCGAAGCGCAGGTCGCTCAGGTAATCGAGAAAGTCGCCATCGAAACCCTGCTCGGACAGATAAGACAGTGACTCGTCGGTGAATCGAAACTCCCCGAGCACCTCGAGCAAGGTGTTCAGGCCGGCGAAGACCACGTACCCCCCGTCGCAGGGGACCCTGCGAAAGAAGTAGTCAAAGCCGGCGACTTGATCTTGCTTACCGGCTTGAAAGTAGCCCTGAGCCATCGTCAGCTCGTACTGATCGGTATAGATGGAGCCCAACGGCCCGAGAGGGTTGGTGGGCGATGCGCGATATTCGGCCATTGGATTTGGTCCGGGTTGGAGGGCGTGTGTGAAGATACGGCCGACGCCGTGAACCTAACGACCGTCAGGGGACCATCAACCGCGCGGGGCCCGGTTCCCCCGCGTGAGATCGGAGAGGTTAGGCGCCAGAGCCAGGTTTGGACTGGCGAAATACCTCGCGCACCTTCGACAGCAAGCTGTTCGGGGTGATCGGCTTGGCGAGGAAAAAGGCCTCTTGATCGCGCACTATTTGGCGTGTCTGGACGTCGTCCACGAAGCTGCTGGTATGCAGGACGGGTAGGTTTGGACGAATGGCATGGACCCGTTCGACCGATGTCGGGCGTTGGTCGTCGGGCAAGAGGATGTCGGTCACGAAGAGATCGACGCCCAGCCCCTGCTCGAGCATCTCGAGCGCGTGATCCGTATCGTCGGCCATCAAGATCGTATAACCGCCGGTCTCCAGAATTCGCCGCACCAATTGACGGACCTCGGGGTCGTCGTCGAGCACCAAGATGCGCTCATCGCCGGTGGCCGGGATGGGGATGGTGGCCTTGTCGATGTCCGTGGCCGTCAGTGGCGAGGCCTGCGGAAAGTAGAGTTCGAATACCGTGCCCACCCCGGGGGCGCTGTCCACCCGAATAAAGCCGTGGTTACGCTCGACCAGATCAGCCACTGTCGCCAGCCCCAGGCCGGTGCCGTACCCTTTGGACTTGGTCGTAAAGAAGGGCTCGAAGATGCGTGCTCGGATCGCTTCGTCCATGCCGGTACCGGTGTCACGCACCCGAATGCGCACGTAGGAAGATGGCCGAGACCTCTTCTCGGCGGGAGCGGCTTCGGGCAGCCCATCGACCTTGCTGGCTTCGATGGTCAACTCGCCACCCTCAGCCATGGCATCACGGGCGTTGACTCCCAGGTTCATGACCACCTGCTCGAACTCCACCGACGACATTTCGACCTCGCCGAGGTCGTCGTCGCAGCGCATGACCAGCGAGATCTCCGCGGGCAAGGTGCGCTCTAAGAGTGGCTGCACCTGTTCGAGCAGTCGGCCCGGCTCGACGATCTCGTCGGCGTTGACCTCCTCCCGTGCAAATGCCAACAGCCGGTGGACCAGCGACGCCGCGCTCTCGCTGGCATGCACGATCTTTTCGGTGTCGTCGCGAAGATGAGAGCCCTCGGGTAGCTCCACGTCGATAAAATGCGCGCAGCTCATGATCACCGACAGCAGGTTGTTGAAGTCGTGGGCGATGCCCCCGGCCAACTGTCCGACCAGCTCCATCTTCTGGGCTTGGGCGAGTTGAGCTTTGGCCGCCTCGAGCTGCCGTGCCATCTGAGCCCGCGGCGCCGCATCCCGCACGCACGCCTCGACCACATTCTCGGGGCCGAAGCCGACCAAGCCGGCGGCGAATTCGACGCTGACTCGACTGCCGTCGGCGCGCACCATCGGCAGCGTGGCGTCGATGGACTCACCGGCGGCCACCCGCTCCCACTTCTGGACGGCCCTTTGAAGCACCTCCGAGGGCCAGAACGAAGAAAAGTGCATATCGAGCAATTGAGCGCGATCTCTGTCGAGCAGGGCGGCGGCCGCAGCGTTCGCCTCGATGACATAACCGCGCAAATCGAGCAGCAAGCGAGCATCGACCGAACCCTCGAAGAGCCCTCGATATTTGCTCTCGCGACGATCGGGGCGCCCGCCTGGCGGTTGGTCTCGCCGTCCGGCGGCGCCATCCTGGGACGCCGATGGGCCGACCAGGTCGCTCAAATCAGTGGCCAGACCGGCCACATAAGAAAATCGCTCTCCCTTCTCGAGCAGCGGAAACGCCCGGTCGCGCACCCAGCACTGCGTGCCGTCTGGCCGACAGATCCGGTAGGACTCGTCGTAGCCTCCCGAACCGTCGCTGCAAAAGGCGCTTTGTACCCGCTCGCGGTCCTCGGGGTGGATCGCTGCGAAATAGCCGTCGTGGCTATCGTACAGCGGGGTGCGCGGTTGCTCCCAGATCTGTGTGAACCCCGCTCCCACGTAGATAAATCGTCGGTCGCGCGGGTCGTAGATCCAAAAGAACTCGTCGAGGCGGTCGAGATAGCTGCGACTGCGGCGATCCTGGCCGATACGCTCAGAGCCGCGTAGATTGAAGTCGGACACGACGGGGTTCC
>JBKGZI010000452.1:0-4663 GCA_046545675.1 Persicimonas sp.
CGTTGAGACTGTAGCCGACGATGGTCAACAACGCGGCCACAATGGGCAGCGATATCTCGATGCCGAAGATCGTAAAGAAGCCGACCGCGATGATGACGTCGTGGGTCAGCGCCACCACCGCGCCAGGTGCGTAGCGGATGTCGAAGCGGAAGCCGATGTAGATGAGAATGAAGAGCAGGGCGACCACGATCGACAGGATGCCCGCGTTTCGGAATTGCTCACCGACACGCGCGCCGACCGTCTCCATGCGCTCCAAGCCGCTGGCCGGATCGAAGCTGTCTGGAAAGTGGTCGACGAAGGCGTCGACGATGTAGTTCTTGAGGTCTTCGAAGCGAATCTCGTAGCGGTGAATGTCGCCACGTCCGATGGGATTGACCTCGATATCCTCGAGTCCGGTGCCCGACACCGTCTCACGGATATTGTCGGGCTCGACCGGCGCCTCGTAGGTGATCTCGGCTCGGTTGGGCTGCTCGACCGACCAGGTCCAACTGACCACATCGCCGAGGCCGGCGAGTTGTGATTGGAGCTCTTCGCTTTTCTGCTCGTCGACCACCGAGACGGCGCGGGTTTGGATCAAAAACCGGTGCTCCTCCTCGGCGCCGTATTGCTGGACGACCACGTCGGGCAGGCCGGCGTCTCCGGCGGCTTGACGTACGCCCTCGGCGTCGACCGGGCCGTCGAACTTCAAGATGAGGTCACTACCACCCTTGAAGTCGATGCCGTAGGTCGGCCCGATGAAGATGACCGCCAGGATGCTGGCCAAGACCAGCAAGCCCGAGAGCCATAGAAACTTGGTCTGTTTGCCGACCAGTTCTAGCTTGGTGCCTGATTTAATAATCTCGAACATCTGTTTTTCCTCGAAAGCTGTCGTCTTCAGTCAGTCTTCACCAGCCTAATCGCATCTGCTTGATGAGCGCTCCTACTCGAGAAGCGCGTCGCTCAGATACTGATCTTCTCAGTTTGCTTCGAGCGGCTAGCGCCCCAAGTGTCGAAGAGCAGCCGGGATACCCAGACGGCCGTGAAGATGGTACTGACGATTCCGATCAGCAACGTAATGGCGAAACCTTTGATGGGGCCGGTGCCGTATTGCATCAGCACGAGCGCGGCGATCGCGGTGGTAATATTGGCGTCGAGGACCGCGGAAAGCGCTTTGTCGAAGCCCTCGGCGACGGCGTCGAAGGGTGTCCTCCCCGCGAGCACCTCCTCGCGTATTCGCTCGAAGATGATGACGTTGGCGTCGACCGCCATACCGACCGTCAGAATGATGCCGGCGATGCCCGGAAGCGTCAGTGTGGCTCCCAGTGAGGCTAGCCCGGCCATGATCAGCAAGAGGTTGAATAATAGCGCGACCACCGAGATGAGTCCCGATCCGCGGTAGTAGATGAGCATAAACAAGATGACCAAGATCGAGCCGACCAGCAGAGCGTCGGTGCTCGAGTCGATGGACTCTGCGCCCAGCGTCGGGCCGACGACCGTCTCGTACTGCATCTCGATGGGCGCCGGAAGCGCGCCGTGGCGCAGCACGATGACAAGGTCCTGGGCATCTTGCTGTAGCTCGGCGAAGGACTGCATCGAGCCCAATGTGATCTGGGCTCGTCCGCCCATAATCGCCTCGTTGAAGACCGGGGCGCTCTGAACGGTGTCGTCGAGCATGATCGCCATGCGCTTGCCGACGTTGTTGGAGCTGAGCTCTCCGAAGAGCTCGGCTCCTTTGGAGTCGAAGGTTAGCGCGACGTAAGGCCGGTTGAATTGCTGGTCGACCGAGACGCGGGCGTCCTGGATATAGTCACCGGTCAGCTTGGTCTCGTCGAAGACGTAGTAGCTCTTCCAATAGGAGCGCTCCTCGTCGATGATCTCGTCTTCGCGATTCTCGTAGATCGGGTGGTGCTGGTAGCCGATCTCGTGGCCGTCATCGACCTGGGCCTCGAGGAATTGCTTCAGCTCCTCCTTGTCATTGTGGGTGACCGACAGGTACCCGCCGTCGATGCGGCGCACGTTGAAGCCCTCGGGGGCCTCGCCGACGAATTGCTCGAAGAACCGGTTGGTGCCGTCGTCGTCGACCATCTTGAATTCGAGCTGCGCAGTCTGACCGATGAGGTCTTTGGCGCGGTCGACGTCGTCCTCTTTGAGGCCGGGCAGCTGCACGACGATGTCGCTCTCGCCGCTTCGGGTGATACTCGGCTCGGAGACCCCCAGCGCGTCGATGCGCTGACGGATGGTCTCGATGGCCTGCTGGACCGCGAAGCCCTTGGTCTCCTCGACGTAATCGTCGGTCATCAACAGGCGCATGCGCCCGCCGCCCAACTGATTTGCCTCCATGCTCGTAAAGAACGACATGAAGTCGTCGTCGATCAACTCGGTGTTGGCCGGGTCGGCAAATTGCACGTCGACATAAAACTCACCCTCGGGGTGGTCGACCTCGACGTCCACGTCGTCGCCTCGTTCTTCGAGGCGCGACTGGATGTCTCGCTCGGTGCGCTCCAACTTGTCCTGGACCGCCTTATCGACGAGCACCTTGTATTGGAGCAGCAGGCCGCCCTGCAGGTCCAGCCCGAGCGTCAGCGGCTTGCCGTTTTCCATCAGCCACTCGACGGCGGGGCCCTCGAAGTTATTGCTCTCGCGGTCGAGCTCGCCATCGGCGCCATCCAACAGCGTCGGTAACAGGCCAAATACGGCCGCCAGCAGCGCGATCAGCACTACGGTCCACTTTAACGTCTTCCCACTCATAAGTCCGAAACTCCGTTCGGAAGGCTCTTCAAAGGCAGCCAACCGAGCGCAAATCGACTCGGCGGGCCATCTTCAATATATTCGTTGAATCGGTTCTTTAACTTGCTTCTTCTTCGTTCTCGTCTTCTTTATCTTCTTCGTCTTGCTCGTCGCTCAGCAGAGCGCTCTGCGAGCCCTCGATCTGTTGGCGCAACACCTTGATTCGCGTATCCCGCGAGATGCGCAACGTGATCACCTGATCGGCGACCTTCTCGACGGTGCCAAAGATGCCGCCGCCGGTGACGACCTGGTCGCCCTTTTTAAGCGAGCCCAGAAACGACTGGTGTTGCTTATGCCGCTTTTGTTGCGGCCGAATCACGAGCAGCCAGAAGATCCCGAAAATCAGGATAAAAGGCAGAAGCTGAACGATCAGGCCTCCGCCGGGCTCTGCCTGGGCGATGATGACGTGCTGCCACATGCTATCTCCGAAATTCGATGCTTGTATCGGGGAGCGACCGTAGGGCCGGTGAAACCTACAGCTTCAGGCTGAACAAATCCTCCGGCTTCAAGGTCGGTAGGAAATAGCAGCCGAGCCGATCAAGGTCAAGCCCACGCCCTTAGCAACGGGCCGCGGTGCGCTAAGTATTTCTAAGTGCTTAGTTTTCTGGCGATCTAATTTCGCTCGGCGAACGTCTTTCTGCTCTCAGCGCTGCGCTTTGTCGGTCTCAACGGTCCTCCGGGGCGCGTTTTGTCGCATAGTACTGACGGCGAAACTCTTCGAAACGCCCGTCGATGATGGCCTGGCGCGCCTGGCGGGTGATGTGCAGAAAATAGTGCAGGTTATGAAGCGTACACAGCCGGGCCGACAGGATCTCTTTCGATTTATAGAGGTGTCGCAAGTACGCGCGCGTATAATTCGCGCAGGTGTGGCACTGGCAGTTGGGGTCCAACGGCCGGAGGTCCTCGGCGTAGGTGGCGTTGCGGATCTTGACCACGCCCACGCTCGTAAAGCACTGGCCGTTTCTGGCGTTGCGCGTCGGGATGACGCAGTCGAACATATCGACGCCCCGCGCGATGCTCTCGACGATGTCGTCCGGCTTGCCCACGCCCATCAGGTATTTGGGCTTGTCGTCGGGCATCAGCGGAGTAGTGAACTCGACGGTCTCGTACATCTTGTCTTTGGCCTCACCGACGCTCAGCCCGCCGATGGCGAAGCCGTCGAAGGGCAGATCGCAGAGCTGCTCGGCGTGCTCCTTGCGAAACACCTGGCTGACGCCGCCCTGCACGATGCCGAAGAGCGCGCAATCCGGTCGCGTCCGAGCCTCCAGACACCGCTTCGCCCAGCGCGTGGTCCGCGCGAGGCTCTCGCGCATATAGCTGTCCTCGCAGGGCAGGGCGGGACACTCGTCGAAGGCCATCATGATGTCGCTGCCCAGCGTCTCCTGAATCTCGATGACCTTCTCGGGCGTGAACATATGCCGCGAGCCCTCGATATGGTCGCGAAACTCGACACCGTCCTCCTTGATGTCTCGTAGGTCCTCGAGGCTGAACACCTGATAGCCCCCCGAGTCGGTCAGGATCGGGCCGTCCCAATGCATGAACTCGTGTAATCCGCCGTGCTTTCGGATGATCTCGAGGCCCGGGCGCAGATACAGATGGTATGTATTGCCCAAAATGATCTGGGCGCCGATCTTGTCGGTCAGGTCTTCGGGCGTCATCGCCTTGACCGTCCCCTTGGTGCCGACCGGCATAAAAATCGGCGTCTGCACACTGCCGTGGGCCGTCTCGACCACGCCGGCGCGCGCCGAGCCGTCCCGGGCCTGGAGATCGAAGGAGAATGCTTCGCTTTGAACTGTCATGGGTGGTTCTCGAGGTCATGCGCTAGTTGGCTGCTCGCCAGCTAGCCCAGGGCTTACGATGATCGCTAGAGTTCTTGGTTCTTGGTTCTTGGTTCTTG
>JBKGZI010000453.1:0-4659 GCA_046545675.1 Persicimonas sp.
CCTCGGTCGCGCTGGGCCTGGGCGACCTGCTCAACCGCATGATCCGGCCGTAGATCTCGCAACCCGCAACCCGTCGCTACCAAAAAGCAGCAAAGGCCCAGGCTCAAAAGAAGGGTACGCTTTAACCATCGCAGGTAATTCATACTGAGCCATTGGCGTCTGGGCTCTATTAAATATGGTTCTACCATCAGACTCTCCTGACTGACCTCGAGATTCAAAAGAGGGGCCGTCCCCAATGGTCGTCCACGTTGAAGCCCGGATTGCTGCGGTGGAGACATCGATCTTTGGCAGATATGAGCCATATATATGAATCTGAGCGGTGGGCTGTTGCGTCCTAGAGACGTACCGACTGAGAACCACCACCAGCGCCTGACTCGGAGCCGTCATGACACTTCCGCGGAACCCCAAGAAATCCTTTCCCTACGAGCTTGGCGAGCAGATCGGCCAGGGCTCGATGGGCACGGTGTATATGGCGCGTGAGACCAGCCTGGATCGGCCGGTGGCCATCAAGACGCTTCGACAGGACTTCCTGGAGGGCCTCAATGAGAAGACCGCCCGGGACGCCTCGAGGCGATTTCTGCAGGAGGCGCGGGCGATCGCCAAGCTGTCCCACCCGGGGATCGTGTCGATCTACCGGCTGGGGACCGAAAACGGCACCGCGTTCATCGCCATGGAGTGGCTCGAGGGAGAGCCGCTGGAGAAGTCGGTCGACGCCGAGGCGCCGTTCTCGGTGGACAAGGCGACGGATATGATCGGCGAATTGCTCGACATCATCGCCGTCGCCCACCGCAGCGACATCGTCCACCGCGACATCAAGCCGGCCAATATCATCGTGACCCGCGAGGGCAACCTCAAATTGACCGACTTCGGGGTCGCCCACGTCAAGGACTCCGACCTGGTTCAGACCGCCGCCGGCTCGATCATCGGCACGCCGCTTTATGCCGCCCCCGAGCAGCTCAACGACGGACAGGTCGACGCCCGCTCGGATCTATATTCGATCGGCGTGCTGCTCTTCGAGATGCTCACCGGCCAGTTGCCCTTCGACTCCGATAATATCGTCACGCTGGTCGGCGAAATCTTGAGCAAGCCGCCTGCGCCGATTCGCTCCTTGAACCCCGCCGTGCCCGCCTCGCTGGCGGCGGTCGTCGAGCGAGCCCTGGACAAGGACAAGACCCAACGGTTCGGGTCGGCCGAGGCGATGAAAGCGGCGCTCGAGCGCAGCTTATTGGACGCCGAGGCCAGCCTGCAGGCCGACGGCGGCGGCCTCGACGAGATGACGGCGACCTACGACACCCCGCCCGACGAGCAGCTCGAGGTGCCCAAGATGGTCGTCGACGCCGACGGCCGACTCGAGCTGGTCGCCAAGACGATCGTCCAGTGGGAGCCCAACGCGCTGGGGAATCGGTCCGCGGAGTTGCTGCTCGACCGGCTGCTCGAGACGCCGCTGCACACCGAGCCGTTTGCCGGTGCGGCGCGGCTGGGCAATTCGCTCTTTCTCATCGCCGAGGGGCTCATCTACGCGTCCATCGACGTCAAGACCGGCCGGGTCGGCGACGAGGTCTATGAGAACCTGCCCGAGGCTGCCCCGGCGACTCTTTACGCGGTCCCCAACCACCTCGACACCCCGGTGGTCATGCATCTGGCGTCGATTCTCTATCCCCCCAAACGACGCATGGAGCGGCTCGACTCGACGATCACCGACCTGCCCCGGCTCGCCGATCGCCTCCAAAACGACAGCTTCGACGGTGTGATTCACCTCGAGGGCGACGAACAACTCGCTTATCTGATGATGCACAACGGCGAGCCCGTGCTCGAAGTGTTCTCGCAGGGATGGCCCGCCGATCCGCTGACCGCTCCGTGGCAGAGCTGGATCGGCGATCACAAGGTCATCGCCCACGTCGAAGAGCGACGCACGATGCTGCCGGCGGTCACCTATATGCGCGAGCTGCGCGACCTCGAACTCGAAGTCGTCGACGAGCCCGACGCCCAGCAGCCCGAGCAGACCGCCGGCGGCGGCCTCGCCCACCGCAAGTTGAGGGTGCACACCGACGACGAGTCGACACGCCAGGGCCGCGCCTCGACCATCTGGCGAGATATCTACCGCAGCGACCGCATGTACGGGCTGCTTCGTTGGCTGTTGGCCGACCTGCCCGACTACCTCCGGGAGCGGCGCCGCTTCGAGGGCTGGAAATATCTATCCGAGTGGATCGAGCCCATCGAGCGGGCTCGGCTGTATCACGAGCTCGAGCGGCCGGGCCAAAAAGACACCGACGCCTTCGACCTGGTCACCCTCGACGCCGACGCCAAGGTCCTCCATGTCGCCCGTCGACTGGCGCGGGCGAGCGTCGCCGAGCTCGACGCGCTCATCGACGACGTCACCGCCCAGAAGCGCGCGCGCCACAAAACCGGTGATATCGGCGGTGTCTTTTTGGTCGCCGACCACTTCGACGAGGAGTTCTTGGCGGCCTATGAGGAGCGCCTCGGCGAGGTCAAGACCTCCTGGATGTTCAGCCTCCAGAATTCGATGACCGGCTACGAGGGGTTTGTGCGCATCGGCGCGAGGCGCGGCTTTCACCTGATGCTGGTCCAGCTCGACGAAAACGCCTATCGGCCCATCTTTCCGTCGCAAAGTTAATCCATAGAATTCATCCACCCCGAACAAGAGTTCAGCCCATGCAAGAGCAGTCCGAAGCAGTACGCGAAGCCACCGCTGAAGCCGGCGTCTCCTTTGATCCCGACGATCTCATCGACAGGCTCCGCCAAAACGTCGAGATCACCGACCGCACCTGGCGACTCAAGACCTACGAAGATTGTTTTGTGGGCGAGGAGGCCTGCCGTTGGATGGTCGACTCCGGCGTGGCCGCCGACATCGAGCAGGCTGAGCTGATCGGCAACGTCCTGCTCGAGGCCGGCGTGTTCCACCACGTGCTGCGCGAGCATCCATTCGAGTGCGACTATCTATTCTACCGCTTCGCCGACGACGAAGATCACGGCCACAAGATCCGCATGGAGGGAAATAACGACATCTCCTGGGCGGACCTGTTGGGGCCGATGAATATGTCGGACTCCGGGGCCGGCCTCCAGCCCAGGCTGCCCGACCAGGTGGTGTTGCGCTCGGCCTCGAAGCTCGATGAGACCAGCCCCGACCATATCGGCGTCGAGCCGATGGACGAGGCCAACGTCGAGCTGCTCGATCAAGTCCATCCCCCGGCCTGGGTCAATCCCGAGCCCGAGGAGCGCTATAATATGGTCGTCATCGGCGCGGGCACCGGCGGGCTGGTCACCGCGGCGGCCGTGGCAGGATTGGGCGGCAAAGTCGCGCTCGTCGAAGAGCACCTGATGGGCGGCGATTGTCTGAACTTCGGCTGTGTGCCCTCCAAGGCGCTGCTGCGAGCGGCGCGCGCGGTCGCCGAGCTCGGCCGCGCCGAAGAACTCGGCGTCCGTGTGCGCGGCGAAGTCGAGGTCGACTTCGAAGCGGTCATGGAGCGCGTGCGCTCGTTGCGCGCCCACATCTCACATCACGACTCCGCCGAGCGCTTCGCCGACGAGCTGGGCGTCGACGTCTTCTTGGGCCGCGGGCGCTTTACCGGCCCGGACACCGTCAAAGTCGGCGACACCGAGCTCAATTTCGCGCGGGCCTGCATCGCCACCGGCGCCCAGCCGTCGGTCCCGCCGGTGCCCGGCCTCGATGAGGTGCCGTATTTGACCAACCTGAGCCTCTTCAACCTCACCGAATTGCCGCCACGCATGGGCGTCATCGGCGCCGGCCCCATCGGCGTGGAGATGGCCCAGGCGTTCAGCCGGCTGGGCTCCGAGGTCACCCTCTTCGATATCCAAGATCGCATCTTGCCGCGGGAAGACGCCGACGCCGCCGACATCGTTCGGGACGCGCTGGAGGCCGACGGCGTTCGGTTCCGGCTCGGCGCCGACACCGAGCGCGTCTCCCACCAGGAGGCGGCAGCCGACGCCAGCTTCCCGACCATCCGCGTGCATCTGGCCGCCGGGGAGACCCTCGAATTCGACGCGCTGCTGGTCGCCGCCGGCCGCCGACCCAACGTCGGTGATCTGGGCCTGGAGGCGGCCGGCGTCGCCTTCGACGAGCGCACCGGCGTGGAGGTCGATGAGCGACTCCAGACCACCAACTCGTCGGTATACGCCGTCGGCGACGTCGCCACGCGCTACCAATTCACCCACGCCGCCGACTTCATGGCCCGCATGGTGGTCAGAAACGCGCTATTCTTCGGCCGCCAGAAGTTCGACGACCTGCTCATCCCGTGGTGTACCTATTCGGACCCCGAGATCGCCCACGTCGGCCTCTACCCGCGCGACCTCGACGAGCGCGGCCTGACATACCGCACCCACACACAGCCGCTGGCCGATGTGGATCGGGCCATCTTGGAGGGAGAGACCGACGGCTTCGTGCGCATCCACGTCGACGACTCCGGCACCATTTTGGGCGCCACGATCGTCGGCCCTCACGCCGGTGACCTGATCAGCGAGGTGGCCGTGGCGATGCGCGCCGACATGAAGCTGGACGCGCTGGCCGACGTCATCCACCCCTACCCGACGATGGCCGGGGCCATTCGCAAAGTCGGCGACACCCACAACCGCACCCGGCTGACCGGCACGGTCAAGAAGCTGCTGCGCGGCCTGCTGTCG
>JBKGZI010000454.1:0-4647 GCA_046545675.1 Persicimonas sp.
CCGAGGAACTCATCGACGAGCTCTCGATGAGCAACAGCCTCAGAGTGCGTCCACGAGGCGCGGTCATGGGCTATAAAGCATCGGCGCAGAATCCGCGTGATATCGGCCGCGAGCTGTCGGTCGATATCATCGTCGACGGCTCGATACGCCGCGTCGGCGATCTGCTGCGGGTACGCGTGGGGCTCATCTCCATCGGAGACGGCTTCCAAATCTGGGCGGAGCGTTTCAAGGGCTCGGCCTCCGACATCTTCGACATCAGCGAGCAGGCCGCCCGAGCCATCGTCGAGGCGTTGACCGCCGACGAGCTGGACACGCCCCAGCCTGCCGTGGCCGATTCCCAGGCCGTCGACCTCTATCTAAAGGCGCGCCACACCATGCACGAGGGGTGGTTTGGCGATCTCAAACCGGCCATCGAACTCTTCGAGCGGGCGCTGTCTGAGGCCCCCGACGACCCGCGAATCTTGGCCGGCGCGGCCCTCGCCCACGCCCGGGCGACCTTCTACGGAAGCGCCGAGCGCGCCGAGCACCTCGAGAGGGCGCAAACCTACGCCAAGCGCGCCCTTTCGATCGCGCCGAGCCGTCCGGAGCCGCGCCTGGCGCTCGCTCGGGTGCATTTTGCGCGCATGGAGTACGGCGAGGCGATCGAGCATCTGCAAAAGGCGCTGGCCAGCGCGCCGTCCAACGCCGACGCACACGACGAAATGGGTCGCATTCTTCGCGAAATCGGTCCGCTCGACACCGCCGTGCGTCACATTGAGACGGCCCTCGAGCTCAACCCTCGCATGTACCGTGCCCGCTTCAGCTTGGCCCAGGCGAAGGCGCTGGCCGGCGATTGGGCGCAGGTCGACCGTCTGCTCGAGGCGCCGGCCGACTCCGAGCAGGCGCTCAATACCCGAGAGGCAACCCGCAGCCGGCTCGACCTGTGGAGAGAGCAGCCACAGTGGTTCGACGAGGACAACGAACGGCCCCTGACCCACGACAGTCCTCCGATCCGGCAGATGTCTCATTTACGCCGTGAGCTGATTCGGGGTGGCGGTGGACTAAGCGCGGAGCATCGCGCCTTTGTCCGGGGGTTCATCGAGCACAGCGCCGAAGGTTCACGCATCGAGCTGGTGGCGCGTCAGCTCGTCGCGGAGGCGTTCGCCTACCAGGGCGACTTCGACGCTGCACTCGAGCATATCGAACTCGGCGTCGACCACGGCCTTCTCGACCTTATGTGGCTGGAGCGTTGCCCGCTGCTCGATCCGCTTCGCGACGCCCCCCGCTTTCGGGCCTGCCGCGATCGCATCGACGAGCGTGTCGAAAGCATGCGCTCATAAGAGACCGATATTTTAACTCTGGCGCTGCTCGGCGTAGCGGGTGAGCTTGCGCTCGACCCAGGCGGCTCGGTCCGAGGGCTTGCCGTCGCTCGGCGTCGGGCTTTTGCGCACGATGAGGTCGCACCAACGCGTCAGCAATTCGGCGGGTAGTTGGGTCCACGACTCGATGCCATGTCGGGCCTTAATAAAGTTGCGGAACGCCTCCAGGTGCTCCTCGACGTCGTTGATGCGCATCAGGTTGTGGAAGCGCTCGTGTTGCTTCTGCCACGCCTCGCCCTCTGATTGATCGCTGGGCTCGTCGACCGGCAACTCGCTCCAATGAAGCTCGGGCGCCTGTTCCTGCCGAGCGGGCTGTGTCTGTTGGGCCTCCGGAGCCTGATCTTGGTCTTCAATGGGCACGGAATCCTCCTCGAGGGCGGGCTCGCTGGGCTCGACCTTCTGAGAAGGCGCCGGTTCGGGGGCGTCCAACTCCTCGGGCGTGTACACACCCACCAGCACGTCCTGATACTCCATACGCGCCAGGTTCATCGAGGCGCGCGCGGCCAGCAGGTTCCTGGGATATTTGCGCCAGGTGCCGCTTCCCCACAGGCCGGCGACCTGCGCGTCGTGCTTCGAGAAGGTATAGCGCGTCGCCTCCGGATTCCCGCGCCGCTTGGTCTCCCAGGTCGAATATTCGTCGGTCGACTCGATACAGGTGAAGTATTCGCAGGCCTCGGAGGCCTTGACCACGCCGACGGCGAGCGCGGCGGGCATGGTCACTTTGCCGCTGATGACGTTGAGGTTTTGCAGCGCGTTGACCGCCGACAGCCCCAGCTCGGCGCCGCGCTGAATGATCAGCATCGCGTCGGCCGGCGATTTGATGTGTCGCGGGCACAGATCGCTCTGGATGACGATTTTGCAGTAGCGCATCAACTCGGCCAGGTCGCGCGGCTCATAACGGCCGGTGCCGAGCGCGTTGTTGGGGCGGGGATGCTCGGGGCGCGGACTATGTGTATCACGCGCCTCCGGGGTTGCTTCGGGTGTCTTTCGATTCGGTGCTTTTGCCATATCTCTTGTCTACCGTAGATGTCCATGTGGTTCGGACGACACTTTCTATGACTGACTATAACGCACTGAACGGATGTATGGTAGTTGCGATTGAAAGTTGAGTGATTTCAGGGATTTAGGGTGTTTGTTGGGTCATCCCCCTCACTCCCGCACCTCCCGATAATAAAACACCACATAATCAACCGCCGCCGCCCCGCTGAATGCCACCGTCGCCGCGACCAGCCAGATCGGCGCCTGCTGCATGATCAGCAGGATGAGCAAGAAGGTGAATTGCAGTGCCGTGGTGATCTTTCCCAGCGGGCGAGGGCGCATGCGGGTCAGCTCGCGGCGGTCGCCGAAGAGCAGGATGAGTATGCAGGCCTGCGCCACGGTGATGTCGCGCAGCAAGACGAGGACCGCGACGAGCGGATCGAGCCAGCCCTCCCAGATGAATGTGCCCAGCATGACCAGCACGAAGAGTTTGTCGGCCACCGGGTCGGCCATGCGGCCCAGTTGGCTCTCGGCGTTCCATCGCCGGCTCAAAAACCCGTCGAGCCACTCGGTCAGCGCGGCGACGACCAGCACGCCGAGTCGCCAGGCGTGGGGCAGGAAAGGGAAAGCCAGCGCCAGCGCCAGCCGGGTGAACGTCATCGCGTTGGGGATATGCTGGCGCAGCCGGGTCGGCTCGTCCATCGTCCCGGGCGCCGTGGACGGATCGGCGCTGGGCATGTCGACGGGTTGTTCGGGCTGTTCACTCAACGGACACCTCGCTGCGGACTTCTGCCTTGCGAGCAGGGAGTAGAACTCGCAGAATGCGCAACAAAGATCGGCACGCATGGCTGTGGCTCAAGAAATTTCAACGGAGGAGACGATGGTGCAAAGCCAAGATGTACTCGATTTCTGGTTCGGCTCCGACGACGAGCCGCCCGAGGCCGAGCGTCAGAAGCGCTGGTTCATCAAGGACGCGGACTTCGACGAGCGCATTCGCACCAACTTCGGCCAGGCGCTCGAGCAGGCGATCCGCGGCGAGTACGACCAGTGGGCGCAGACCCCCCGGGGCCGGCTGGCGCTGGTCATTCTACTCGACCAATTCTCGCGCAATATCTTCCGCGCCTCCCCGCGCGCCTGGTCCCAAGACCTCCTGGCCCAGAAGTTGACCCTCGATGGCCTCGAGGCCGGCGTGGACGAGGAGCTATCGCCCATCGAGCGCGGCTTTTTCTACCTGCCGCTCGAGCACGCCGAGGACTTGCATCTGCAGGAGCTATCGGTCGAGAAATTCCGAGAGATCGCCAAGCAAAACCCCACAGATGAATTCGTCGCGGGCATGCTCGACTACGCCCTTAGACACCACGAGATCATCGAGCGATTCGGGCGCTTTCCGCACCGAAACGAGGTGATCTCCCGGCCGACCACCACCGAAGAGGCGACGTTTCTCGAGCAGCCTAATTCATCTTTCTAACCGACTGTGGCCATGTCCCAAGACCCCAAGATCGTCGCCCGCTCGCTGCCCGAGGCGAATATGGACGTCATTCAATTGGCGCCGAACTCGGCGGTGGTCTCCATCGGCGAGCCCGACGGCCCGCTGCCGTACGGCTTCGACGCGGATAACCCGCTGCATCTGCGCCTGGAATTTCACGACGTGCTCGAGCCGGACCCGAGCGCCTATACGGATACCGAGCGCACGATTCGGCCGCCCGGGCCCGAAGATGTCGAGCTGCTTCGCCGCCGCGCCGAGTCGTTGCGCCAGGCGGGGCTGGTCTATTGTCACTGCAACGCCGGGATCAGCCGCTCGACGGCGGTGGCCTATATTTTGCGGTGTATTTGGTCCGGGCCCGGCGGCGAGGCCGAGTGCCTGCAGGCGGTCATCGACGACCGCCCAAGCGCCCGCCCGAATGAACTCCTGGTAGGATATGCAGATGCGCAGCTCGGCCGAGACGGCCGCATGCTCGCTGCCGTCGAGCGGCTTGTCGACGGCCCGCATTAAGATAATCAGAGAGGGGCGCCGCTCGACCACGTCGAGCAAATTGATCGTGGGGGGTGTCCGGGGTTCAACAAGATGAACGTGGCGGGTGTCCGAGGATCAACAAGATGAACGTGGCGGGTGTCCGAGGCTCTCCGTGGGTGCGCCCCTCCGACCGCGCCTACGGCGCATTCGGAGGCGGCTTACCCACGGCTATGGTTTGGATCCCGCACGAAACCACCTCATAGGCCGATCGAGTAAGAGACGCACCATCCGAACGATCGTACGGCCACGAAACCAAACCATAGCTGGGGGTAAGGCTCGGCGTCTTTTGCCGAGGCG
>JBKGZI010000455.1:0-4636 GCA_046545675.1 Persicimonas sp.
CACCGAGGGCGTCGCCTCGGCGATGGGCCACGATCTGGCGATCGAGGCGACCGACTTCAGCGTCGAGGTCGACGAGGACGACGGGTCCATCGAGGCGGAGTTCGCCGCCGATTCGCTGCAGGTGCGCCACGCGATGGACGACGGTGAGCCCCAGCCGGGCAAGCCGCCGGCCAAGGACAAGAAGAAGATCGCGCGCAATATCCGCAAGGATGTGCTCGAGACGAAGCGCTTTCCAGTGATTACGTTTCGGTCGACCGCGGTGGCTGCGCGCGACGGCGTTTTGGACGTCGAGGGCGTGCTCGGCCTGCACGGCGTCGAGCAGACGATCAGCTTCGAGGCGAGGGCCGTCGATGGTGCGACCCGTGCTCGTGTGAGCATCAACCAGCCCGACTTCGATATCACGCCGTATAAGGCGCTGTTGGGCGCGCTCAAGATCGAGCCGAAGGTCGACGTGAAGATCGAACTTCCGTATGAGGTCGCTCCAGCCCCGTAGCATCAGCATAGCCAAAGCGCGGCAGGCGCTTTGAGGTAGTCGCTTTGAGGCAATGAAGGAGTGTTCGGGCCATGGACGATACGCTGCTCCTCGTCATCGCCGGCTTCTGTATGGGCTTTTTCGGCTCCGTCCCTCCCACCGGCCCGGTGGCCTTGATGGTCATCACCCGGGCCTTCAAAAAAAAGACCAAATACGCATTCGCCGCCGGCGTCGGCGGCGCGCTGGCCGAGATGATCTACGCCGGCCTGGCGGTCACGGGCGTGGGCATCCTGATCCAGGAGGTCCAACTCGCCGAGACCCTCATCCGCGCGCTGTCGACCCTCGTGCTGCTGGCCGTCGGCCTGTACTTTTTTCTCTCGCCCATCCACGAGAGCGACATCCTCGAGGAAGGCGAGCAGGAGGTGCAGGGGCTGACCGGCGCGATGGGCCACCTGGGCAAGGCCTTCTCCATCGCGATCTTCAACCCGACGCTCATCTTGAATTGGACGGTCGCCGTCGCGTTTTTCTTTACGCTCTTCAACGTCCAGTCGGACCTGTTGGGCCGGATGCTCTTTACGGGATTCGTGGCGGTGGGGATGATCTGCTGGACGGCCGTCGAGGTCTGGCTGCTCGACAAATTTCAGGAGCGTTACTCGGTGCGCCTGCTCGCGCGCATCCAGCGTGCAGTCAGCGTGGTGGTCATCGCGGCTGCGCTGTACCTGGGTTACGAGACCATTGCCGGTCTTTAAGAGAGAGTAAGAGAGTGAGAAAGTAAGAGAGTAAGATACAGCAAAGGATCTCCATCGAACGGATACGCTCAACGAGGTGCTGTTGCCGTTTCTAACTCTCTAACTCTCTAACTCTCTAACTCTCTAACTTTCTAACTTTCTAACTTTCTGTAGTGCCTCGTTGCCCATGATCAGCACGGCGATCCACACCGTCTGGGCCAGGCCCAGGTGTACCAATTGGATCCAGCCCGGGGCGCCCAGGTAGATGTTGACGATGCCGATGATGACCTGGCCGATGACGAAGACGAGCACGTAAATGGACGCCTTCTTGGCGGTGTCGGACACCTCGGAGGTGCGCACGATGGTGGTTACCGCGACCAAGAAGACCGAGGTCAACACGGCGATGACCGGGTGGATGATGCGCAGGCGCACCAGGAAGTGCTTGGCCGGCGAGAGGTCGCCGCGCACGCGGTCGAAGAGCCCGCCTCCGACGGTCGGGTCGACCGGAAAGAGGGTGTCGCCGAGGGCGGTAACCGCGCCGGACATGCTGGTGATCACCAGCCCCACCACGCTCAGGCCGAGCAGCCATTGGAGGGACTTCTTCGCGTCCGACCACTGCGGCAGCGGCTTGCCGCTGGACCACCAGGCGGTCAGCGCCGCGGCTCCCGACAGCGTCAGCGTGTTGAGCAGGTGAATGGAGATGACCACCGCGCGGGCCACCGAGTCGTCGTCGGTGACCAGCTCGGCCAGGACGATGCCCGCGCCGATCAGCGCCTCGAAGATAATAAATAAAAGGGTGACCACAGCGGCCCAGAACACGCGGTGGCGAGCTCCGAAGAGCTTGGCGGCCCAGCCCACCAGGACCAGCCCGAGGATGCCCAAAAAGCCGCTGGTGAGCCGGTGGGTGTACTCGATCATCGTCTCGACGCTGGGCGCAAACGGCACGAAATCGCCGTGGCAGGTCGGCCAGTGGTCTCCGCAGCCGGCCCCCGAGTGGGTGATGCGCACCCAAGCGCCGAAGAGAATCACCGCCATCAGGTAGCCCACAAATGTCCACGCGTAGGCGGTAAATCCCTTGGACTGCTTCGGTTTTTGGCTCATGGCGGCTGGTGGATTCGGCTGGGACATCGAACTGGATCGGTGCAGATCGGACGACAAGATACTTCTTAGGCGATCGGGGCCGGCGCCTCAACAGAGAAACAGGGAGGTGTCCGCGATAATCCCGCGGCGGTGTGGGTCCACCAAGTATCGGTAGGGGTTGAGCAAAGCTGAGTGGAGTGTAGTTTTCAAAATACAGTGCTCTGCTGTCCTACTTGATGACACGGGACGTTATGGCCAATGGACAAGATATCGCGCTGCTCGGCGCCGGAATCATGGGCTCGGCGATGGCCAGGCGGCTGCTGGCGGCCGACCATGAGGTGACTGTGTGGAATCGCACCTCGAGCAAGGCTCGCGCGCTGCAAGAACAAGGGGTGAAGTTGGCCGCCAGCCCCGCCGAGGCGGTCAACAGCGCTGATTTTGTGATCACGACCCTCGCCGATGGCCACGCGGTGCGCGATGTGATGTTGGTCGACGGCACGGCGCTGGAGGGGATGGGCCGAGACAGCGTCTGGATTCAGATGAGCACGGTGGGTATCGACGATACCACGGAGTTCGACCGGCGGGCCAAAGGCCAGGGGGTCCACTATGTGGACGCGCCGGTGCTCGGGACGCGTCAGCCCGCCCAGGAAGGTCAGTTGGTCGTCTTGGCGGCGGGCTCGGGGAGAATCGTCGATCGATGTGCGCCTGTCTTCGAGGCCGTCGGCCGGCGAACCCTCCGCCTGGACAAGCCGTGCGAAGCTACCCGGCTCAAATTAGTCAGCAATAATTGGGTGCTCGGGCTATTGGGCGTGCTGGCCGAGACGCTGGCCAGCGCCGAGGCCCTGGGGGTGCGCGGCGATTTATTTCTCGATGCGATATCTGGGGGAGCTCTCGATGCGGGCTATGCCCAAATCAAGGGTCAGATGATGCTGCGAGAAGACTACCAAACAAGCTTTCCGCTCAGACTCGCGCTCAAGGATGCGCGCCTGATCGAGGAAGCCGCCAAAAAACACGGAGTCGAGCCTCACCTCATCAAGTCAGTCGCCGACCGATTCAGCCGCGCGCTCGAGCAGGGCCGCGGCGATGACGATATGTCGGCGATCTTCGACGTGATGCGGCGTGAGTAAACCATCCAGAGAATCCGGGCTCGATAGACGAGAGTATGTAGTGGTGTAGCTCTCTGACTGCACCTCGCACGGCGCCGGGGAAGCGCCGTGCCACAAGGCCTCACAGCACACGGGCCGAACTAAAAGGGGAGGGAGGTAGCAGATGGAGTCGAACGACTTTCATCCGGCGCTGGGGTCGCCATTGGCGATTCCCATCGACCTACGAAGCTTATTTCATCGCGACGGATTTCGGCCCAAGGGCCAGCCAAAGCCGGGGGACTGGCTGGCTCAGCACGACGAAGGGGGCCAGACGCTGCACGATTTCATCAAATCCAACCCGAACCGGCCCGACGGCCGCCGCGAGGTGCTGTATCTGCAGCCCTTCGGGGAGTGGTGCGGCCCACAATGCCCACCGCTGGCTGCCCTGGAGCGCTACGCGAGTGCGTACTTCTTGCGCGACGTGGCGATCTTGCCGTCGATCAGCCTCGACGATCTGTCGGTCACCGAGCGCTACAACCCACACGAGGGTCAGCGCCAGTTGCTGACTACCGACATCCTGCGGTACCTGGCGCGCCGGTTGCCCGCCGACGGCTTCTGCATGCTGGGCATGTCGATGACCGACCTATATCCGGATCCCAATTGGAACTTCGTCTTCGGCCAGGCCAGCCTGCGCAATCGGGTGGGGGTGTACAGCTTTGCGCGCTACACCGCCGAGGAGGACTCTTGGCTGACGCTGAGGCGCAGCCTGAAGGTGATGGCCCACGAGATCGGCCATATGTACGGGATGACGCACTGCACCTTTTTCGAATGCGGCCTCAACGGATCGAACCACCTCGAGGAGGCCGACCGCCGGCCCATGCACCTGTGCCCGGTGTGTTTGCGCAAGCTGAACTGGAGCTCGGATATCGACCCGCTGGAGCGCTACTACAACCTCAACGAATTCTACCGCAACTTCGGCTTCGACGAGGCGGAGAGCTTTGTCCGAAGCCGGATCGAGCGCTGCGCGAATTGATTACTGCAGAAAGTCAGAGAGTCAGACAGTAAGAAGGGCCGACCGGGTGCTCCCGGGTACGTATTTAGCGCTCCGAGTTGATTAAGTAGATCAGCTCGGGGCGTTTTTGTGCTTTTCAAGGCGCCGTTTTTCAGGCGCCGCGCCGAAGCGAAGCGAGGCCCTGTAGCCCCCGGCGCCCGACGCGAAGCGAAGGGCACCGGGGGATCACGCGCCTCCCCCCCCCTTGCGGGCGACGAGC
>JBKGZI010000456.1:0-4621 GCA_046545675.1 Persicimonas sp.
CGCCAAAACCCTCGGATCCGTTAGGAGCCGAGGGTTTTGGCGTTTCTTGGGGTCAACGAGAGTGTACGGTTTGCCACCCCTCCACCGCCCCGCGGGGAGGTGGCGGCGTAGCGAAGCGAAGCCGTCGGAGGGGGCAGCAACAAGCTGCCAATCCACGTCTCGAAACCTCGAGACCCAAAGGAGTTGACAGTTGGCCGCTCTGAATAACAAAGATTGACATTATTGAGGTGGGTTCGTACTTTTGATGTGCTGACGTCTCTCCACAGCAGGCACAACTATGAACGTCTCGCTCACCCCGGAACTCGAGCAATTCATCGCCGACCAAGTGGCGGCAGGGCGATATCGGTCGGCCAGCGAAGCCGTGCGGGCGGCCATCAGGACGCTGGAAGACCAGACGCGAGAGCGAGAGGCGAAGCTTCAGGTCCTGCGAAAAGCGGTCGAGCAGGGTCTCGTGGAACTCGACCACGGCGAGGGGCTCGACGGCGAGCAAGTGTTTGAGGGAATCCTCGCCAGCCTCGACAACAGCGGGCAATAAGTTTGAGACGTTTCGTCCTCGCACCCAGCGCCCGAGAAGATCTTCGAGGCATCGCTCGATATGTCGAGGATGGTGCGGGAGCCGACCTCGCCGCGCAGGTCATCACTCACCTTCGGGATAAGTGCCAACTGCTCGCTCAGACCCCCGGCGAACTAGGCACCGTCAGAGACGAAATCTTGGACGGACTTCGCAGCTTCTCGGTCAAGCCATACGTGCTCTTTTTCCGCTACACGGACTCGACTGTCGAAATCGCTCGCATTCTTCACGAACGGCAAGATATCGAGACCAAGTTCGACTCAGATTGACATGAGCTCGGGCGGTGTCGTGACGCCGCAAAGCCGCATGACGTGGGGGCCGTCGGAGAATGTAGTGCCCTTACGGGTTGGCTCGAATGGGGCGGCTCGCCTGAGATCAAAAGGGCGCTCACCGAGCAGCCCGAGTTCGTCGAGTTGCTCCAACAGCGCTGACACAGACACGTTACGGATCGACGAGTTCGCCGAACGTTAACTCCTCGGTGACGAGGACTCGTCGGACCTCGTCCGAAGCAATAACTGTGTCACCGCACCGAGGATGGGCAACTCGATGAGCGGCCCGATCACCAATGCCAGCGCGATGAGAGGCTCGTCGGGGAAGACCACCAGCGCGATCGCCAGGGCCAGCGGTGAGTTTCTGGCGAGGGTCGTGCAGCAAAGAGCCACAAAATCTTCGTACTCGATGCGAAAGACACGCTTTAGCACAAAGACCAGGACCAGATTGAACCCGAAGAAGACCAAGATGGGAGGGAGCAGGCGAAGAAATACGCCAAATTCGCCGATGAGTTCGGCCCCTTTGGAGGCGAACATCGCGACGATTGCCAGGCCCAAAAAGAGAATCTGAGTCGACTGGACCCTGGGTAAGAGCCGGTCCTGAAACCACTGTTCACCTTTCCTCGCGACAGCGAGCCGGCGAATGCCGAATGCCGCGGCCAGAGGGAGGATAAGGGCGACGAGGACGCTCTCGCCTAGCAGTGTCAGATCAATGGGCGCGAGTGTGCCGGCGAGCAGGTAGAGGTAGACCGGCAACAAGATGAGCTGCAGCAACAAATTCCACGGCAATAGCGCCGTGCTCAGCGCGACGTTGCCTCGGGCGATGCCGGTAAAGACGATGTACCAGTCGGTGCAGGGGGTGACCATCAACATGATCAAGCCCACCCACAACGCCGGATGATCGGACAAAAACAGCCAGCCCAGCCCCCACGCAAAAAGCGGATTCCACACGAAGTTGAACACCAGGCTCACCAGGGTCACTCGCCGCTTGCGAAATGCGTCGGTTACGTTCTCGAGTGGCACGCCCAGGAAGACACCGAGCAGCATCAAGACCAAAAACGGCAAGATGAACAGTTCGGCCGACTCGGCGACTGCCGGAAGCTGGCCCAGCCCCAGGCCTGCTGCGACGGCCAACAGGATGATGAGCCCCTGGAGTTTTTCTACCAATGTCATCATTTCGGTCCCTGTTCGGCACAATTGTGCTCTGTCGGGAATCCATAAAGGTGGGAAAGCGTTCCAGCGTCAAGCACCGCACTGTATTGGCGATCAGTGGTGTCCTTGCCCTGAGCCGATGTGCCGTCGAATAGGTCGGCCCGATGTTCTTTTGCCGGTACGCTAGGTGTTTGGGTGTGATTTTGGGTGTGAACGCCCTGAAACGCGCTGCAATATCACCTAAACGCGCTGAAAGGTAGCTAAACACGAATTTTCACCAAAAACCGACCCGAACGCCCTCTCAGCCCCCCGAAACAGGCCCTCGCCAAACCGAGTCTTCCTGCTTCGGGAGCAAGAGGTCCCCGGTTCAAATCCGGGCGCCCCGACTACACCAAAACCCTCGAATCCGCTAAGGATTCGAGGGTTTTGGCGTTTCTTAAGGTGTACGATGTCGACGTCCTGCGTGTGACGGCAGCACAGGTTAGGCAGACCATTGGCGCCGTAATCGAAGAGATCGCAGAGAAGTTGACATGAATCCCATTGAATAACGCGGGGTTGTAGCGTGGCCGGCACTCTTTGCTCTGCTTCCAGAGGTCGAGTTGCTCCAGCTCGACCGGGCCGTCGACGACGAGGCCCACCGGAAGCTCGGTGACGAGAACCACACCGGGATCGAACGCCTCCTGTACAAAGTCGACGCATGAACCGGGGGCATCCGGCAGTTCGAAGATTCCGTCGTTGATGCGAGCGCCACTGACCCCGGTTGGATCCTCCGCAAGTCGACGGAAGCCCGTTTCGTCCATGCGTGCTGCGAGCACCGTCGCAGCCTCGGCGATCATCTGCTCGTCATTGCCGCCCAGGTATACGTAGCCTCCGGGAACCACGTGGTTGGCCGCGTGCAGCGAGATGAAAGCGTCGATTTGTGGCAATCCCTCCAGCCATTGGCGAAGTGCTTGGGCCTCCGGATGGTCGCCGTCTCGAAACTCGCCCTCCAGATCGCGGTGGCTTTTCAGTTGCAGTACCGAGCCGAGTGTCGGAGTCGATGGCAGCAGGCTGAGGTTTTCTCGCACCCCGGCGACGTCGACGGCCGGAACGACATACAACGCCACGCTTTCGAGCTCGGGCGACAGCCGCTCTACCACGTCGAAGGCCCCCGAGACGCCAGTCAGCTCGCTCGAGTGCGTCCCGGCGATGACGACACACGTCGGTGCACCTTCCGGTCCCAGCGAAACGGCTGGAATCGGGCTGCCATCGCGTGCTTCGCCGATGGTTTCGACCCGCGCCGAGTCGATGTGCTCGAGAAAATCGTCCAGATTGTGGAGCAGGCTGGAGAAGGGATGCATCGGGCAGTCGACTTCCGTCATCGTTGTTCTCCCTTTTGCTGTTTGGCATCTCACACGCCGAAGTCGGCTGCGAAACTCAGACGTGTTTGGAGAGCCACTCGATGATCGTCTCGCGCAGCTGCTCGGGCTCGGCGAAGATCGTGCGCCATCCGGCGCTGGCGGCATGCCGAATATCCGACGAGTGCGTCGAAACGTACACGAACGCCGCCGCTTCCCGGCGCTCCTCGGCGGCGCGAAACAAGCTGCCATCGGCCTTGCTCGCCCCGACCTCATGGGAAATGACCACATCATCGAGGATGTCGCTCAGGCCGAGCTTGTCGAGCTTGGCAAGCTGGACGTGGCCGATCCCCCGCGTCAGAACACCGACGGGGACCCGCTCGGTCAGCCGCTGGACGAATGATTGAAGGTCGGCAAACGCCGGTTGGACGGCATCGAGCTCCAAGTCGACATAACGCTTGGCCGCACGACGGGCATCGAGCGTGACGTCGCGCTCGTCGAAGTAGCGCGTGAACGCCCGCTGCCACGGAGTCTGTCCGCCGCCGTCGAGTTCCTCGAAAAATAACTCGGCGAAGGCTGCGCCGTCGCGCTTCCCATGTGGCACCCCAATCTCCTCGAAAACCTGCGCGGTGATTTCAGAGAACGGGACGCTCATCTCGGTAAGCGTCAGGTCGAGGTTGAAGTAGAGCGCGGGCTTCACGGTTCCCTCGTTTGCTCTTTGGGCCGTGCCCGCACACACAGAAACGACGGCCTTCGGTTCAGCTCCTCGTACTGCTCGGGCTCCTGCGCCCGAAACTCCTCGGTTGGCTTCGCCTCGACGATGCGCTCGATGACGAACCCGGCCGCCGACAGCGCCTCGGTCCACGCGCTCAACGGCCGCCGGTAGGACGGGACGACGACTGGCGTGCCGAAACCGGTCCACTCGGAGCTGACCTCCTCAGTCGCGAAGTAGTCTTCGGGCTCGAAGATAAGCTGCGCCGCCAGGGGATGGAGCACCGAGAAGACGAGGTGGCCGTCGGGACGAAGAAGACGACGGAAGTGACGGAAGACCGACGCGACGTTGTGCACGTAGTCGAGGACGAGCGAGCCCAGGACGAGGTCGAACGCGGCAGCGTCGAAGCGGTCGAGGTCCGAGCCGAGGTCGGCCTGCTCGATGCGCGCCTTCTCGCCAACACGTTCGCGTGCTCGCTCGACCATCGTCAGGCTGACGTCGACGCCGACGACGTCGGCGCCACGATCGACGAGCCACTCGGTGTAGACGCCGGGGCCGCAGCCCGCGTCGAGGACGCGTT
>JBKGZI010000457.1:0-4617 GCA_046545675.1 Persicimonas sp.
GTACGGTTCGGAGGGAGGGGCGCCCGTTGAATCGGGTGTCCCTACCCCTATCGGAGATGCTGTTTATCAGTCGTCGTTCGAATAGCACGTGCCGTTGGTCGCACAGTACTCACCGGGGTCGCAGTCGGTGCTGTCTTCGCAGGCGCAGCGCGCCTCGTTGAGCGTCTCGTTATTGTCCTCGATGCACTCGTTGTGCAACTGCTCGCCGTGCTCGTCTTCGTCGGCGACGGCGCGCACCTCGATGGTCTGGCCGGCCGGGTCGGGAGCGTCTGCCCAGTCGTAGACGAGCGTCTCGCTGCCGCCGGGAGGCAGGTCGGTCGAGGTGGTCAGGGTGGTCAGGTAGTCCTCGGTGCCGTCGACGGTGATCCAGACGGCCACGTTGACACCTGCACGCACGCCCTGGCTGCCGCGGTTGGCCACCGTCAGGCTCAGATCGAGCCCTGAGCTGTTGCAGGTGGTCTTGATATTGGTGATCTGCAGGTCGGGGGCGTTGAAGAGTCCCTCGCCCTGGACGTTTTGGCGGAAGTTATTGAGGTAGTCGAGCTCCCAATTGTTGCGCTTGCCGATGGGGATGGCGCCGATGGTGTTGGGCCGGCCCACGCATAGCTGATCGTCGATGCCGTCGCAGACGTTGGTGACGTGGTAGGCGTATTCGTTCCACACCGGGCGGGTCGACACCCACCGGTTCTCGGCGTCGGAGACGACCAGGATGCCGCGCTCCTCGCCGCCGAGCGCCTCGAAGTCGTCCCATTCCTCCGAGCACCTCGTACTGACCCCCGAGTAGTCGTTGGAGATGACCACGATGTCGGCGTGATAGTCGGCGTCGACGTCGACGACCACCGGCAGCTCGCGGGTGGTCCCGGAGGTGTGCGAGCGCTTGAAGAGCACCTCGGTGGTACCGTCGCCGTTGCCGGTGCCGTCATAGACGCGGATAAAGCACTCGTCGGCGTAGACCACCTCGGCCTTGCCGTCGCCCTGAAAGTCGAAGACGCTCGAGCCGGTCACCCGGCTGGAGAAGTCCTGGGAGGGGTGCTTCCACATGATCGAGCCGTCGGTCTCGTAGACCACGTAATAGCAGGCGCCGGCGGTGGCGATCTCGGGGGCGCCGTCGCCATCGAAATCAGCGATCGTGGGAGGGCCGGCGCCGGATTTATCCGAGCATTGGGTGTCTGAGAAGTGCGGGTGGTCGGTGGTCGGCAGCGTCGCCGACCAGATACGCTCGCCGGTCTGGCCGTTGACCAACTGAATCTGGTCGGTGGCGGCTGTGCTCACCGTCACGATCTCGGGGATCCCGTCGAGGTCGCCGAAGTCTCGTTGGCCATTCGTAAAGGTGCCGAAGTCGCCCACGGCAGGAAAGCCGCTGCCGCTGTCGTAGGTGAAGTAGGTCGGGCAGCTAAATCCGCCTTGTCCATCCGACTCGAATTTGAACGCACCGTTGGCGCCGATGATCTCCTCGACGCCGTCGCCGTCGAGGTCGGCGGTCGTGGAGTTTTGCGGCGAGCCGCTGACGCCATCGCCTACGCATTCCAAGTCGCCGGTGACCCCGTCGAAGACACGGTTGGCGGCGACGACCTCGACGGTCCCATCGGCGTCCAGGTCGACCAGAGAGGCGCCGTCCCAGGACATCGAGAAGGGGTCGGTCTCCCACATTACCGCCCAGTCGGTGGTGTGGTCGTCGAAGGCGATCAGTCCGCTGGAGCCCGGTGAGACAGCCACGATCTCGTTTCGCCCGTCCGTATCGATATCTCCGATGGCCACAGACGCCGAGCCGCTGACGTATTTGGCCGGGTCGGTCAGATCGAAGATCGGGTCGTTGGTCTCGCCGTCGATCGCCCGCAGGACACTCCCTTCGTTATAACTGCTGCCGGTGAAGGTCGAGAAGACGATATCCGGTGAGCCGTTCTCGTCGATATCGATGACCGAAGGGGTCATCATGATCTGGTTATATTGAGGAGCGGGTGTGTTGTCGTCGTCGCGCCAGGCCAAAGAGACCTCCGGGTCGAAGACCTCTTCGCCCGGGCGATACTCGCAGGTCACGCCCGGATCCGGGATGCAACGCTCGAGGGTCGGCTCACAGATCTCCGAGGAGCCGCAATCCTGGTTGTGCTCGCACTCGTCGCCGGGGGTGACACATTGGTCATTGAGGCACAGTTCGGAGTCGGCGCAGCAGAGGTCGGCGCATTGGTTCGCCGGAGGGCACTCCTCGGCGTCGGGCTCGGCGTCCGGACCGGCGTCGTCGTCGCCCGGCTCGGCGTCGCGGGCGTCGACGGCGGCGTCCGCGCAGTCGACACACCAGCCGCCGTCGTCGTCGTTGTCCTGCTCACCGCCGGTCGTCTCGCCCTCGCAGCCGCTACAGCCCGCGGCCAACATGACTATGGAGCATAGCGCGGCCAAGAAGAGCCCGGCACTACGAATATTCTTCATCCAAAAGCCCATGAACTCTATCCATCGTCGTCGCTCTACCACTCGATGGCTTCAGGATGTCTGAATCTGGGTTCAGGCGCAACCTTGACGCGCGCCAACCGGTGCCAGACCTTCTGGAGTTTTAATACTACAACGTCACTTCCTCGCGGCGCTTCGTCGGTCCAGATGCCCTGGCAGCGGATCTAGGGGAAATCCCGCGGGAAGCGGCGAGGCGGGCGCGGCAGGAGTCGGTTTTCCCGGGCGTCCCACACGCCGAATACCCAGACCTCCTCACCGCCGAGCTCGTAGGTGAGCAGATCGTCGAGCGACTCCGGCAGGTTGTCGTACTCCTCGTCGGGCCACCACGGCTCGTGTAGCTCGATGTCGTCGACCGGCGTGCCATCGGCGTAGACGCTGAGCCGGAAGAACGCGCGCGGAAATTCGTAGATGCTGAACGCGCTTACGCCGATGTAGTAATAACGTCGGTCGACCTCATCGACAGTCATGACTTCACGGTGGGCGCCGCTGACGCTCAACGAGTGGACCTGCGCGCCGGTGCTCCCGCACTCGGCGATGTCGGCCGTGGGCAGATCGTCGAGGTTCGACGGCAACGGGTATTCACCGTAGCCGAAGCAGGCCTCCTCGGGGGATGACAAACCCGTGCTCTCCACCAGTTCGTCGTGGGCAATCAGGTGCAGGTTGAGGTCGCCTCCTCGTCCGTAGCCGACGTCGGCCGAGATCAAATCACCGACGGTGATCCACTGCAGGTCGACATAAAGCGCCGCCGTTGGACGAGCATCGAGGGTCAGCGTGTGCGGTTCGGCTTGCTCGTCGCCCTGCGGGTCTTTGTCGCATAGCGCGGCGCCGGACTCGTCGACTTCGTCGAGCTCGATCTCGTAGACGCCGGCGACGTCCGTGACAAACGAGGTCTGGTTGGGCTCGGTGATCTCGGAGAGCGTCGGCTCGAGGCGTGCGCGGCTTCCGTGGGGTGCCTCCAGCTCGAAGAATGTCTGGCCAGTCGCCGTCTCCCGGTCGGCCTGGGTCGAGTTGGATTGGATATGGATACGCTCGCCGAGGCGGACCCTGTGGCTCCAGCCGTCGGCCTGTGCGGATTGCTCGGTCCAGATGGTCGGCGCGGCCAGCTCGCGATCTCGACACGCTTGCGTGACCAGATGGCCGGTGACGGTCGTGCCTAAGGGCTCGGGGTAACGGTCGGCGTCAGCGACGTCGATGACGATATGGTCGGCAAAGCGGCCCGGGGTGGCGTCGCCGGTGGCATCCACGTCGAAGGGCAGTGCCAAATGCTCGCCTGGCAGCAAGACGGTCGGGAACTCCATGTGCTGCAGCGCCACCGGGCTCGGCGAGCGACTCGCGTTGACGTGCACGCCGTCGAGCTGGACCGGCTCGGTGCCACAATTTTGCACGTGGGCGCGTCGGTTCACCGGGCCGTCGACGATCCCGAGCTCGATCTCCGGCGTCGCCGTCACGCAGTGCGCCTTGGGGATGAGCTCGACGTGGAATTGGCGGTAGCGGCTGCCCAACAGCTCCACGTTGAGCTTCCCCTTCTCACGCGAGAAGGCGTATTGGGGCTCGTAACGCACCGAGATGCTCCTGGTCTCTCCGGCGCCAATGCTGTCGCCGGGCTGGAGCTCCGAGCGGTGAAGCGTGAACACGTCTCGGCTGCCGACTCGGTTGGGGTCGTAGGGCCGTACGTCGATGAGTCGGAGGTCGTCGGTGCTACAATTGGTAATGTCCAACGAAGCGGTCGAGGATTTGAATTGCTCGTCGGTCTCGAAGACCAGCGCTTGCGGCGAGACACTGAAATCGCTCAGCGAGTCATCGTCCTCGAGCGTCCCGTCGCAATGCGTCTCGATGGGTCGGCACGCTCCATTCTCACAGCTTGTGCTCGCCGCACATTCGATGTGCTCGTAGACGCCCTCGTCCGTACACACCTGCAAGAGTGGGCCGTCGCACACCTGCTCGCCGGGCTCGCAGACAGCCTGCAGGGCGGCATCGGAGGTGCCCGGAAGGGGCACACCCTGCATATCGCATCCCAGCACGGCCGCCGCGAAGACCACCCCGATCAGGGCGCAGCGCGGGCCAATCCCGAGGCGATTTATGAGCTTGGCGATGAGCTCCACAGGCTCTCTTCTGGGCTCGAATAGGGATCAGATCACCGTTCATTGTGAATGCAGTACGGCCCGATTGCAATTT
>JBKGZI010000458.1:0-4616 GCA_046545675.1 Persicimonas sp.
CCGGGGCTACAGGGCCGTCGCAAAAAACGCTCCGGCGCACGGTCAACCCGCATAAACGGCGCCAAACAACGGCGCCTTGAAATGCAACAGCGCGTTAATCATCGAGATATGTATGATGAAAAGGCGTCTCGCCGTCAGAGAAAGAAGGGTGAGACAGTATTTTCCGACGCCCAGAGGACGTCAGTCCAATGCCAGCGAAACCGGCACCGCCGTCGGCCGGCCGCGCTCGTCGTGCTCGACGCGCGCAAAGCCGGTGGTCGGGTCGTGCTCGAAGATGAGAATCCAGTCCTCCCGCCCAGCCTCGTAGAGCAATTCCCGCTTCTCCTCGACGGTGACCAGCGGCTGCAGGTCGTAGCCCATCACGTACGGGTCGCGCATATGCGAGCTGGTCGGGATCAGATCGGCCATATACGCGAAGGTGTGCTCGTCGGTGGTGATCTTGACCACCTGCATGCCGAAGGTGTGGCCGTGGACCGGCAGCACCTCGATGCCGGGCATGATCTCGTCGATGCCGTCGATCAGCTCGAGCTCGGGGGCGTCGTCGGAGGTCTCGAAGAAGCCAAAGTCGATCTTGCGATAGCTGCCGCCGTCGCGCGCGCTCGGCGCATTCGCCCAGGACCAATTCCGTCGCTGAACCCAGTGACGCGCCCCCGGAAAGACCGCTTCGACCGACTCTCCGTCGTCGGCGAATCGGCTCACGCCGCCGGCGTGGTCGAAGTGCAGGTGGGTCAGGATGACGTCGTCGATATCGTCGGTGCCCAGCCCGCGCGACTCCAACGCCCCGGCCAGAGCGACGTCCTGGCTGTGGATCTTGTAGATGTCGCGCTCTTTGTCGCTCCACTTGTCGCCGATCCCCACGTCGACCAGCACGTTGCGTTGCTCGTATTCGACGAGCAGGCAGCGGCAGGCCATGTCGATGCGGTTGTTGTCGTCGGGCGGGTTGGTGCGCTGCCAGAGCGGGCGCGGGATGATGCCGAACATCGCGCCGCCATCGAGCCCAAAGCGGGCCTCCATGATCGGCGTCACACTCTTCGGTCGGATCGTCTCGTCCATCGGAAATCTCCTCGAGTCAGGGTTATGAGTTGAGTTCTTGATAACGACGGCACGACTTGCAGACAAGCTAAGACAAGCCAAGGGTTTTATCGGGGGGCGGATTGTGGTTAATTGTGGCGTTGTTGAAGGTGGTGGTTGGTCGTGTTCGTTTACGGCTACGGCTACGTTCACGATCACGACGATGACCACGGGTGCAGCCGTTCCTGGACCCCTGGACCCCCGGACCCCCGAACCCCTGGCAGTTAAGCAGTTCCTGGACCCCTGGACCCCTGGACCCCCGAACCCCTGATCAGTTTATGCAACGACTTTTTCTGTTCCTCAAAGGTATGTGCATGGGCCTGGCCGACATCGTCCCCGGTGTCAGCGGCGGGACCATGGCGCTCATCCTGGGCATCTACACCCAATTTATCGACGCTCTCAAGAGCTTGCACCTGTATTGGGTGGGGCCGCTTTGGCGCTGGGTGGCGCGCGGGCGCAAAAAAGAGGACTGGCGCGCCTTCGTCGAGGAAGTCGGCACGATGAATCTGGCATTCTTGGTCACGCTCGGCGTGGGCATCTTTACGGCGATCATCATCGGAAGCTTGGTGATTCCGACGTTGATGGAGGACTACCCGGTGCAGATGCGGGCGTTCTTCTTCGGGTTGATCGTGGCCAGTGTGTGGGTGCCGCTCAAGATGATCTCACCGGGCGAGGGCCCGGGTGTTGCCGGGGTGTTGCTGGCGATTTTGCTGGGCGCGGGCTTTGGCTACGCGGTGACCAACCCCGCCAACACCTTCGAGCTGACCCGAAATTGGACCGAGGTCGAGTCCGAGGGGGAGTCCCTCGAGGAGCTCGCCCGGCGCGCGCCGAGCGCGATGATGACCAACGAGGTATATTGGGCGCCCCAAAACGACGCGCTGCGCGAGGCCATCGGCGCCGAGGACCCCGCGCTCGCCCAGAGGCTCGAGGAGCTGCGCGCCGAGGGCGGGCAGGGCGCGGCCGACAAGGACGCCCTCAAAGAGCGCGCCGAGCCCTATGACGTCATCGAAGTCCCCGCCGGGGTGAGCGTCGAGGTGCCGCGCCCGGCGCATTGGTATGTTTTCGCGGCCGGCGCCATCGCGATCTCGGCAATGCTGCTTCCGGGCATCAGCGGGTCGTATATCCTGCTCATCCTGGGGGCGTATTTCTTCGTGCTCAATGCCCTCAAGGGCTCCATCAAGGCGCTGGCCGGCGGTGAGTTGCCGTTGGCCCAGGGTGGCTACGTGCTGCTCTTCCTCCTCGGCATAGGCATCGGGATTTTGAGCTTTGCGCGCATCCTGAGTTATTTGCTCCATCGCTTTCCGGGTTATACGCTCGGGGCGTTGGTGGGCCTGATGGTGGGGTGCCTGCGCGGTATCTGGCCGTTTCGCAGCGTGGCGGACGGCTTGACGGTCAACGTTATGCCCGACAGCTTCTCACCGTTGGTGATGTCAGCGCTGGCGATGTTCGCGGTCGGCATGGTCGTGGTCGGTGTGCTGACCTGGGCCGGGAATATGCGCAGCGGCGCGAAGCCCGCCGCCGAATAAGCCGCGCTTCTTTTGGGCGGCGCATTCTCCTATAGTGTGGCGAGCGTCGGCTAAACCCGCATCATTTCAGTTGTTTGTAGGAAGTTCCATATGTCTTCTCGCTCCCCCCGCAAGCTCGCTCGCGACATCGCACAGGCTCTGCTGGCCGTGTTGGCCATCGGTGCGCTCACGCTGGCGTGTTCGGCGTCGGATTTTGACGACGATGGCGTCGAAGATGTCCGGGACAACTGCCCGAAGGTGGCCAACGAAGACCAGGCCGACCAGGACGGCGACGGCCTGGGCGACGCCTGTGACAATTGCCCGGAGCACGCCAACCCCGACCAGACCGACGGCGATGGAGACGGCGCCGGGGACGCCTGCGATAATTGCCCGGACCTGCCCAATCCCGACCAATCCGACCAGGATGGCGACGGCATCGGCGACGAGTGTGACGCCGACCCTGATGGTGACGGGCTCGAGGGCGACGAGGATAACTGCCCTGTCGACTACAATCCCGAGCAGGAAGACGGCGATGGAGACGGCGCCGGGGACGCCTGCGATAATTGCCCGGACCTGGCCAATCCCGACCAAGCCGACGTCGACGGTGACGGCGTGGGCGACGCCTGCGACATCTGTCCCGAGGACGCCGACCCGGAGCAGCTCGAGACCGACGGCGATACTATCGGCGATGCCTGTGATAATTGTCCGGAGGTGGCCAACGAGGACCAGCTCGACGCCGACAACGACGGGGTGGGCGACGCCTGCGATAATTGCCCCGACGTGAGCAATTCGGACCAGAGTGACCGTGATCGAGACGGCGTCGGCGACGAGTGCGACCCGGATATCGACGGCGACGAGGTGCCCAACGAGGACGATAATTGCCCCGAGCGCGCCAACGGCGACCAGCAGGATCGGGACGACGACGGCCTGGGCGACGCCTGCGATAATTGTCCGCTCAACGCCAACCCCGGCCAGAGCGACGTCGATGACGACGGCGTCGGTGACGAGTGCGACAATTGCCCGAACCTCGCCAACCTCGATCAGACCGACTCAGACTCGGACACCGTCGGCGACGCGTGCGACAATTGTCCCAGCGAGGCCAATCCCGAGCAGGAAGACGGCGACGACGACGGTGTGGGCGACGAGTGCGACAATTGCCCCAATGCCGAAAACCCCGGCCAGGCCGACTCCGACGGCGACGGCATCGGCGACGCCTGCGACAACTGCCCCGACACCCCGAATAGCCAGCAGGCAGATCGCGACGATGACGGCATAGGCGACGCCTGCGACAACTGCCCGGAGATCTCCAACCCCGACCAGGAGGACGCCGACGAAGACGGCCAAGGCGACGCCTGCGCTGACGACTGCGGCGAGACCGACACCGACGGCGACGGCATCCCCGACGACTGCGACAATTGCCCGGAGGTCTTCAATCCAGACCAATCCGATGTGTGTGGGTAGGGAGCGAAGCGACCGAGTGCGCGGGGAGCCCGGGGGACCAAGTCACGTACCACCATAAACGGCCGACGAAGGCACACCCCATACCCCACCATCCCAGTAGGCTTTGCGGAATTAGCGTGGTCCCGCGGAGTGTTTTCGCCTATAGTGAGGCGCCGAAAGGCCGCCAATCCCACGACTCCAACCCGCGACTCCCGATGGATATCAGTGCGCGCACCATGTACGGGCTCCGTGCCCTCGTCACCCTCGCCAATGCCCGCTCGGAGGACCCGATGAGCATCCAGGCCATCGCCGACGAGGAGGATCTGCCGGCGAAATTTTTGGAGGGCATTATGGCGGATTTGAAGCGCGGCAGTTTCGTTCGCAGCAAGCGGGGCGCCAACGGCGGTTATCTGATGGCTCGGCCGGCCAGCGAGATCACGCTGCTCGACATCATTCGCCACCTCGACGGCCCCGTCGCGCCGGTCGCCCTGACCGACAAGACCGCCGAGGGCGAGATGACCGACCGCCAGCGCGCCTTCCAGCCGGTGTGGACCGAGGTCCGCGAGGCGACCATCCGCGTGCTGCAGACCTACACCATCC